>NZ_JBFAQZ010000001.1:0-350969 GCF_040673975.1 Actinosynnema sp. NPDC050801 | reverse complement strand
GGGATCCGACACAGCGGGATCCGACACAGCGGGATCCGACACAGCGGGATCCGACACAGCGGGATCCGACACAGCGGGATCCGACACAGCGGGATCGGACACCGCAGGAACGGACACGGCCGGGATGTGCCGGGTGCCGATCCGCTTGCGGAACACCCAGTACGTCCAACCCTGGTAGACGAGCACGGCGGGTGTGCCGAACGCGGCCACCCAGGTCATCACGGTCAGCGTGTAGGGGCTCGACGCGGCGCCGGCCACCGTCAGCGACCACGCCGGGTCCAGGGTGGACGGCAGCACGTCCGGGTACAGCGCGCCGAACAGCGCGGCCACCGTCGCCGCCACCACCACGCCCATCAACGCGAACGCCTGCCCCTCGCGCCGCAGCACCAGACGCCCGTACGCGCCGAGCGCGGCCACCGCCACCAGGATCGACGTGCCCCACGTCCACACCGACCCGAACCGCAGCTGCACGACCAGCAGCAGCACCAGCAACGGCAGCAACGCCACCGGCGCGGCCCTCAGCGCCAGGGCGCGGGCACGTTCCCGCACTTCGCCCTCGGTCTTCAGGGCCAGGAACACCGCGCCGTGCACGAACGCGTACCCGGCCACGGCCACCGCGCCGAGCAGCGTCTCCGGCCGGATCGAGGCGAACGCCGAGCCGACCCGGTCGCCCGCCGCGTCCAGCGGCATGCCGAACACGGTCACCGACAGCAGGAGGCCGACGCTGAGCGCGGCCGTCCACGACCCGGCGACGATCACCCGGTCCCACACCCGCCGCCACCGCGCCGAGTCGACCTTGCCCCGGTACTCGAACGCCACCCCGCGCCCGATCAGCGCCAGCAGGAACAACGTCAGCGGCAGGTAGGTCGAGCTGAGCAGCGCCGCGTACCAGGCGGGGAACGCGGCGAACGTGGCGCCGACCGCCACCAGCAACCACACCTCGTTGCCGTCCCACACCGGCCCGATGGTGTTGATCAGCACCCGCCGCTCGCGCTCCGACCGCCCGAGCACGGGCAGCAGCATGCCGACGCCGAAGTCGAACCCCTCCAGGAACAGGTAGCCCAGCCACAGCAGGGCGATCACGCAGAACCAGAGCGTCTCCACGGCTCCCCCTCTCAGTAGGCGAACGACAGGACGTCGTCGTCGGTCTTCTGCCCGTCGGTCTTGTGCCCGTCGGTCTTGTTCTCGTCGGTCTCGTTCTCGTCATCGCCCTTTCGAGCCGGCAGTACGCCCGCGACCCCCGCGCGGACGTACCGCCGGATCAGGAACACCTCGACGCCCGCCAGCACCCCGTAGACCAGCGTCAAGGCGACCAACGACGTCAACACCTCCCCCGGTGTCGACGACGACACGGCACGCGCGGTGAACATCCACACCCCGTCCACCCCGCTCGGGTTCGGCACCACCACGAACGGCTGCCGACCCATCTCGGTGAAGATCCAGCCGAAGCTGTTGGCCAGGAACGGCGTCGCGATGCCGCCGAGGGCCAGCCACGCGAACCAGCGCCCGCGCGGCACCCGACCGCCGCGCGTCAGCCACAGGACCAGCAGCCCCACCCCGGCCGCGATGGCGCCGAACCCGATCATCAGCCGGAAGCCCCAGTACGTGACCGGCAGGTTCGGCACGTAGTCGATCGGCTTGCCCGACAGCTCGCCCAGCTTCGGGTCGACCGGGTAGTTCGCGCCGTACTTCTCCTGGTACATCGGCACCAGGTCCTCGATGCCCTTGACCTCGGTGGTGAAGTCGTTGTGCGCCAGGAACGACAGCAGCGCGGGCACCGTGATGCTCTTGACGTTCTCGCAGTCGGGCCGCGACACGTCGCCCAGCGCGAACACCGAGAACGCGGCGGGCGACTCGGTGTGGCACAGCGCCTCGGCCGCCGCCATCTTCATCGGTTGCTGCTCGAACATCAGCTTGCCCTGCGCGTCGCCGCTGATCGCGAGCCCGGTGAACGCCACGACGCCCACCCACGCGCCGAGCTTCACCGAGGCGCGCCACACCGGCTCGTCGTCGGCGCGCCGCCACAGGTGCCACCCGGCGACGCCCGCCAGGAACGTCGCCGCGACGGCGAACGCGCCGAAGATCGTGTGCGGGAACGCGGCCAGCACGGTGTTGTTGCCCAGCACCGCCCAGATCGAGGTCAGGTGCGGACGCCCGTCGACCAGCTCCACGCCGACGGGGTGCTGCATCCACGAGTTCGCGGCCAGGATGAAGTACGCCGACGCCATCGTGGCCAGCGAGAACGCCCACACGCAGGCCAGGTGCGCCTTCTTCGGCAACCGGTCCCAGCCGAAGATCCACAGGCCGAGGAACGTGGACTCGACGAAGAACGCGACCAGGCCCTCCATGGCCAGCGGCGCGCCGAACACGTCGCCGACGAAGCGCGAGTAGGCGCTCCACGTCATGCCGAACTGGAACTCCTGCACGATGCCGGTGACCACGCCCATGGCGAAGTTGATCAGCAGCAGCTTGCCCCAGAACTTCGTCATCGCCAGGTACTTGCGGTCGCCCGTGCGCACCCACGCGGTCTGCATCCCGGCCACCAGCAGGGAGAGCCCGATGGTCAGCGGCACCATCAGGAAGTGGTAGACGGTGGTGATGCCGAACTGCCACCGCGCCAGGTCTAGGACGTCCACGAGTCGAACGTAGATCCGGAGCGCGGCGTTCCTCAGGTACGAGGGTCCCCCGTGGACCGGGACCAAGGTCCTGGGTGTGCCGGCGCCCGGTGTCCGCGCTCCCGGCGTCCTCAGCTCCCGGTGTCTGCGGCTCCCGGTGTCCGCCGTCACGTCCGGCGGCGGCAGGTGCGCCGGGTACTATGTGGACGCCAGAGGGGAGTAGTTCCCCCGGGTCACCACGACCGGGGCGAGAGGATCGACATACTGGTCCGCCTTGCGCGGATCCGGTCCCTCACCCGATCCGCACGCGGAACGGGCGAACGAGACCTCCGGCCGGGCAGCGCACCACGCCCGGTCGGGGTCGTGCTGCCTCCGTCCGGGTTCATTCGGACGACGGAGGTTCCCGTGGCACCTGAACTCATCGCCCTCGCGACGGCTTTCGCGATCGTCTTCCTGGCCGAGCTGCCGGACAAGACCATGGTCGCCACGCTCGTGCTCACCACCAGGTACCGGGCGTGGCCGGTGTTCGCGGGTGTCACGGCCGCGTTCGCGATCCAGTGCGTGGTGGCCGCGACGTTCGGCGGCGTGCTCACCCTCCTGCCCGACCGGGTGGTCGCGGCCGTGGTCGCCGTGCTGTTCGGCATCGGCTCGTTCCTGCTGCTCAAGGAGGGTTTCTCCGAGGACGGCGACGGAGCCGACGCCACCGCGAACGGCCCTGGTCAGGTGACGTTCCTGCGTGCGGCGCTGACGTCGTTCGGCGTCCTGTTCGCCGCCGAGTGGGGCGACGCCTCCCAACTCGCGACCGCCGCCCTGTCCGCCCGCTACGCCAGCCCCGTGTTCGTGGGCCTGGGCGCGTTCCTGGCGCTGGCCACCGTCGCCGCCATCGCGGTGCTGGTGGGCCGCCGCATCGCCACCCGCATCCCGACCCACCTGATCCAGCGGGTGAGCGGCTTCGTGTTCGCCGCGTTCGCCCTGTTCGCCCTGTGGCAGGCGGTCACGGGCTAGGTGCCGCTCGCCGACCGACTTGCGCGGGTGATCCGGCGGGATCGGGAGACGGGCGAGTTCGACACCGACCTGACGCTCGACTGGCTGGTCGCTGTCGCGGTGTCGCTGACGCACGCGGCGAGCGGAGAGGTCGACGCCGGCCGGAGGTCCGCCGGAGACGCGGCGCAAGCCCTTCGCACTACCATCCACAGTGTCTTCGGCCGCGACCTTTGACCACCGGTCCGACGCCGCCGCATTTCCGTTCGTTCAGGGAATGGCGAACCGCCGGACCGGTCCGCCAGAGTCGTCACATGCGAGATCAGCAAACTCCAGACCTACCGCCGCCGCACGTGGAGTTCAGCATCGACGCCTGGGCCTACCGCTGGCCGACCGGCACCGAGAAGTGCGAACTGATGCGTGGCATCCCAGTGTTCTACGGCGACTTCGACGAGCGCGACGTGGAGATCGCCCAACGCACCTATCCCGGTCGTCGGATCGTCCTCCACGAAGACGGCGTCCTCGAAATCCACCCCGCCGAATCCGACTCACCGACTGTCTGAGTTCAGCACGGCTCAGATCGCCGGTTCCGCGGTCCGAGGTGAAGCGCTCACCCAGACCGGCACCGGGTCGCCCGGCGGATGTGGCTGGTTCAGTCGGCCCACGGCGGGGCGTCAAGGCCGGGCCACTCGTTCAATGCCGCCGCGAGTTCGCCGTTGGAGATCACGGCAAGCACCCGGTATCGCGACCTCCGCAGACCGCGCACCTGGTAGACGAGCACGTAGTCCCACGCATCCGGCCGGGATTCGTCGAAGTCGTCAAGTGTGCCGGTGACAGCGTCGAGTTGCTTCTGGCGCTGGCGCGAGACACCCCTTCTCCACAACCTGTCACCGAGTGGACCCCCGTACTCCGACGGGGGAAGGTCCAGCGCGTCCCGGCTGACGGCCAGGAGTTCCTCGGCGACGGCCGAGGAAACCTTCAGGTACAGGTCTTCCGCCGCAGCGTCGGTCCACTCGACTTCATACACGGCCGCCATTGTGTTCGATCACTCGACCGGGTATACCCGACTCAGCAAGTCACCACCCGACCGGACCAATCCCACTACTGACAGCCAGGTTATCTCTACCGATTTTTGCGGTCCACTATCTGCTGCAGCACTTGGGCAGGCGACATGACGTTCGGGTGCTCTTCGACGGCACGTTCGTCCAACACCTCGCCGATCGTCCCGTGCGTGAGCACCAGTTCTTCGATCTCGACGTCACGCAGTGGGGTGATCAGGGCGATGAAGCGACCATGCTTGGTGATGACCGCGGGCTGGTGCGAGTCGTTGATCTCCTCCAATACCTGAGCCGTGCTCTGATTCAGCTCACGCATGGTGTAGGTCTTGACGTTCGCCAGCTCGGTCCTCGTCCTCATCGCTTCTCCCGGAGATCAGTCACACTTCGACAAGCTAGTCGGAGGTGGTCGGCACGTCATGCGGAATAGACGCGCTAATGCGCCACGAGACGCGGTAGACGTCCTCGTCCGCCCGTGACGACGCGAACCCCTCGCATCCGGCGACTCTTCGCGGCGGTACCGCACGGCGGCCCACCATCCCCCGGGAGGCAGCGGCGCAGGGGTGGTAAGTCGGCCACACCTCCTCGACGGGAGGAGCGGAGCGACCGGGTGGTCATCACCGCTCGGTGCGTCCGCATCAGGTGCGCAAGCGCGGGCACCTGGCGGTCCTGTGGACCGCTCTTGCGCGAGGGAGCTGCAGGGCTCCCACGTTCTGCCGGTCTCATGCACCACCCCTAACGTCACCACCACGAACCGCGTGGTTGTAGTATTTTTGTAGTACATGCCCCCCTGTTGTCAAGGGACACTCGCCATGGAGACAAAAGATCCAGGTCAAGGCAGTGCCGCTTGGCCGGGCGGTCCGGCACAGGAACTCGAATCGGTCCGCTCCGCGGCGCGGTGGTTGGTTGGTGCCTCGGCCGCCATCCTCGCCGTCCTGCTGGCGGGTGTGCAGGTGAGCGCCGTCAGTCGGATCGACGAGTTGACGCTTCCCCGATTCCTGGGTTCGGTGCCGACGGCGTTCCTCGCGCTCGGCTGCACCGGCACGGTTCTCTACCTGGCCGCCCGGGTCCTCATCCCTCCCGGCTGGACCTTGACCGGCCTCGCGCACCTCGAATCCACCAGGCCGCAGGAGTGGCGGAAACACTGGGCACACGAGGAACTCCAGGGCCGCCGCGCGCTCATCACGCCGACGACGGAACTCGACCTGGGAAAGCTCTACCGGCACCACCGCGCCACGTTCGTCGCTGTGGTGGAATTGCGGGAGACGGGACGCACCTCGCTCGACTCCAGCCTCGTGGGAGATTCCGCCGGCCGCGTCTCCTACTCCGCGGGCGAAGACGGCGACGAAGAGCGGCTCCTGCAGCGCTTGCAGATGGTCGAAGACATCGCCGAACGTGTCACGACCACGGTGAATCTGGCCGACGTACACCGCAGGTACCGACGACTCGTCCGACGCCTGCCCTGGCTCGGAGTGGTGGCGACGCTCTCGATCGCGGCTTTCATCTGGGCGACCGCTCCCGCGAACGGAGCACCGGTGACCACACCGTTCCGGGTCGACATCCACTTCACCGACGACCGGCGCCTCTTGGTCGACGAGGGACTCCCCGCCGACTGCGCAGGACGCACCATCGACGGTGTGGCGCTCGGAGGGACGTTCGAGGAACCGGTTGTGACCAGCGTGGGGCATGCCGGGTGCAGTTTGAAGCAGCAAAGGCTCGGCAAGGGCACCGCAGCGGTGGTACCACAACCGCCCACCACCAAGTAACGCGTCAGCGCAACGCGTCAGCGACCTCCTGAGCCGCCCTCACGACCTGGGGGCCCACCACGTCACCGTCCAGCCTCTCCAGAGCCACCACGCCCACGCTGGCCCGCAATCCGGGCACGCCGCGCACCGGCGCCGCCACCCCGTACGCACCGGGCTGGAGCTCACCCGTCGAGTGCACCCACTGCCGCCCCTCCGGCGACAGCCCGATGGCCTTGCCCGCCGCACCCCGGTGCACGGGGTGGCGCGACCCGACCCGGTAGGCCACGTGGTACGCCGTCCACGACGGCTCCACCACGGCCACCGCCTGCGCCTCGCTCCCGTCCGCCACGGTCAGGTGCGACGTCGCGCCCACGGTCTCGGCCAACGTCCGCAGCGCCGGCTGCGCGGCCAGCCGCAACTGCGGCAGCACGTTCGACGCCAGCCGCAGCACGCCCAGCCCGAGCCGCACCTTCGACCCCTCGCGCCGCACCAGCCCGCGTGACTGCAACGGCACCAGCAGCCGGTACACCGCGGCCCGCGAAGCGCCGATGGCCGCCGCCAGCTCGCTGATCGACGGCGCCTCCGACTCGGCGTCGGCCACCGCCTGGAGCAGGGCCAGGCCCCGCTCCAGGGTCAGCGAGCTCTCCTTCGACGCGGGCGCGGGCAACCGGCCGCGCGGATCGGGTCTGACCACGCTCTACCTCTCGTCGGCGGGCGCGACCGTGCCGACCACCTCGGCCAGCCCGACGACCGAACCACCCTCACCCGGAGCCGTCGCGGTGATCCGCACCGTGTCGCCGTCCTCCAGGAACGTCCGCTCGCCGTCGTCGAGCACCACCGGCTCCTTCCCGCCCCAGCTCAGCTCCAGGAAGGAGCCGCGCTCGTCGCGGGCCGGGCCGGACACGGTGCCCGACGCGATCAGGTCGCCCGGCCGAACGGTAGCGCCGTTCACCGACAGGTGCGCGAGTTGTTGCGCGAACGTCCACGACATCTCGCGGAACGGCGGCCTGGACACCACGGTGCCGTTCCACTCGACCTCCAGGTCGATGTCCAGGCCCCACGACCGGTCCTCGACCAGGTACGGCAGCACGTCGTTGCCCAGCGGCGGCGGTGTCACCCTGGCCACCGCGAACGCCTCCAGCGGCGTGATCCAGGCCGAGACCGACGTGGCGAACGACTTGCCCAGGAACGGGCCGAGCGGCTGGTACTCCCAGGCCTGGATGTCGCGCGCGGACCAGTCGTTGACCAGCGCCACGCCGAACACGTGCTCGACCGCCCGCGACGGCGTCAACCGCGACGCGACCGGACCGCCGCACACGAACCCCACCTCGGCTTCGATGTCCAGCCGCCCGGTCGGCCCGAACACCGGACCGGAGGACGACCGCCGCTGGCCGTGCGGCCGGACGATCGGCGTGCCGGACACGACGACCGTCCCGGCCCGGCCGTGGTAGCCGACCGGCAGGTGCGTCCAGTTCGGCAGCAGCGCCTCGCCGTCGGGCCGGAAGATGCGGCCGACGTTCTCCGCGTGGTGCCGCGACGAGTAGAAGTCGACGTAGTCGGCCACGGTGAACGGCAGCACCGCGCCGTCCAGCCCGACCAGCTCCGCGCCGCGCGGCGCGGACGTGGCCGAGACGATCTCGACCAGCCGCGCCCGCAGCTCGCTCCACGCCGGCCGCCCGGCCGCCAGCAGGGCGTCCAGGGAGCCCGCGGCCACCAACGGCTCCAGCCGCTCGCCCAGGGCCAGCCCGCGCAGCGGCAGCGCCCGGTCGCCCACCCGCACCGCGACACCGCCGGCCACGACGCCGTAGGGCAGCGTCTGCGGCCCGAACGGCGCGTCGGCGGTGAAGGCGGGATCCTCGATCCAGCTCACAGCAGACCCAGCTCCTCCAGGTCGGCGATCGGCTCGTCCAGCGAGCACGAGCCGTAGGAGGCGAACACGCCGCGGACGGCGTGCGCGGCCTGGTCGGTCAGCCCGGAGGCCTCCTCGCCCAGCGCGACGGCGTCCGTGCTGGACAACGCCTCGCGCACGTCGCCGCCGGACAGCGAGCGCGCGGTGGCGACGAGGAGGTTGAGGAACCCGTGGTGGGTGAACCCGGTCGCCTCGTCGGTGCGCCGCACGGCGTGGTGCAGCCCGGCGGTCGCCTTGAAGGCCACGCCACCGCTGCTGACCACGGCCAGGAAGTCGGCGACCTCGTCGACGCTGGGGAAGTTCTCCTTGCTGACCCCGCCGCACCGCAGCTTGGGCCAGCTGCCGTGCTCGATGACGCGGCGCACGCCGTCCAGCCACTCGGCGCCGCCCCGGCGGGGCTCGACCACCCGGATCACGTCCTCGGGCACGAACTCCGAGACGCGTTCGAGCCACACCTCGTCCACATCGGACGGGGCCGGCATCTCGACCATCCGCAGCGCCAAGAGCTCGCTGCGGGATTCGACGATCGACACGGCTTTGGGCACACCTCCCAGACCCGTGTCGATCACCAGCGAGAGGGCCACCGGCTTGACCGGCTTGACCTTGATCAGCTCGGTGATGAGCTCGGCGAGGCGCGACGCGGGACACAGGAAGAGACCGACCGCACCGGCCCATTCCCCGGCGCGTGCGTCGAGGTGGCCGCGGACCGCGTCGGGCATGGATGCGTTGCCCGGCGGGAACAGTGCGGCGTCGTCGACAAGCCGCGCGAGCAGGGGCGGAGTGCCGCGTGGACCGGGCGCACGGAGTTCGAAGGCGCTTGACACGGCTGACACGCTAGTGGCGTACCGGTCAATGAACAAAGATGTCCGACTATCGAACGCCCGGAGTGAACCATGGCGTACTACCGCCAGGTGGGTGAGATCCCCCGAAAGCGCCACACGCAGTTCCGCACACCGGAGGGCGGGCTGTACGCGGAAGAGCTCATGGGGGTCGAGGGCTTCTCAGCCGATTCGGCGCTGCTCTACCACCGCCACCTGCCGACCGCGATCGTCGACGCGGTCACCGTCGAGGAGGCGCGCGGCGCGTTGGCGCCGAACCTCCCGCTCAAGCCGCGGCACTTCAGGACACCGGCGTTGACCTGGGGTTCCGACGTGGACGCGGTCACCGGTCGGCGCACCCTGCTCGGCAACTCCGACGTGGTCATCGCGTTCGTGACCGCGACCGCGCCCAGCCCGCTGTACCGCAACGCGGCCGGCGACGAGCTGCTCTACGTGCAGTCCGGCGAGGGCGTCGTCGAGACGATCTACGGCGCGCTGCCGGTCGCCGAGGGCGACTACGTGGTGCTGCCGACGTCGTGCACCTACCGCGTGGTGCCCTCCGAGCCGATGAACGTCCTCGTGCTCGAAGCGACCGGCCACATCGGACCGCCGAAGCGGTACCTGTCGGCCAAGGGCCAGTTCCTGGAGCACTCGCCGTTCTGCGAGCGCGACGTCCGCGGGCCGGCTGAGCCGCTGCTGGTGGACGGCGAGGACGTCGACGTGCTCGTGCGGCACCGCGCCGGACTCACCCGGTTCACCTACGCCAACCACCCGTTCGACGTAGTCGGCTGGGACGGCTGCCTGTACCCGTGGGTGTTCAACATCCGCGACTTCGAGCCCATCACGGGCCGCGTGCACCAGCCGCCGCCCGTGCACCAGACCTTCGAGGGTCCGAACTTCGTGGTGTGCTCGTTCGTGCCGCGCAAGGTCGACTACCACCCGTTGTCGATCCCGGTGCCCTACAACCACGCCAATGTCGACTCCGACGAGCTGATGTTCTACGTCGGCGGCAACTACGAGGCCCGCAAGGGCTCCGGCATCGGCCTCGGCTCGCTGTCGCTGCACCCGTCGGGCTGCACGCACGGACCGCAGCCCGGCGCGGTCGAGGCGTCGCTGGGCGTGGACCACTTCGACGAGACCGCGGTCATGGTGGACACCTTCCGGCCGCTGGACCTGGGCGAGGCGGCGCTGGCGTCGGAGGACCCGAAGTACGCCTGGTCCTGGGCACGTCGGGGTCCCGACCTGGATTGATCCAATTTTGTCGGTGGGTGGCTCTAACGTCTGCCGGCATGGACGCACGAGCGCTTCTGGAGCAGGCCCCGGACGGCCAGGTGGCGAGCAGCGCCACCCGGCTGGCGGGGTCCTCCGGTTGGCACGGGACGGGTCGCAGCGACACGGCCCTGTGGGGTCTGTGCAAGGGCAGCGGGAAGAACCCCTACCAGGTGTGCGTCGACCTGGGTGACCGGGCGACGAAGTGCTCGTGCCCGTCGCGCAAGTTCCCGTGCAAGCACGCGTTGGCGTTGCAGCTGCGCGACGCGCGGGAGCCGCTGGCCGTCGCGGAGACGCCCGACTGGGTGGACGAGTGGCTGGCCCGGCGCAACCGCGCCGCCGCCGCTCCGGTGGCCGCGGACGACTCGCCGGAGGCGGTGCAGCGGCGCGCCAAGGCCAAGGAGAAGACGGCCTCGGCCAGGCAGAACGCGGTGCGCGCGGGCGTGGCGGGGCTGACCGACTGGCTGGCCGACGTGGCCGGCGCGGGCCTGGCGGGGCTGCCCGCGCGGGACGCGGCGTGGTGGCACTCGATCGAGGCCCGGATGGTCGACGCGCAGGCCAAGGGTTTGGCGTCGGCGGTGGACGAGGTGCGCGGCATCGTCGCCGCGGGTGGGCCCCGGTGGGCGCACGACGCGGCGGACCGGTTGGGCGGGATGCACCTGCTGGCGCGGTTGTCCACCTCGCCCGGTGCGGTGGTGGCCGATGCGGTGGTGCCCGATGCGGTGGTGCGCCGTCGGCTGGGCTTCTCCGTGGCGGAGGAGGAGGTGCGCGGCGGTCCGGGCTGGTCGGACCAGTGGGCGCCGTTGCTGAAGCTGGAGTCCGACGACGGCCTGGTGCGGACCGTGCGGCAGTGGGCGTGGGGGCGTGCGCACGGGTGGGTGGTGGCGGTGCGGCACGCCGGTGGCGGTGCCCGTCCCGCTCCGCCGTTGACGCACGGGGTGCAGGTGCAGGGGGTGCTGCACCCGTACCCCGGCGTGCCGCCGCACCGGGTGGCGGTGGGTGAGCTGCTGGTGGAGCGGCCGCCGGAGCCGGTGCCCGCGCCGGAGTCGTGGCGTGCGGCGCTGGCCGGGCTGGAGGAGCACCTGAAGGCCGACCCGTGGCAGCGCCTGCACCCGCTGGGGTGCGCGTCGGTGCGGGTCACCGAGGACGTGCTGTGGTTGGTCGACGGGACGGGGCGCGGGGTACGGGTGCGGGGTGACCTGGCGCTGGACCAGGCGTTGGCCCTGACGGGCGGCGAGCCGTTCGACGCGTGGGGCCTGTGGAACGGTGGCGAGCTGCGCCTGGGCGCGGTGGCCACGCCGGGCGGAGCACCGGAGGTCGTGGGATGATCAAGCCGCAGCACGGACTTCCGCGACACGATCGGGTGATCATCGCCCGAAAATGTACGGAAACACCGTTACCGCCCCTCGGTTGCATACGAGGAACCGCGACCGGCCGACCCGCCCCACCCGGCGCCACGGGTGGCCAGACCGGTCGACCCGGTGCCACGGGTGGTCGGCCATGACCCTCCAGGCCGACTGGGACGAAGCCGTCCAGGCCGCGTTGGTGGGCGCCCACCGGTCGGGCACCACACCGACCGCGCTGCTGGACCGCCTCGCCGCGCTGGGCGTGGCCACGCACGGCGCGCAGCTGCCGCCGACCGTCGACACCCCGCCGCTGCCCGCCGCACCGCCCTCCGACGACGTGCTCGCGCACCCGGCCGCGAGGTCCGTGCTGGTCCAGATCCTGGCCCTGGACGACCAGGTGCTGCTCACGGAGTGGTGCGGCATGGCCAGGACCGCGGGCGTCGTCGCCGGCCACCACGAGCTGCCCGCGTTGCTGGGCCTGGGCACCGCCCACCCCGGCCTGCGCCCGGCCGTGTCCGCCGTCCTCGGCGCCCGCGGCCGGTGGCTGGCGGGCATCCGGCCCGGCTGGGCCTGGGCGGTCACCGGCGCGACGACGCCGGAAGTCGACCTCGACCAGGTCCTCGACCTGCCCGGCCAGTCACGCCTGGCCGCGCTGCGGCGCGCGCGCAACGAGGATCCAGCGAAGACGCGCGACTTCCTGGCCGCGCAGTTCGACCTCCAACGGCGCGCCACCGACCGCCAGGTGCTGGTCAGCGCGCTGGAGGCGAACCTGGGCCCGGACGACGAACCGCTGCTCGAACGCGCGTTGGACGACCGCGCGATCGGCGTGCACGACGAGGCGTTGCGCCTGCTGCGCACCCTGCCCGCGTCCGACCTGGCCGAACGCGCCGCCGAACGCCTGCACCGCGGCCTGTGGCTCACCGCCGACGGCTTCGACGTGCAGACCGACGAGCTGTGGGCCGAGCTCGCGCCCGAGCCGGACGAGGCCCGCGACCTGATGAAGGACGGGTCCGAGGCGGGTGTCGCGGGCCGGCTCCGGGGCGCGGCGGCCAGCGTGCCGCCGCAGCACTGGACCAGCCGGCTGGACACCGACGACGAGGGCGCCGCCGGCGAGCTCGCCCGCGGCCCGTGGGCGAGCTCGCTGCTGCGCGGCGTGGCGCAGAACCTGAAGCTCGCCGACGACGCCCGGCCGTGGGCGGTCGCGGCGACCCGGTCGCTGACCGGCATGGAGCAGCTGGAGATGCTCGGCGGGCTGCCCGCCGACCTGGCCGCGCGCACCGTGGTCGAGGTGTCGCGGCAGTGGAACTACGACCTGCTCGACCACGCCTGCTCGCAGTTGCCGGCGCCGTGGAGCGCGCGGGCCACCGCGGACCTGCTCGACCGCTACGCCGGTATGCGCGATCCGAGGTGGCGCGCCGGCCGACCGCCCGCGGTGCTGCTGGCCAGGGGCGATGCCGAGGTGCTCGGCGCGGACTGGGCGCGCATCACCGAGCGCTGGCCCGAGCACACCGTCGAACTCGACGTCCTGCGCCTGCGCATGCAGCTGCGCGAGGCGTTCAACCACCGGGAGGAAAGCCAGTGACCACCGAATCCGTGCTGCGGCCCGCCGCGGAACAGCAGTACGCCGCCGAGCTCGTGGCCCTGGCCGCGGCGGACGACCGCCCGCGCCCGCCGCGGTGGCGGATGTCGCCGCAGGCGGTGGTCACCTACGTGCTCGGCGGCAGGCTCTCGGACGGCACCGTGATCACGCCGAAGTACGTCGGCGACCGGCGGCTGGTGGAGGTGGCCGTCGGCACGCTGGTCACCGACCGGGCGTTGTTGCTGGTCGGCGTACCGGGCACGGCGAAGTCGTGGCTGTCGGAGCACATCGCGGCGGCCGTGAGCGGCAACTCGACGCTGGTCGTGCAGGGCACCGCGGGCACGGGCGAGGACCAGGTCCGCTACGGCTGGAACTACGCCCGGCTCATCGCCGAGGGGCCGTCGGAGGCGGCGGTGGTGGCGAGCCCGGTGATGACGGGGATGCGCGAGGGCGCGGTGGTCCGGATCGAGGAGCTGACCCGGATGCCCGCCGAGGTGCAGGACTCGTTCATCACGATCCTGTCCGAGAAGACGCTGCCGATCCCGGAGCTGGGCATCCAGGTGCAGGCCGTGCCCGGGTTCACCGTGATCGCCACCGCGAACGACCGCGACCGCGGCGTGAACCAGATGTCGTCCGCGCTGGCCCGCCGCTTCAACACCGTCGTGCTGCCGCCGCCCGCGACCGAGGACGACGAGGTGGAGATCGTCTCGGCCCGCGCCGCGCAGCTCGGCCGTGCGTTGCAGCTGCCCGCCGAGCCGCCGGCGTTGGAGGAGGTGCGCCGGGTGGTGCGGATCTTCCGGGAGCTGCGCAACGGGTCCACCGTGGACGGTCGCACGCAGCTGAAGAAGCCGAGCGGCAGCCTTTCCACGGCCGAGGCGATCTCGGTGGTGACCAGCGGCATGGCGTTGGCCGCGCACTTCGGCGACGGCACGATCACCGCCGACGAGCTGGCGTCCGGCCTGCTCGGCGCGGTGGTGAAGGACCGCGTGTCGGACACCGCGGCGTGGCAGGAGTACCTGGAAGCGGTGGTGAAGGAGCGTGCGGAGTGGCGCGACCTGTACCGGGCGTGCCAGGACATGGTGGGCTGATGACGAGGGAACAGCAGCCCCTGCCCGAGCGGGTGACGCTGCTCGGGATCCGGCACCACGGTCCGGGTTCGGCGCGCATGGTCGCGGCGGCGCTGGCGGCCGTGCGGCCGGAGGTGGTGCTGATCGAGGGTCCGCCGGAGGGTGACGCGCTGCTGCGGCACGTGCCCGACCTGACGCCGCCGGTGGCGTTGCTGCTGCACGACGAGGCGGAGCCGGCGCGGGCCGCGTTCTGGCCGTTCGCCGAGTTCTCGCCGGAGTGGCGGGCGATGACGTGGGCGCACGCCAACGGTGTCCCGGTGCGCTTCTTCGACCTGCCCGCCGCCGCGTCCCTGGACGACACCCCGACCGAACCGACCGAGCCGACCGGCTCACCGGAGTCGGCCGAGGCCCCGCGAGCCGCGATCGACCCCCTGGGCACGCTGGCCGAGGCGGCCGGTTTCGACGACCCGGAACGCTGGTGGGAGGACGTGGTCGAGCACCACACCGACCCGCAGGACCTGGCCGAGGCGGTCGCGGAGGCGATGGGCGCGTTGCGGGAGGAGTTCGCCGACCAGGTGGACGCCCGCACGTTGCGCCGGGAAGCCGCGATGCGGCAGAACGTGCGGCAGGCGTTGAAGGACGTCGACGGCCCGATCGCGGTGGTGGCCGGTGCCTGGCACGTGCCCGCGCTGCGCACCCTGCCTCCGGCCTCGGTCGACGCCGCCGCGCTGAAAGGCCTGCCGCGCAAGAAGATCTCCGGCACGTGGGTGCCGTGGAGCCACGGCAAGCTGGCCGCGTCGTCCGGGTATGGCGCGGGCGTCGACTCGCCCGGCTGGTACGCGCACCTGTGGGAGTGCGCCGAACGGGGCGACGCCGTGCCGCGCTGGTTCGCCAAGGTGTGCGCGGTGCTGCGGGCGGAGGACTTGCCCGCGTCGACGGCGAGCGCGGTGGAGGCGGTGCGGCTGGCGGACGCGTTGGCCGCGATGCGGGGCCGGCCGTCGCCCGGTCTGTCGGAGGTGATGGAGGCGTCGTTGGCGGTGTTGTGCGGCGGCGACGCGACCCCGCTCCGGCTGGTGCACGAGGAGTTGGTAGTCGGCGAGCGGTTGGGCGCGGTGGGTGACGACGTGCCGACCTCGCCGTTGGCCGCGGACCTGGCCCGCCTGCAACGCCGCCTGCGCCTGCAACCCAGCACCGCGGTCAAGCCGATCCGCCTGGACCTGCGCAAGGACACCGATCGGGAACGCTCGAAGCTGTTGCGGCGCCTGGAAGTGCTGGACGTCCCGTGGGGCACGCCGGACACGACCCGCACGTTGGGCACGTTCGCCGAGGCGTGGCAGCTGCACTGGCAGCCGGAGTTCGCGGTGGCGCTGGCCGTGGCCGCCCGGCACGGCACCACCGTCGAGGCCGCCGCCCGCACCGTGCTGGTCGCCCGGGCCTCGGCGGCCACCCGCGTGGTCGACGCCGCGGAGGCACTGAGCCGGTCGGTGGGGTGCGAGATCCCGGAGGCCGTCGCCGCGTCCCGCCAGGCGCTGGACCGCTGCGCGGCGGCCGCGACCGACGCCCTGGAGCTCCTGTCCGCCCTCCCGGACCTCGCGACCACCGTGCGCTACGGCTCGGTGCGCGGCACGGACCCGGAGCTGCTGCGCGTCGCCCTGCACGGGTTGCTGGCGCGCGGCGCGGTCGGCCTGCCGATCGCGTGCCGGGGCGTGGACGAGGACACGGCGGAACGCGCGGTCAAGGCGGTCGAGGGCGCGGACGACGCGGTCCGCCTGGCCGCCGACGACGAGCACCGCGACACGTGGCAGCGGGCGCTGAGGTCCCTGGTGGCCATGCCGGACGCGCACGGCCTGCCGACGGGCCGCGCGACGCGCCTGCTGTGGGAAACGGGTGCCCTGGACTCCGACGAGGTCGCCGCCCGCCTGCACCGCGCGGTCTCCCTGGCCGCCGGTGCGACGGCGTTCGTGGCGGGCTTCCTGCGCGGGTCGGCCGCGCTGCTCACCGCGGACCCGCGTCTGTTCGGTGTGGTGGACGAGTGGCTGACGGGCCTGTCGGGCGCCGATTTCGCGGCCGCGCTACCCCTGCTGCGCCGGGCGGTGGGCGAGTTCAGCCCGGCGGAGCGCCGGATGCTCGGCGACCGGGTCAGGGGCACGGCGGCGGGCGGGGCGGCGACGGCGACGGCGAGCGATTGGGACGAGGAGCTCGCGGCGCGTCTCGCCGGTCACGTGCGCGATCTCCTGGGCGCCGGCGCATGACGTGCGGCGGGCGTCGCCGGCGGCGGTCGGGACGGGCCAAGCGGCGGGTGGCGTGGAGTGGACGTGGGGGTGGTTGTCGGCGGCCTCATGGTTTCTAACCGAGGACCGGTAACGGTGTTTCCGTACATATTCGGGCGATGATCACCCGATTGTGTGACACAGGGCCTGGGTGGCCGGGATGGGTGGGATGTTCGCGTGACGCACGATATCGCGGTTGAGCGGCAACGGCGATGGCGGCTGTTGTTGGGTGGCGCGGCCGGGGACCTCGGTGCTCTCGGCGACGACGACCAGCGGCGGGACGCGGCGTTGACCGGGTTGTACGGCGGCGGTGACGCGGTGGACGCCGGCGGGAAGCGGAGTGCCGGGTTGGGTGGGTCGTCGCCGGTGCTGCACCGGTGGTTGGGCGATGTCCGCACGTACTTCCCGAGCTCGGTCGTCCAGGTCATGCAGAAGGACGCGGTCGAGCGGTTGGGGCTGCGCCAACTGCTGCTGGAACCCGAACTGCTGTCGAGCGTGGAACCGGACGTGAGCCTGGTCGGCACCTTGGTCTCGCTGTCGCGCGCCATCCCGGAGCGCACCCGCGAGACCGCCCGCGCCGTGGTGCGCAAGGTCGTGGAGGACATCGAGCGCAGGCTGGCCGACCGCCTCCTGGCCGCCGTGCACGGCGCGATCGACCGGTCCCGCCGCACGAGCCGGCCGCGGCTGTCCGATGTGGACTGGAACCGCACGATCCGGAAGAACCTGCGCCACTACCAGCCCGACCAGGGCACGGTGGTCGTGCAGGACCTGGTCGGCAACAGCCGGCGCAGCCGCCAGGCCTCGCTGCGGGACGTGGTCCTGCTGGTCGACCAGTCCGGTTCGATGGCCGAGTCGGTCGTGTACTCCGCCGTGCTGGGCGCGTCGTTGGCCTCGTTGAAGGCGGTCGACACGAAGCTGGTCGTGTTCGACACCGAGGTGGTGGACCTGACCGAGCAGTTGAAGGACCCGGTGGACCTGCTGTTCTCCACCCAGCTGGGTGGCGGCACGGACATCAACCGCGCGGTCGCCTACGGCCAGTCACTGGTGCGCCGCCCGACGGACACGGTGATGGTGCTGATCAGCGACCTGTACGAGGGTGGTGTCGCGCGCGAGTTGCAGCGGCGGGTGCGGGAGTTGGTGCAGAGCGGGGTGACGGTCGTGGTGCTGCTCGCGCTGTCCGACAGCGGCACGCCCGCCTACGACCACGAGCTGGCGGCGAAGCTGTCGGAGCTGGGCGCGCCCGCGTTCGCCTGCACCCCGGACCGGTTCCCGGACCTGCTGGCCACGGCGTTGCGGCGGGAGGACGTCGCCGCCTGGGCAGAGCAGAGCGGCATCCCGGTCGGCCGGTAGCCCGCCGACCGGCGTCAACCCGCCAACCAGCGTCAACCCGCGTCGACCCGCCAACCCGTCAGCCCACGTCAGCTCGTCGGGCGAACGGGCGACCTCACCGGATGACCACCCGTCCGAGGGTCATGAACGGCGCGCCGCGGGTCAGCACCACCGTCCGGCCGCGCGGGTCGGGCCCGGCCAGCCACACGCGCCCGCCGCGGCGGATGTTCTCGCGCACCCGTTCGGGGATCTCGGCCAGCCGCAGGAACGTGCGGTCGGAGTCCGCCGTCTCCAGGTACGCCTGCCGCCCGACGCGCGTGCGCCCCGGCACGAAGTTCACCTCGACGGGGTGCCGGGGGTAGGTCGCGAGCAGCCGCCGCAGCGCGCGGCGGGAGAAGAAGTGCCGCAGCCCGGGCACGGCGAGTTCCACGCACAGCGGCGTGAGCAGGAAGACCCAGCGCGAGCCGAGCCACTCGGACACGACCCACAGCGTCAGCAACGCGAGCAGGGCCAGCCCGACGAACCCGACCGCGCGGCGATCCGCGCTGGTCAGGCACTTGTCAACCCAAGTTTCGCCCACCACTGCTCCCAGCAAACCAGAGTTCCCCCTCCGGGGTAACCGAATAGATGATCAGCAAACTCAGGTGCGCACGATCTTCGCGGGGAAGAGCTTGGGCACGCCGCGGAACGTCACGACGGTGTTCCCCGCCCGGTCCGGTGCGACGACCCACGCCCGCCGGTGCCGGTTGATCCGCCCGCGGGCGAGGGGTCCGGCGCTGACGTCGAGCACCAACGGCCGGGGGCCGTGCACGACGAGCAGCCCGGCGCGCCAGTGGACGCGCACGTAGACCCACGCGTGGTCGCCCAGCACCTTGGTGGACGGCTGCCGCCGGGTCAGCCCGAGCCCGAGGACCAGCACGGAGAACAGCAGCAGCAAGAGCGGCAGGGCGGACGACACGGTGAACACGAAGATCAACGCGAGTTGCAGCACGAACGCGAGCGCGCCGATCAGCACCCAGCCGAACGCGCGCCGACCGGCGATCTCCATGCAGTACCGGGTCCACCGGTCATCGAGAGCCGCTCCTCGGGTGGACGGCTTGTTGGGCACGACCACGAGCCACCTCCGCCAGGCGAGCCAAGGTTACGACGGACGCGGGTCGCGTCGAATCGGCCAACCGGACCGATCAGGCGCATTCGCGACCCCGCTCGGCGCGTCGGTTGCGCGCCCCCTAACCTGCGTGAACGATTCCGGCGGGCCGGGTGCGCCGGGCCGGGACGCGCTACGCCGGTCGTGGGACTACCGCCGCGGTGCCCCATCAAGTTAGGCTGCCCTAAGTTGGGAGGTGAGCGGTTGAACGAGACACGTCGACCGCCGGCACCGCATCCGGCGGAGCGGGCCCGCACCATCGCCGCCCGGGGTGGGCGCGCGGCCCTGCTGCCGTCGGGCGGCACGGAGAACCGGATCACCCCGGTGCTGCACCACGTCCACCCCAGCGGTGAGACGACGATCGTGCTGCCCGACCGGCACCCGCTGGTCGAAGCCGCCCGCCGGACCGAGCTGACCACGATGCTGGAAGTGGCCGACCAGGCGCCGGTGCAGCTGCGCGAGCCGGTCCGCGGCCTGCTGTGGATCACCGGCTGGCTCCGCACCCTCACCGCCGAGCAGGCCCGCGAGGCGGCCCTGGAGGTCGCCGAGGCGCGGCCGGACCCGCGGCTGCTCGACGTCGGGCACGGCGCGTCCGCGCTCCGGTTGTCCCCCGCCTCGCTGGTGGTGGCCGACGCCGAGGGCACCACGTCGTTGCGGCCGGAGCTGTTCGCGCAGGCGGAGCCGGACCCGTTCGCCGCGCACGAGGACCACTGGTTGCGTCACCTGGAGCTGTCGCACCGGGACGTGGTCGGCTTGCTCGCGCAACACCTGCCGGACGACCTGAAGGGCGGTCACGTCCGGCCGCTCGGCCTGGACCGGTTCGGCCTGCGGCTGCGGGTGGAGATGGCGGACCAGGACCACGACGTGCGGATCGCGTTCTCCCAGCCGGTGGGCACGGCGCAGGAGCTGGCCGGCGAGCTGCGTCGCCTGATGGGCTGTCCGTTCCTCGCCCAACGCCGGTGACGCGGGCGTCGTTAACGTAGTGGGGTGATCGAAGACCTCGACGCCCGGACGCGCCGCGGCTACCGGCTGGAACTGCTGCTCGTCTTCGCCGTGACGCTCGGGCTGTCCGGGGTGCGGAGCCTGGTGCGGCTGCTAGACAGCCTGCTGGACCCGGTCCCGCTCAACGAGCAGAAGGTCGCGATCAACGTCCCGCAGGCGCGGTTCGACCTGTTGGACCTGATCGCGCAGCTGCTGAGCGTCGTGCAGCTGGCCGCGTGGGGCGGGCTCGGCCTGTACCTGCTGTGGCAGGGCGGCATCAAGCTGCGGGCGCTGGGGCTGGACCGGACCAGGGTCGGGCCGGACGCGCTGGGCAGCCTCGGGTTGGCCGCGGTGATCGGCATCCCCGGGCTGGTCTTCTACCTGGTCGCGTGGAACATGGGCCTGAACCTGGCCGTGCTGCCGTCCACGTTGGACTCGTCGTGGTGGCGGAGCGCGGTGCTGGTGCTGTCCGCCGTGGGCAACGCGTGGGCGGAGGAGGTGCTGGTCGTCGGGTACTTCATCACCCGGCTCCGGCAGCTCGGCTGGCGGGAGAACACGGCGTTGCTGGCCAGCGCGGTGCTGCGCGGCTCCTACCACCTGTACCAGGGGTTCGGCGGGTTCGTCGGCAACGTGGTGATGGGCCTGGTGTTCGGCAAGGTGTGGCAGCGCACGAACCGGTTGTGGGTGCTGGTGGTCGCGCACGCGCTGCTGGACGTGGTCGCGTTCGTCGGCTACACGGCGTTGCGCGGCCACGTGTCCTGGTTGCCCTGAACCATCCGCGCGGGGTCATCCCTGCAGGGTCATCCGCGCGGGGGATCGGGCGTTCATCCGGCAGAAGGACGCGTGCCGAGGACCCCGTCGCGAACAGTGAGGTCATTGCCCGACGAGGGGGGACCTCGATGCGCGTCACCGCACCGGCCGTCGTGGCCGTTGCCGCTCTTGCCCTGACCGTGCCCGCCGCGGCCGCCACGACCGGCGTGGTGATCACCATGCCGGAACCGACCGGGAAGCACGCGGTCGGCACCACCGACCTGCACCTGGTCGACCGGCGGCCGGACCCGTGGCGACCGGCGAAGAACCGCGAGGTGATGGTCACCGTCACCTACCCGACCGATCGGCACGCCGACCTGCAGTTCGCCGTGCCTCAGATGGGTGACCTGGTGAGCCCGGAGCGGCGACGGGGCGTGGTGGGCGAGATCGACGCGACCCGGTCGTTGACCGCGCAGTACGAGTACTTCACCGCATACTTCGACCTGCACCTGAAGGGTCGGGGCACGTCGCTGTTCCGGGGTGATTCGCCGGATCACCCGGACGTGCGGTTCATCTGAGGGAGCGGGGGGTGCTGTCGTGGACGACCTGACCTTGGCCGAGGAGCTGGCGCTGCTCGCCTACGAGGACGACGGGTCGCGCAGGCTGGGCCAACCGGCGCTCGGGTACGGCCTGGCCGGTGCGCTGCTGGTCGAGCTGGCGTTGGCGGAGCGGATCGACGTGATCGACAAGAAGGTCGTCGTGCTGGACCCGGCGCCGGTCGGTCACGTCGTGCTGGACCGGGCGTTGACCAGGATCGCGGGCGAGAAGCCGCGCAAGCCCGCGCACTGGATCGAGAAGCTGGGCAAGAAGCTGACCGACCAGGTGCTCGACGGCCTGGTGGCCGCGGGCGTGCTGCGGCGTGAGCAGGACCGGGTGCTGCTGGTGTTCCCGCGCACCCGGTTCCCCACGCCGGACGGCGCCCAGCCGCCGGCGGAGGTGGACGCCCGGGCGCGGATGACGGCGGCGATCACCGGCGACGGTCCGGTCGACCCGCGCACGGCGGCCCTGTGCGCGCTGGTGAAGGCCGTCGGCTACGACCGGAAGGTGTTCGCCGGCCTGCCGCGCGCGGTCGTGCGCCGGCGCTTGAAGACGATCACCGAGGGCGACTGGGCGGCGGCCGCCGTGCGCAAGGCGATCGAGGAGGTCCAGTCCGCGATCGTGGCGACCGTCGTCGTGGCGGCTGCGGCGAGCTGACCTGAGCGTTGAACTCGGGGGTCCTGAACGTAGGACACGCGCGACGCGAACGTAGGACACGCGCGTTCTGGAGGTAGGACACGCGCGGGTTGGAGGTAGGACACGCGGGGGTTAGTGGACCAGGAGGAAGCGGGAGGTGGTGTGGGCGGCGGCGGTGATCACGGTGCGGGTCACGCCCGCCGAGTCGAGCAGGGTCGGGTCCAGGTCGGCGACGGTCAGGGCGGCGTTCTCGGCGATCCGGGCGGCCGGTTCGGCGAGGGCGGCGGCGAAGGCCTGCCAGCCGGCGATCTCCTCCGGGGTGCCGGTGGCCTCCAGGGCCAGGCGGGCGCCCAGGTCCGCCAAGCCCACGCCGCCGCCTCGCAGCACACCCTCGTGCGCGGCGCTGCGGACCGCGCGCACGGCCCGTTCGACCTTGGGCACTGCCCACGCCGGGGCGCGGAGCAGCGCCGCCGCGTTGCCCGTCTGCGAACGGCCGCCGTACACCGAGGTCTCGCGTGACGTGACCACGACCTTCTCGGCCTGCCCGAGCGACCGCGGGTTCGCCGTCGGCAGCAGGTCCGCGTCGAGGATCGTGCCGCCCACCGCCGCCTGGAGCTCGGTCAACCGCTCCTGGTCGGTCACCACCGCCGCGATCGGCAGCTCCTTGCCCAGCGACACCAAGGCCGTCAGCGCGTCGTGCGGCAGCTCCTCGCACACCACCAGCACGCTCCCGCCGACCTCGTGCACCAGGTTGTGGACGGGGACCGACAGGCGCCCGCTCACCAGCAGCACGCGCGCGTTCGTCAGCACGACCTCCTTCCGCGCCCCGGCGGTCACGAACAGGCTCGACGCGTAGCCGCTGTCGAAGCGCACCCCGCGGCGGACCTCGTACTCCAGGTCGAAGCCCTGGCTCGCCTCCACCAGGACGGGTCCACGCGGGCCGGTCACCGCGACCACCTGCCCGACCAGCGAGCCGACCTCGGTGTCGCCGGACGCCGCCGTGGCCAGCGCCGGCACGTCCTCCTCCCGCAACGGCGCCGCCACGGACGCGATCAGCTCGGCCGCGCGGGCGGCGGCGGCCGTGACGCCGCGCATCAGCCGCACCGGGTTGTGGCCGTCGCGCATCGCCTCGACCAGTCCGCCGATCGCGCCCCCCGCCACGGCCACCGCCGACGCCGCGCCGTCACCGGCTTCCCGCCGCACCTCTTCCACCAGGTCGCGCACGTACCCGGCGCCGAGCCAGTCCCTCGGGTCGTCCGGCTGGAACGCGGCCACGATCGCCGACGCGTCGGACAGCTCCACCGGCCGCCGGTCCACGAACACCACCGCCCGCCTGCCCATCGGACCCAACGTCCGGCACACCGGCTCGGCGGCGGCCCGGAACCCGCGCGCCACCAGCAGCTGCCCGGACGTGTAGGACGCCGTGCGCCGCGGTCGACGGCCGGGCGCGCCACCGGCCCGTGCGATCCGCAGCGGCTGCGAGGCGCCGTGCGCGAAGAACTGCGGCGTCTGGTCGGGCCGGCGGCGGCGCACCTCGCCCTGCGCGTACTTGAACAGCTCGTCGACGTCGATCCACCCGTCGCCGTCCAGGTCGGCGCCACCGCCGGCCAAGCCCTCGATCAGCACGTCGGTGAACAGCGACGCGAGCGGCGCGTCCAGGGACAGCGAGTCCTGCTCGAACGCGTACTCGTAGGCGTTGGACGCGGTCATCACCACGTAGCCGGAGCCGGCGTCGTCCGTGCCCGCGCCGTCCCTGCCCGGGTCGTCCAACACGGTCGTCCCGGCCGCCGCCTTGAACCCCTCCACGAACGCGCCGCTGAAGCAGCAGTCCAGCAGCAGGACCCGCCCGGACGCCCGGCAGTCCTCCAGCTGCTCGTTGAGGAACGAGCGCGGGATCGCGGTGCCGGCGGGCCGGTCCTGCAAGGTGTTCGACGCGGCGAAGTACAGCCGCCGCGCGGGCGTGGTGAGGCCGTGGCACGAGAAGTACAGCAGCACCAGGTCGTCGGCCTCCCGCGGCGCGAGCAGGTCCTCGACCGCGCGGCGGATCTCGTGGTCGGCCTTGTCCCGCAACACCTCGACCGTGGTGAACCCGCCGACGTCGGGGTCCTCCAGCACGGCGGCGAGCCGTTCCACGTCCTGCTCGGGCGCGCGCAACCGGCTCAGCCGGACGTCCTCGTACTCGCCGGTCGCGACCAGGAGGGCGTGCCGACCCACCTCACCCCTCGCTCTCGTGCTCGCGCAGCCACGCCTCCAGCAGGGCCTTCTGCGAGCGCGCGTCGACACCCTCGACGGTGATCTCGTCGTCGCGGGTCTTGATCGTCACCTTGCGCGCGCTGCCGCGCTGCACGAACGACGTGATCACGGCCGCGACGGCGGCGGCCACCGCGGCGGGCAGCGCGCCGTTGACGACCAGCTCGGCGACGGTCGCGCCCGCGCCGCTCTTCGAACCGTCCGGCGACTCGGCCGGCGCGGGCCGCGCGTCGACCTTCGCACCCCTGACCAGCTCTTGCAGCAACTGGCCGGTCGCCGAGGCGGTTCGGCCCGGCGCGTCGATGAACAAGCGGAAGTCCGCCACTGATCCTCCCCCGGTAGAACACGATCATCCCGCAACCACAGCGACGGACCGGTAGTCCACGTCACAACGCAACGTTCCAAATGTCCGACCCGGCACTGACGCAACGAATCGCCGTTCTCAGGCCGTCGTACGATCGAGTTTCACTGGCGCAGACCACTCAGAGCTGCTGTTCCGACCGACCTCGGGTTACCCTCGATCCCGTGACTGCGCACATCGCCCAGACCGCGTCCACCGACGACGAGCCGGCACCGGCGCCCCGAGTCGACAGCGAAGTCGGCCCCCTGCGCACGGTGCTGCTGCACCGGCCCGGCGCCGAGCTCAAGCGGCTCACCCCGCGCAACAACGACCAGCTGCTGTTCGACGGCGTGCCGTGGGTCGACCGGGCCCAGGAGGAGCACGACGCGTTCGCCGAGCTGCTGCGCGGACGCGGTGTCGAGGTGCTGTTGCTGGCCGACCTGCTGGTCGACGCGCTGCACGACGACCGCGCCCGGATCGCGGGCATCCACAGCGCGGTCAACGAGCGGCGGCTGGGCATCGACCTGGCCGACGCGCTGCGCTCCCACCTGGCCTCGATCAGCCCGGACCAGCTGGCCACCGCGCTGATGACCGGCATGACGTTCGAGGAGCTGCCCGCGGCCGAGGGCGCGTCGCTGGTGCGCAAGATGCACCACCCGATCGACTTCGCGGTCGACCCGCTGCCGAACCTGCTGTTCACCCGCGACTCGTCGGTGTGGGTGGGCGACCGGGTCGCGATCACGTCGCTGGCGCTGCCCGCGCGCGACCGGGAGACCGCGCTGACCGACCTGATCTACGCCTACCACCCGCGGTTCCGCCGGACCGGCCGCGCGTACGGGGCGCACTCCGCGCCGGTCGAGGGCGGTGACGTGCTGCTGCTCGCGCCGGGCGTGCTGGCGATCGGCGTCGGCGAGCGGACCACGCCCGCGGGCGCGGAATCGTTCGCCCGGTCCGCGCTGGCCGACGGCCTGGCGCACACCGTGCTGGCGGTGCCGATCACGCAGGAGCGGGCGACCATGCACCTGGACACGGTGTGCACGATGGTCGACCGGGACGCGGTGGTCATGTACCCCGCGGTGCGGGACAACCTGTTCGCCTTCCCCGTCCGGTCCGACGGCGCGGGCGGCGTCGTGGTCGAGGACCGGCGCCCGTTCCTGGAGGCGGCGGCCGACGCGATGGGCATCGAGAAGCTGCGCGTGATCGACACGGGGCTGGACCCGGTGACCGCGGAACGCGAGCAGTGGGACGACGGCAACAACACGCTGGCCGTCGGGCCCGGCCTGGTGGTGGCCTACGAGCGGAACGTGGAGACGAACGCGCGACTGGAGGACGCGGGCGTCGAGGTGATCCGGATCAGCGGCTCGGAGCTGGGCTCCGGCCGCGGCGGGCCGCGCTGCATGTCGTGCCCGATCGACCGCGCGCCGCTGGTCTGAATGAGCTGGAAAGGGTTGCCTAAGCTTTCTTCGGCAACCCTTTCCTTACCTTCGTAAGCCTTACCTGCAATGCATTAAAGCGCACTTTCGGTTATTCTTCGAGCATGGCTGTCAACTTGAAGAAAATTGCCTCCGCGCGCACCTCGAAGTTCCACGACCTGCTCACGGAGCAGGTGCGCAACGAGTTCACGGCCTCGCAGCAGTACGTGGCCATCGCGGTCTGGTTCGACGGCAACGACCTGCCGCGCCTCGCGTCGCACTTCTACAAGCAGGCGTTGGAAGAGCGCAACCACGCGATGATGATCGTGCAGTACCTGATGGACAACGGCCTGCCGGTGGCCATTCCCGGGGTGGACGACGTGCGCAACGACTTCGCCGCGCCGCGTGAGCCGGTGGCGCTGGCGCTGGAGCAGGAGAAGAAGGTCACCGAGCAGATCGTGGCGCTGGCCAAGACGGCCCGCGACGAGGGCGACTACATCGGCGAGCAGTTCCTCCAGTGGTTCCTCAAGGAGCAGGTGGAGGAGGTCGCGTCGATGAGCACGCTGCTCACCGTGGTCGACCGCGCCGACGGCAACCTGTTCCACGTGGAGACCTTCCTGACCCGCGAGACCGTGGGCGACGTGGCCGACGGCGGCGCGCCCAGGGCCGCGGGCGGCGCCCTGTAGGCACCCCCCAGCACGCCCGAGCGGCGCGCCCGAACAGCCGACGACGCCCGTCACCTCAGCCGGTGGCGGGCGTCGCGGCGTCTCAGGTCAGGCAGCCCCGGTCGGCCTTGACCAGGCTGATGCCGGTGAGCGTGTCGCCGGCGTTCTCGAAGAAGAACTTGTAGAGGGTCTCGGGGTCGAGCTCGTGGACGAACCCGTGCGGGTACTGCCGCACGTCCGGGTAGACCTCGTGCATGCGGTCCCGCGAGTCGCCGATGCGCAGGCCTTCGGGCGTGCGGGCGCCGCCCTCGACCCGGATCTCCACCGCGACGCCGTCCTGGAGGCCGACCCAGCCCTTCGCGGTCCTCAGCTCGCGGATGGGGCAGGAGAACTCCGGTGTGGTCACGTCGCCGCCGATCTCGCCGGTGGCTTCCAGCTGCGCCGAGGTCAGGCCGAGCCGCACCTGCCCGAGACCGCGCGAGTCGAGCACCTGGCCGCCGTCGGTCGCGGCGGTCTCGCTGACCGCGGTCGGCCCCGCGGTCGGCCGAGGTGCCGGATCGCACGCCGTCAGCAGCAGCAGCGCCGCGATGACCAGGCGTTTCATCCGCCCCCCAGGGGGCAGTCCGACCCGACCAGCTCCAGCCGCACGGCCGTCACCTCGCCGGCGTCGTCCAGCGGGAACGCGTAGCGCCACTCGGGCGTGCCGGGCAACCGGACGGTGATCAGGTCGTCCCGGCGCACCGCCTCCGGGTAGTGCTCCAGCACCTTCCCGGCCGGCGTCCCGACGCCCAGGAGGCTGGTCGGGGTCACGCTCGTCGCGGGCCGGGTGATCCGCGCTACCCCGTACCGCGGTGAGATCGCGACGGCGTCACCCGGCACGTCGGGCAACGAGTAGAACTCGCACGTGTCGATGCGCGTCAAGGTCAGCGCCGGGTTGGCCCGGGCCTCCTGGGCGGGCATCCCCAACCTCAGGACGGGGTAGCCCGACGTCCGCACCGGCAGCGGCGCCGTCGAAGGTGCGGGTGAGGCGGGCTCGCCGAGCAGGCTCCCGCCCACGCCGCTCACCGCCACACCGCCCCCGACCAGCAGGGTCAGCGCGAACGTCGACGCCACCGCGACCCGCGCGCGCCGTCGGCGCCGGGCGCCCGTCACGATCACCTCGGCCGCGTCCGGTCTCGCGGGCAGGTCGAGGCGCTCGTCGGCGAACAGCTCCCGCAACCGGTCGTCCAGTTCCACCGTCACCCCTCCTCCAGCCTCTTGCGCAACGTGGCCATCGCCCTGCTGTTCTGGCTCTTGACCGTGCCCGGCGAGATGCCGAGCGTGGCCGCGATCTCCAGCTCCGACAGGCCCTCGTAGAACCGCAGCACGACCACCGCGCGCTGCCGGGGCGGCAGGTCGCGCAGGGCCTGCCACAGCGGCTCGTGCTCCAACCGGTCGACACCGGACTCGGCGATCGCGTCCGGGAAGTCCGCGACCAGTTTCTCCCGGCTGCGCCGCCGCCACCGGCTGATGTGCGCGTTCGCCATCGACCGCCGCGCGTACGCCAGCGGCTCGAACCCCTTGCGCAACAACGTCGACCAGCGCGCACCGAGCTTCTCCAGCACGGTCTGCACCAGGTCGGCGGCGTCGTGCGGGTTGCCGGTCAACGCGTGGCCGTAGCGCAGCAGCGTGGGCAGCGACGCCCGGACGAACTCCCCGAAGTCCGCCCGGGCGTCGACCCCGGGATCCACCCACTCGACCGGCAGGACCGCCGTCACCTCGTTCCCCCTCCCGGCGACCTCCCGACCGCCGTCGAGGTGTACACGCCCGAACGGGTCCGCCGGTTGCCGCCGTTCAGGTCACAAAACGGGCAACGGCCGGAACGCGCCGTCGGCGTCCGGTGTGAACTCGTGCACGGCGACCACCGCGTCGGCCGGGATCGGCCCGTAGACGTGCGGGAACCACGGGCCGTCCTCGGTCTCGCCCGGCTCCCACAGCACGGGCAGGCCCTCGGGGTCGACCACCAGCAGCACCAGGTCGTGCCGGTTCGGGTAGAGGCGGTTGGCGGGCAGGTGCACCGTGCCGGGGTCCGAGCAGTGCACGAAACCGTCCGGGTCCAGCGGGATCGCGCCGTCCTCGCGGGCCCGCGTCCAGTCGGCCTTCGGGCTGATCCGCAGGATCACTCCGCCTCCTAGTTGTCCACAGGTGCCTGTGGACAAAGCTGGGGATACCTGTGGACAGGTTCAGCGCAGGGTGATCTGCCGTCCGCGCAGACCGTCGCGCGCACGCCGCTCGGCGTCGGTGAGCGGGTCGGCGTCGATGCTGGTCAGGGCGTCCTGCAAACGCTTGCCCAGGGCTTCCGCGCCCGGTGCCCACTCGCTGGAGTGCAGCTCGCGGTCCAGGTCCCACACCGGGACGAGCAGGCCGTGCGCGCGGAACGAGCCCGCGTACCGGGAGCCCTCGCCCAGGTCCAGCTCGCCGCGCACGGACAGCCGGGCCAGCGCCGCGAGCAACGACTCCTCCGGCTCCGGCCGCACCCAGCGCAGGTGCGCCTTGTCGCCCGCGTCGACCCAGTAGGCGGCCTCGACGCCGGGCGCGTCGAGGCGCTCGGTGGGCAGGATCGCGGAGTTGGCGCGCTCCAGGGAGAGGGCGACCTCGCCGGCGGGCTCGTTGTCCGGCGGCAGCCACCACGCGAAGTCGGCGTGCAGCTCGGGGCTCAACGTGGCCCCGGTGTCCAGCAGGTCCTGCAACCGGCCGGGGTTCGCACCGTCGTCCGGCCCGACGACGGACAGCGCGTCACCGGTCTTCGCGGTCGACGCCCACTGCACGGCACGGGCCAGGTCGCGGCTGAGGTCGCCGGAACGGGTCTGCACCTGGAGGCCGACGAACGCGGTGCCGTCCGCGCGGACCAGGCCCGCCGCGGCCATCGGCAGCACGGTGGCCAGCACGACCTCGCGGCCCGAGTCGTCCTTGAGCGGCAGCTTCACCGTCGCCGACGGCACGAACTCGCGCAGCGCGATCAGCTCGGCCTCGGCCGCCAGGCCCTCGAACGGGCGGGAGACGATCAGGTCCGCCCCGCCGCCGGCCGCGCCGTGGCACGCCTTGTAGCGCTTGCCGGAGCCGCACGGGCACGGCTGCCGCGGGTTGACGCCGTCCGCCGGCTTGTTCTTCACGGCTGTCCGCTTCGCCACCGCGCCTCCTCGGTCTCAGGGCTGGTCGGGCGTCAAGTTATCCGCAAGGTGCCGGCGCGTCTCCTCCGGGTTGTTGGTGGCGAGGAACCGGACGCCGCGCTCACGGCACAGGTCGATGTCGGCCGGATCGTCCGCGGTCCAGGCGTAGACGCCCGCTCCCCGGTCCGGGTGACGCCTGAGCAGGTGAACTCCGGGGCCGGCGAAGTCGGCGAAGCGGGGCTTGGTCCTGGGCCACAACCGGTCGTAGAGCAGGACCGTCGGCACCTCGGGCCTGAGCTTCTTGAACCGGTGCACGGCGAACACGGAGAACGACATCATCACCACGTCGAGCCGGTGCCCGTCCAGCTCCTCGGCGAGCCTGCGCTCCACCCGGGCCCCGTACCGGACGGGGTGCTTGGTCTCGATGAACAGCCGCGTGCCGTGGTCGGCGGCGAGCCCGAGCAGCGCGTCCAGGGTCAGCACCCCGGCGGGCTCGCCGCCGTGCCAGCTGCCGAAGTCGTGCCGGCGGAGCTCGGCCAACGTCATCGCGCTGACCAGGCCTTCCCCGCCGCTGGTGCGGTCGATCCTGCGGTCGTGCAGGCAGACGAGGTGCCCGTCCGCGGTGAGCCGCACGTCGCACTCCAACCCGTCGGCGCCCTGCCGCAGGGCCAGCTCGTAGGCGGCGAGGGTGTGCTCGGGGCGGCGGGTGGACGCGCCGCGGTGGGCGACGACTTCAGGTGACACACCAGCGATGCTGCTGGTGGGACGCGGACCGGGTCAACCCGACTACCTCACGTCACAGCTCCCTGAATATTTGAAACAGCAACCACACTCGGATGGACGCGAGCCCCGCTCAAGACCTACCGTCCGTCACCGTGGCGTCCTTCGACCAGCACGACCTGGCTTTCATCGCGGACCCGTACCCCGCGTTCGCCGCGATGCGCGCGGAGGGTGACGTGCACTGGCACGAAGGGCTGGGCGTCGCGGTGGCGGTGTCGCACGCGGCGGCGTCCGCCGTGCTCAGGCACCGGTCGCTGGGTCGGATCTGGACCGACGCCAAGCCGGTCGAGCAGTTCGCGTCGTTCAACCTGCTGCACCGCAACTCACTGCTGGAGAACGAGCCGCCCACGCACAGCCGGCTGCGCAGGCTGGTGGCCGCCGCGTTCGGCCGCGGTCACGTGGAGCGGTTGCGGCCGTGGATCACCGACCTCGCCGACCGGTTGGTGGACGGGCTGGTGGCCGAGATCCGGTCCGAGGGACAGGCCGACCTGCTGGCCCACGTGGCCGCGCCGCTGCCGGTCGAGGTGATCGCCGAGCTGCTGGGCGTGCCCGCGCGGGACCGCGCGCTGCTCCAGCCGTGGTCGAACGCCATCGTGAAGATGTACGAGTTCGGCCTGGCCGAGGACAAGCGCGCGGCGGCCGAGGACGCGGCCACCGAGTTCGTCGCCTACCTGCGGGAGCTGATCGCGCTGCGGCGGCGGTCGCCCGGTGACGACCTGGTGTCCGACCTGGTGGCGGTGACCGACACCGACGGCGCGAAGCTGACCGAGGACGAGCTGGTGGCGACCGCCGTGCTGCTGCTCATGGCGGGCCACGAGGCCACCGTCAACGTCATCGGCAACGGCGTCCAAGCGCTGATGAAACACCCGGACGAGTGGCGCCGGCTGGTGGACGACCCCGCCCTGCTGCCGACCGCGGTGGAAGAGCTGATCCGCTACGACTCGCCGTTGCAGCTGTTCGAACGCACCGCCACCGAGCCCGTCACCATCGCCGGCTACCAGGTCGAGCCGGGTCGGAAGATCGCCGCGCTGCTGGGTGCGGCGGCCCGTGACCCCGGGGTCTTCACCGACCCGGACACCCTCGACGTCGGCCGCAACCCCAACCCGCACCTCGGGTTCGGCATGGGCATCCACTACTGCCTGGGCGCACCGCTGGCCCGCATCGAGGTCCAGGCCGCCCTGTCCTCCCTGGCCCGCAAGCTGCCCGACGCCGAACTGGCCGCCGACCCCCGCCGCCGCGCCGAGTTCGTCATCCGCGGCCTCCACGACCTGCCGCTCACGGCCAGTCGTCCCGGTGGCACCGTCACCGGGTAAAGCGGTGGACGGCGCGTCACGGCAGCCGCCACGCTGGGCCGATGCGGTTGTCGGTGATCGCGCACCCCGTGGTGCGACACGCGCCGCTGCACCGCGTCCTCGTTCCCGCCGCACGGCTGCGGAACCTCTGGCTGCGACCTCCCGAGCCGGTCGTCGGCGTGGCGACGGTCACCGGGTCACGGGCCGACCTGCTGCGGTTGGGCGCGCTGGTGCGGTTGGCGGCGACCAGTCGGCACAGCGCGCTGTTCGTCCCGGCGCGGGACAACGTGCCGCCCGAGGAGCTGTGGCGGATGGGTCACGCCCGGCCCGTCGACCTGCTGGTGGTGCGCCGTGACGTCGGGCTGCGGCCGTCGGACTGGCCCGCGGTGCGGCGGGCGCTGCGGCGGTCGACGGCGCGACCCGGCCGGTTCACGACGCCCCCGGCGCGCACCGACGAGGTGTGGCGCCCGTGGGAGTGGACCGGGTCGCACCGGATCACGCTCGCCGAGCACGCGTCCGCCCTGGTCGTCTCCAGCACGGGCCGCTCGCTGCACCGGCTCGGCGACCTGTTCACCGAGGCGGGCGAGCTCGTGGCCGCGGACCGGGACGTCCACCGGCACGGGCACGCGCACCTGACCGGCTTGCGGACCGTGTTCACCGAGCCCGACGTGGCGCTCGACGTCTACGGCCGCGACCCGATCTTCCACCAGCGCCGTTGGGCGGTTAGCGCTTGAGCGGGTACTTCTTCGGCAGCTTGAACCCGCGTTCGGCCATCACGGTGCGCAGCCGGTCCGGGTAGTCGGTGATGATGCCGTCCACGCCGTCGTCGATCAGCTTGTGCATGGTGGCCGGGTCGTTGACCGTCCACGGGACGACCTTCAGGCCGTGCGCGTGCGCCTCGTCCACCAGGGCTTTCGTCGTGAACGGGACGTAGTCCGGGTCGCCGACCCTCCCGTTCTGCGGGTTGCCGTGGACCGGGGAGAGGGCGGACGCGCCGAAGCTCTTCACCGCCTTGACCACGCTGCCGCCGAAGTCGGCCAGGTCCAGGCCACCCGTCCACGGCGAGCCGGGGCGCAGGAACTCGGGCTGGGTCAGGGCGACCAGCGGTAGGCGCGGTTCGGCCTCGCGCCACAGCATCAACGTGGCCCAGTCGAACGACTGGACGGTGACGTTGCGGTGGAAGCCGGACTTGCGGATCTCGCGGGCGGTGACCTCGACGAACTGCTCGCGCGGCGCGGTCTCGTGCGGTGCGGCGGCCTCGACCTTGGTCTCGATGTTGAACTTGACGCCGAACGCGCGGTGGCGGCGGGCCAGGGCGAAGACCTCGGCCAGCGTCGGCATCCTCGCGCCCGGCGACAGCTCCTGGTCCGGGTACTGCGACCAGCGGCGCGAACCGCAGTCCAGGGTGCGGACCTGCGCGAACGTCAGGTCCTTCACGTACTTGCCCGCGTACGGGAAGGCCGGGTCGCCGGGGACGGCGGGCGCGGTGTCGACGCACTTCGCGGGGTTCGTCCTGCGGTCGTGGGTGACGACCTCACGGCCGTCCTTGGTGATCTGGACGTCCAGTTCGAGGGTCGTGACGCCCAGTTCAAGCGCCTTGCCGAACGCCGCCAACGTGCTCTCGACCGTCAGCCCGATGCCGCCCCGGTGCGCCTGGAGGTCGAACTTCCCGCCGCCGTCGCCGCCCGCGCTCGCCACGCCGGAGGTCAGCAGGGTCAGGACCAGTGCCGCCGCAAGTGCCCGCATGAGGCCACGGTTGCACGTGGACGTCACGGGTAAGGCAAAGCGCGAGCGTCAGGACGGTGAACATCCACCGTGCCGCGGTTCACCGGAAAGCATGAACGCGCGCCGTTCCAGTCCTCACCACTTGGCATTTTTCCACCCAAGGCAACACCCAGCGTAGCCGAATACACTTTCAGGAATAATTCGTCACTCGACCGGAATAAGGATCTCCCCAATTTTGCGGCAAATCGCCGCAGAGTACCTGTTCAGCGCTGTGACCTCGCTATAGGCACCGGTACCGTGTGACTTGCAAGCGATCCCAGGGGGTTGAAGATGGAAATGATACGACTGGCGGGCGATTGCCAGAATGACGATTGCCCCACCGTGTACGCCACCGATCGCGGCACCATCGCAGTCCAAGGCGTCATCGTGACCGATCCCGGCCGGGTCCGGTTGTCGCCGGGCGAGGCTTTGGTCGAGATCTCGGTCGACCTGTTGCGGGAGGCCGCTCGTGCGGCCGGGTGAACCCCACCTGCGCTCGGACGAGAACTGGCTGGCGGGCGACGATTGGGCGCGTGTGTGGCGCGAGTTCACGACATCGGCGTTCCGGCTGGAGACGCTGCCCGAGTACCGGGTCGCCGGCGAGGACGGGTTGCTGGAGCGCTTCCGGTCCGGCCTGCCGATGCCCAGCGGGTTCAACTCGGCCTGGCACGAGCGCCTGCGCTCCTACCGGCGTTCCGACAGAACGGTACAGCGCGTCCGGGTCGTGGCCCGACCCCTGACCGATTACCAGCGCAGCCAGTTCGAATGGGGTTATCCGGGGAACTCCGCAGCCGGCGAGGACATCCGCGTCCTTGACCAGGACGACGATGTGGTCCGGGAACTGCCGGCACAGGACTTCTGGCTTTTCGACGATCAAGTGGTCGTGCTCATGCACTACCAGGACGGCCTGCAGATCGGCCGTGAGCTGCTCACCGATTCCGATCCCGCCGACTACGTGCACTACAAGGAATTGGCGTTGGCGCACAGCACGCCATTCCACCGATACCGGCGACGAGGGAGCGGCGGCCTCGTCGGGACCGGCGAAGATGGCCGAACAGCGACCTGAACCAACGAGCAACGCGGTCACCGGGCCGGTGGCCGCCGTGGTGCAGGCCGGGACCGTCCACGGTGACATCACCGTCCACGGGGTCGGTGGCAGCGGTCCGGCCTCGCTGCGGCAGTTGCCGATGGCCCCGGTGAAGTTCGTCAACCGGGAGGCCCAGCTCGCCTCGCTCGACGCCCTCGTGACCGATCGACCGACCGAGGCCCCGGAGACGGTGGTACTGACCGCGGTGGCCGGTGCGCCGGGGATCGGCAAGACGTCGTTGGCGCTGCACTGGGCACACCGCGTCCGTCACCGTTTCCCGGACGGCGACCTCTACCTGAACCTGCGAGGTTACGGCGCCGGTCCGCCGTTGACCGCGTTGCAGGGCATCGGGTTCTTCTTGCACGCGTTGGGCGTGCCGGCTGAGCGCGTGCCGGCGGACCTGGAATCCGCTGCGGCCCTCTACCGCTCCCTGCTCGACGGCAAGCGGATGCTGATCCTGATCGACAACGCGGTCAGCGCCGCGCAGACCCGACCTCTGCTGCCCGCCTCGCCGACCTGCATGACGGTCATCACGAGTCGCAGCCGGCTGTCCAGTCTCATCGCCGTGGAGGGAGCTGAACCGGTCGTGTTGGACGTGTTGACGCCCGCCGAGTCGTTGGAGATGCTGCGCCGCCTGGTCGACGCCGATCGGGTCGACGCCGAACCCGAGGCAGCCGGACGGATCGCCCGGTGGTGCAGCCACCTGCCGCTTGCGCTGCGCATCGTCGCCGAACGCCTGGTGGAGCAGGAGTACCTGACCCTCGACGAACTCGCCGATGAGCTGGCAGACGAGTACCGCAGGCTGGACGCCCTCGCGTCGGACGACGAACTCGCCGACGTGCGAACGGTCTTCTCGTGGTCGTACCACCGCCTACCGCCCGACGCGGCACGGCTGTTCCGGCTGCTCAGCCTGCACGCCGGAGCCGACTTCGGCACGGCTGCCGCAGCAGCCCTGACCGGTTCCGACCCGGTCCCCGTGCGTCGCCTGCTGGGCTTGTTGACCACCGCGAACCTCCTCCAGCAGACGGCCACCGACCGCTGGCGGTTACATGACCTCCTGCGCACCTACGCCGCGGACCGCGCGGTGGCGGACGAGACCGAGGACGCACGGCGTCACACCGTCCGCCGGAGCCTGCGCTGGTACCTCTTGTCGGCCGCGAACGCTCGCCGGGCGTTCCTCCCGGACCTGATCCTCGAGATCGGGACCGCCGACTCGGTCGACGAGGTCACCCCGCTCGTGTTCACCGACGTCGACGCCGCGCTGCGGTGGTTCGAAGCGGAGCGGTTCAACCTGCTCGACGCCCTCGCCCAGGCATCCGCCCTGGGACACCACGACATCGCCGCCACCATGCCGAAGGCGATGGCGGGCTTCTTCGAGGTTCGCGCCTACTGGTCGGACTACCGCGACGTCTACGCCACGGGTCTCCGCTCGGCGAAGGAGATCGGCTTGGCCCCGTCGACCGTGGCCAACCTCGTCGGACTCGGGGACGCCCACCACATCCTGGGCGAGTCGGATCAGGCGTTGGAGCACTACCGCGAAGCGGCCGACCTGGCAGGGCGGATCGGCAACGGCCGCACCGAGGGTTTCGCGACGCGCGGGATCGGACTGGTGGAGGAGAAGGCGGGGCGGTTCGAGCTCGCCGCCGAGCACTACCGACGTGCGCTGGCCAGGCTGCGAGAGGCCGGTGCGCGGCGCGGCGAGGGGATGTGCCTGCTCAGCCTCGGCGACTGCCTCCGCGCCATGGGCAGGTTCGGCGAGGCGATCGACTACGGGCGACAGGCTTCGGCGGTGTTCCGGGAGACCGACGACCGGTTGTCCGTCGGGTTGGCGCTCAACTCCCTGGGACTTTCACATATGGCGGCGGGCGAGCACGGAGAAGCGCTTGCTCGCCACCGAGAGGCGCTGGCCATGTTCCGCCGGTTCGACCACCCGCACAAGGAGGCGTTGAGCCTGCTCAACCTCGGAGATGTGCTGGCGGCGCTGGGCGACGCGGCGGACGCCCGCCGGCACTGGTCCGAAGCCCTGGTGGTGCTGGAGCGCATCGGCGCGCCGGAGGTCGAGGTGGCACGCGCCCGTCTGGGCACCCGCTGATCAGGCGGTGACCCGCCGTGAGTCGATGGCGCGCAGGAACGACGACCACTGAACAGCGGGGAACGCGAGCGTTGCGGCGTCAGGGTTCTTCGAGTCCCGGACGGCGACCGCCGGTCCCGCGAACGCCACCTCCACGCAGTTGGTGTTGCTGGCGCCCCCACTACGGCTGCTCTTCCGCCACACGGCACCCGAAAAGTCCACAGTGGACACAGCATCGCCTCTTTCACTCCGCCAGAACCCGCTGGACCAGGGCGATCGACTCAGCCGGGCTCGACGCTTGGGAAGTCAGGTACTCGAACATGAGTTTAGCTTCCCGGAGCCCCTGCTCATCCTCGATGTGCACCGCGCCCGCCATGTGCTCGATGAAGAGGACCGGCGACTCGTCGTCCTCGAACCCGAGCAGGGAGAAGCCGCCGACCATGCCGGCGTGCGCGCCCCTTTCGTTGCCGAGCACCCGGATGGTCACGTTGGGCCGTTCCGCCATGTCGAGCAGGTGTCGCCGCTGCTCACGCATGACATCCGCACCGCCGACCTCCTTGCGCAGCGCGGCTTCGTCGATGATCGCGTGCAGCCGCAGGGGGTTCGGACCGGTCAGTCGCTCCTGGCGGATCTGGCGGACTCGGATGTCGTTCTCCAGCCACCGTCTGGTGCGCGGCAGGCGGTGGGCCTCGAACAACGCGCGCATGTACCCGACCGTTTGCAGCAGGCCCGGGATCACCAGCAACGCCAGTTCGGAGACGTGCGCGGCTTCGGTCTCGACGTCGATGTAGCCCTGGTTCTCGATGCCGTAGGTGGTCCACCAGCCGGGCTCGCGGGCGCGTAGTGCCTGGTCGAGGAGTTCGGGGTCGTACTGGTCGTAGAGGTCCATCATCGACTTGGCGAGGTGGACGTCGAGGATGGTCTCGCCCTTCTCCAGCCTGTGGAGGGTGGACTTGGTGCGGTACAGGGCCCTCGCTGCCTCGTCGAGGGTCATCTTGGCCTGGGTCCGCATCCGGGCGAGCTTGCGACCCAGCCGACGGCGGCGGAACGGTGGCGGGGTGGGCACAGGGCAGCATGATCCGGCGGGACGCGCGCATGCGGGATTCCCGTCGCGCTTCACCGCATCGGGCGGATCTCCCGGCCGCACAGTCGGCCCCGTGGAAGCGAACCTTTTCAGCCTCGTGGACGCGACCGACCGCAACCGGATCTTCGCGTGGGGCATGGAGATCATCGAGGACGAGACGACGGACGCGATCGTCTACCGGCGCGATCCCGACACCGGCCGCACGTTCATCGGCCGGCACGCGTCCGCCGAATCAGCCCTCAAGCGCTACGGCAGGCGCATTCCCCTCGCGCTGGCCTGGGAGTACGAGGAACCGGAGCACGAGGACCGACTCGCATGAACACCACACCGCGTCTGCGCCTGACGCCGATCGGGCCGGAGCACGCCGGAGAACTGCACGCCCTCCACCAGGACCCGGGCATAGCCGAGTGGTACGGCCCGTGGACCGAGGAGGACGCCCTCAACGCCGCCGTGCACATGGGTGACGCGTGGCGGACCGAGGGCGTCCACAAGTGGCTGGCGCACCACTGCGAGTCCGGCGAGCTGATCGGCCGGGGTGGCCTCTCGCACGCCGAGGTCGACGGGGTGCGGCGGTTGGAGGTCGGGTGGGCGGTCCGGCGGCGGTTCTGGGGTCAGGGGTACGCCACCGAGATCGGTCGGGCGGCGCTGACCGTGGCGTTCACCGAGCTGGCGGCGGCGGAAGTCGTGTCCTTCACCGAGACCCACAACCACCGTTCACGGGCGGTCATGGAACGTCTCGGGTTCGCCTACAGCCACGACTTCCTGCACCACGGCGAGCCGTTCGCGCTGTACGTCCGCGAGGCGGGTCAGGCGTTCGGGATCGGCCAGGACGTCGATGGCGACGATCCGCCCGCCCGTGACGGTGAACGCCATGACCGACAGCGGCCGCCCGTTGACCACGACGACGACCCCGGCCACGCCGTTGACCAGGGCCGGGCGAGCGAACGGGGACAGTCGGCCGAAGGTGACCGCCTGGCCGGCCACGGTGCGCGCGCCGGTGAAGGTGGCGGTGAGGCGTGAACCCGCGCCGGCGTCCGAGCGGAGGACGACGTCCGGGTCGAGGACTGCGACCAGCGCGTCCAGGTCACCGTCGCGGGCGGCGGCGAAGAAGGCGTTGACGACGTCGCGCTGACGGGTCGGGTCGGGGTCCGGGGTCGGAGCCTGACCTCGTACGCGGCGGCGGGCGCGGCTGGCGAGTTGCCTGGTCGCGGCGGCGGACTTCTCGATCAGCGCGGCGATCTCGTCGAACGGGACGGCGAACATGTCGTGCAGCACGAAGGCGAGGCGTTCGGCGGGCGTGAGGGTGTCGAGGACGACCATCAGCGCGAGGCCGACCGAGTCGGCCAGCACCGCTTCGTGCTCGGGGTCGGTGCCGTCGTCGTGGCTGACGACCGGGTCGGGCACGTGGACGTCGAACGGGTCCTCGCGGCGGTGCTCGCGTGAGCGCAGGACGTTCAGGCAGACGCGGGCGACGACGGTGGTCAGCCACGCGGCCGGGTTCTCGACCTCGTCGGTGTCGGCGCGGTGGAACCGGAGCCAGGTCTCCTGCACGGCGTCGTCGGCCTCCGCCACCGAGCCGAGCATCCGGTAGGCCACCGCGCGCAGGCGGGGCCGGTGCTCCTCGAAGCGCTCGGTCGGCAGATCGCGGTCGTCCACCGTGTCACATCCCTTCTCCGCCGCGGGTCGTAGCGGTAGACCCACACGACACGTTCGGAGGAACGATGACATCCATCCTGGTCACCGGCGGTACCGGCACCTTGGGCCGGCTCGTGGTGCCGCTGCTGTCGGACGCCGGTTTCACGATCCGGGTGCTCAGCCGCCGGGGTGGCGGGCCGGCGGACGGGGTCGAGCACGTGACCGGCGACCTGCTCACGGGTGCGGGCGTCGAGGCCGCGGTGGACGGCGCGGAGGTCGTGCTCCACCTGGCCGGCGGCTCGAAGGGTGACGCGGAGGCGACCGCTCGGCTGGTGCGTGCGGCGGCGAAGGTCGACGGTGTACGGAATATCGTCTACATCTCGGCGATCGGCGCCGACCGCGTCCCACTGGGGTGGTTCAGGGCGAAGCTCGGGGCGGAACGGGCGGTGGCCGAGTCGGGTCTGCCGTGGACGACGCTGCGGGCCGCGCAGTTCCACGACTTGGCGCTGACGGTGGTGGCGAAGATGGCGAAGCTGCCGGTCGTCCCGATCCCCGGCGGGTTGCGCTTCGAGCCGGTCGACGCGCGTGACGTGGCCGAGCGCCTGGTGGAGCTCGTGGTCGGCTCTCCGGCGGGCCGGGTGCCGGACCTGGCCGGCCCGAAGGTGTACGGGATGGGCGAGCTGGTGCGCGGGTACCTGGGGGTGCGGGGCAAGCGCCGGGTCACGCTGCCGGTGCGGATGCCGGGTCAGGCGGGACGGGCCTACCGCGCGGGCGAGAACCTGTCGCGCGAGGGCGCCACGCTCGGCCGTCGGACCTGGGAGGACTTCCTCGCCGAACGGGTGCTGACCGACCGGTGACGACCTGCGCGACCAGCCACGACCAGCGCGACCAGCCACGGCAGGGGTGGAATCGGCGGCCCGGGCTCGCGCGGCGGGACCGGCGGGACCGGATCGACGGCGCGGGCTCGCGCGGCGGGATCGGCAGGGCGGGCTCGGGCTGCGGCTCGGAGGGGGCCGCGGCCGAGACGGGCAGAGCGGCTCTTCCACGGCCGAGGCGCGGAGGGCGGGGCAGCCGACGCGGCGGGCAGGTAAGTGGCGGCGCGGAGGCAGCGCGGGCAAGCGCAGGCCAGCGGCAGCGGGGGCAGGCGGGCAGGCGGGCAGGCGCAGGTCAGCGGCAGCGCAGGCAGGCAGGCAGCGCGGGCAGGCGGGTCAGCGCAGGCAGGCGGGTCGGTGGGCGAAGAGGTGGCGCGGGGGTCAGCGGGGGGAGCCGGAGGCGCGGGTTGGGCGCAGGGTGGGGGCCGGGGCGTCCTTGACGTCCACCACCCGCATCCGGCGGATGGCGGCCGCGTCCACCGGCAGCAGGAGAACCGTGATGTGGCGGACCACGAGCGCCGTCACGGTCGCCGCGGCGGCGCCCAGGAGGTCGGTGATGGCGTGGAACAGCACGCCGTCCGCCAGGGCCTGGGTGCTGGAGCGGAAGCCCCAGGCCAGGGTGAACGCGGTGAACAGGCACGTGAACGCCCACAGGCCCCACCACCACCGGATCAGGGTGGAGGGGTTCGGGCGGCTGGTGGCTGGTTCGCGGAGGGCCGCGTGCTCCAGTTCGGCCAGCACCGAGCCGGGCACGACCAGGTTCACGCCGGGCACGACGAGGCCGATCACCACCTCGTTGTCCGACCTCGACGGGCCGTAGCCCGCCTCGCGCGCGGCCGCGTTCCGGGCCCGGCGCAGCCACAGCAGGGTGAACACCACGGCGACCGCGGACGCCACGAACATCACCACCGACGACGCCACGACCATCGCGTCCGACACGCCGACCGTGGTCCCCGACATCGCGCCGTACCGGCTGAGCAGCAGCAACACGTAACGCCACGTCTCGCTGCCCGCCGCCCACACCGCCGTCAACGCGGCCAGCCCCAGGGCGTGGGACGCGGTCCGCGCCGCCCGCTGCACCTGGTCGACCGTGTCGGCGGGCCGGTGGTCGTCGGTGGCCACGGACGTGGGCCAGCGCCACGCCAGCAGCGGGAAGCCCCAGCGCGGTGGCACCGGGTACGACGGCGGGCCGGTGTAGCCCCGGCGCGGCGCACCCTGGCGACGGTGCGGGTAGGCGCCGGGTGGCGGGTTCGCCACCCAGTCCACGCGCAGCGGTCGCAGTGCCATGTCAGATGACCTCGGGCTCCGCGCCGTCGACCTCACCGACCAGCGGACGACCGGACGCGGCCCACACCTGCATGCCGCCGTCGACGTTGGTCGCTTCCCAGCCGTTGGCGTTGAGGTACTGCGTGACCCGCGCGGACCGGCCGCCGGCCCGGCACACGACGTAGAACTCGGAGTCGCCGGGCAGGTCGTCGAGCCTGCCCGCCAGCTCGCTCATCGGGATGTGCACAGCGCCCGGGGCATGACCCGCCGCCCACTCGTCGGCCTCGCGGACGTCGAGCAGCACCTTGCCCTCCGGCAGTTCCGCCGGCACCTCGGACACTTCAACGCTGGGAACGGTCACGGGTCCATGCTGCCATGGGGGTCATGAACCGGGGATAAGGAGCACGCCGGCCACCTTCCCCGAAAGGATGATGGCCGGCGTGGTCCCCAGCGGAGGAACGGCGACTAGTGAGCGGTCGCCTTCTCGGCGCCGACGCCGGTGAGGGCGCGCACCTCCATCTCCGCGTACTTCTCCTTGTCGTCTTCCTTCGACAGCACGGTGCCGAGGTAGCCGAGGATGAACGCCACCGGGATCGACACGATGCCCGGGTTGGACAGCGGGAACAACGCGAAGTCGACGTTCTTGAACATCGACGTCGGCTTGCCGGACACCGCGGGCGACAGCACGATCAGCGTGATCGTGACGGCGAGACCGCCGTAGATGCTCCACAGCGCGCCGGAGGTGTTGAACCGCTTCCAGAACAGCGAGTACAGGATGGTCGGCAGGTTCGCCGACGCCGCCACCGCGAACGCGAGGGCCACCAGGAACGCGATGTTCTGGCCGTTGGCCGCGATGCCGCCGAGGATCGACACGACGCCGATCACGATGGCGGTGCGCCGCGCGACCTTGACCTCGGCGTCCTTGTCCTCCGCCTCACCCTTCTTGATGATGTTGGCGTAGATGTCGTGCGCGAACGACGCCGAAGCGGTGATCGTCAGACCGGCCACGACCGCGAGGATCGTGGCGAACGCGACCGCGGCGATCAGGCCCAGCAGCAGCGGTCCGCCGAGCGCCTCGGCGAGCAGCGGAGCCGCCGAGTTCGCCCCACCGGGTGCCGCCCTGATCTTGTCCGGACCCACCAACGCCGCCGCGCCGTAGCCCAGGACCAGCGTGAACAGGTAGAACAGGCCGATCAGCCAGATCGCCCAGACCACCGAGCGGCGGGCCTCCTTGGCGGTCGGCACGGTGTAGAAGCGCATCAGGATGTGCGGCAGGCCGGCCGTGCCCAGCACCAGCGCGAGCGCCAGCGACAGGAAGTCCAGCTTCGACGTGCCGGTCGCGCCGTACTGCAGGCCGGGGCCGAGCAGCTTCTCGCCCGCCTTCGGCGCGTTCTCCACGGCCGAGCCGAGCAGGGCGGACAGGTTCAGGCCGAACTTGGCCAGCACCCACACCGTCATCACGCCGGCGCCGATGATCAGCAGCACCGCCTTGATGATCTGCACCCAGGTGGTGCCCTTCATGCCGCCGATGAGCACGTAGGCGATCATCAGAGCGCCCACGATCGCGATCACGATCGCCTGGCCGACCTTGCCGGTGATGTTGAGCAGCAGGGCGACCAGGCCGCCCGCGCCCGCCATCTGCGCCAGCAGGTAGAAGAACGACACGGCCATGGTCGACGTCGCCGCCGCCGCGCGCACGGGGCGCTGGCGCATGCGGAAGCTCAGCACGTCGCCCATCGTGTACTTGCCGGTGTTGCGCAGCAGCTCCGCGACCAGCAGCAACGCGATGAGCCATGCCACCAGGAAGCCGATGGAGTACAGGAAGCCGTCGTAGCCGTTGAGCGCGATGGCGCCCGCGATGCCGAGGAACGACGCGGCGGACAGGTAGTCACCCGCGATCGCGACGCCGTTCTGGGGGCCCGTGAACGAACGGCCCGCGGCGAGGTAGTCAGCGGCCGTCTTGGTGTTGCGGCTGGCCCGGATGACGACGACCAGGGTTGCCGCGACGAAGATGCCGAAGATACCGATGTTGAGCAGGGCGTTGCCGTTCACGCTTGACCCCCTTCGAGCTCGTTGCGGAGCTTCTCCGCCATGGGGTCGAGGTTCTTGTTCGCGTGCCGCACGTAGAGCGTCGTGATGACGAACGTCGACACGAACTGCAGCAGCCCGAGGATCAGGCCGACGTTGATGTTGCCGATGACCTTCGTCGACATGAACCCGTGGGCGTAGTCGGCGAGCAGGACGTACAGCAGGTACCAGGCCAGGAAGAGACCGGCCATGGGGAAGACGAAACTGCGCAGCCGCCGGCGTAGCTCACGGAAGTCGGGGCTGTTCTGCACATCAACCCAGTTGTGGCTGCCCTGGGCGTCGGGGGTGTGCTGCTCAGAGGTGCTCACGGTCCCCTCCTCGCGTACTTGACGACGGTGTGAACGGCACGTAAGTCCTCCTGGTGCGTTCCTGATACGCCGTGCACCGTAGGGAGACCTGGCTCACGCCTGAAAGACCTTTCGTGTGACCGTGCGCTCAACTGTCGAGTGATGCGATGAGCGGTAGTGCTGCTGAGACGAAGTGCCACTCGGGTGATTGAAATCACCGGTAACCAGATCGGTGTCGTTATCTTCACCCGATCGAGACCTATCTCCACTCTCGGCAACCATCGCGCAGGACTGAACGGGTACCGCGCAGGTCATCACCAGGGTGACGTGCGTCGACAGGACTCTCAAGAGGGCGTAGCCCACCTCCCGGTGCCCAAACATCGGCGTGAGCCATTTCACAGCCCACCGCCGAGCCGCACCGGTCCGCCGCCGAGCCGCGGGTTCAGGTCGACGGGGTCGAGTCGCCGTCGCGGTACTTGCGGTCCGCCACCCGGGCCTTCTCCTCGGCCGTGCCGAACCGCTGCACGTCCCGGTCGCGCATGAACCCCAGCGGGTCCGGCGCGTGCAGCCGCAGCAGGATCTGGTTCACGTCGTCGGGTCTGCGGCGCGAGGTCAGCTTGCTGATCATCACCATGGTCAGGAACGCCACCGGCACCGTCACCAGCGCCGGCTGCGACAACACCGACGGCGCCCACCGCCCGGTGTACGAGCTCACCACCATCACCACCTGGGCGCCGATCACCAGCCCGCCGCCCACGACCAGCCCGGCCATCGCGCCGACCCACGTCAACCCGCGCCACCAGATGCCCAACAGCAACAACGGGCAGAACGTCGACGCCGCCAACGCGAACGACATCGCCACCGTCAACGACGCGTCCGCCCGCGGCAGCAGCAGCGCCAACCCGATCGCCACCGCGCCGGTCAGCACCGTCGCCCACCGGAAGTCGCGCACCTTGCCCGGCAGGATGTCGGTCGACACCACCCCGGCCACCGACACCAGCAGCCCCGACGACGTGGACAGGAACGCCGCGAACGCGCCCGCCGCCACGATCGCGCCCAGCACCTGGCCCAGCACGTTCGGCTGCATGGTGGTCGGCAGCAGCAGGACCGCCGCGTCCGTCTTGCCCGTCACCAGCAACTGCGGCAGGTACTGGCGCGAGATCACGCCGAGCACGGTCGGGAAGAGGTAGAACAACCCCAGCAGGTACAGCACGTGCAGGGCCGTGCGCCGCGCCGCCCGCCCGTCCGGGTTGGTGTAGAACCGCACCAGCACGTGCGGCAGCCCCATCGTGCCCAGGAACGTCGCGAAGATCAGCGAGTACGTCTCGAACAGCCCCGACAGGCCCTCGGTCTGGGGCCGCAGCCAGTCGTGGTTGGACGTCGGCGAACCCTCGACCACCGGTACCGGCGACCCCGCGGTGAACCGCAGCTCGGTGTCCGCGCCCACCTCGTGCAGGCCGGGCGTCCAGTACACCGGGCCGTCCACGGGCCCCCCGTTCACCTGCCCGGTCGCGGACAGGTCGATCGCCACGTCGACGCGCACCCGCACCGGGTCGACCGTGGTCACCTCGGCGTTCTCCGGGAACCGCAGCACGCCCGAGGCGTCGACCGGCTGCGCCCCGTTGCCCGGCCCGGTCAGGAACACCGCGAACAGCACGAACGTCGGCGCGGCGATCGCGAACAGCTTGCCCCAGTACTGGAACGCCTGCACCAGCGTGATCGCGCGCATCCCGCCGCCCAGGACGTTCACCACCACGATCCCCGTCACCACCGCGCCGCCCAGCCACGTGGGCAGGCCGGTGATCGTGTTCAGCGTCAGCCCGGCCGACTGCAGCTGCGGCACCAGGTACAGCACGCCGATGCAGATCACGAAGAACGTGCAGAACTTCCGCAGGTTCGACGGGCCCAGCCGGGCCTCGGCGAAGTCCGGCAACGTGTACGCGCCGGACCGCCGCAGCGGCGCCGCCACGAACAGCATCATCGCCAGGTACCCCGCGGTGAAGCCGATCGGGTACCACAGCGCGTCGATGCCGTCCTTGAGCACGAGCCCAGCCACGCCCAGGAACGACGCGGCGGACAGGTACTCGCCGGAGATCGCGGCGGCGTTGCGGGTGGCCGGGACCGCGCGGCGGGCGACCAGGAAGTCCGGTGTCGTGTTCGCCCGGCGGGAACCCACGTAGCCCAACAGGAACGTCAGCGCCGCCATCACGCCGACGAGCACGAGGCTCCAGGGGTTGTCGATCACCGGTCCACCGAGCTCACGAAGTCGTGCTCATGCCTCTCGGCGAGTCTTCGGTAGGCGTAGCCCACGCCGTAGCAGAGCGGGAACGGCAGCAGGCCCAGCAGCAGCCACGGCAGCCGCACACCCACCAGCTGCACCTCCGCCAACCACGGCAGCAGGTAGAACACCAGCGGCAGCAACGCCAGCAGCAGCAACGTGCCGCCGCCCAGCACCAGGCCGGTGCGCAGCTGGGTCCGGATCAGGTCGCGGATCAGCTTCTCGCCGACGCTGGTCTGCTCCTCCAGCTCGATGATCGTGCGCAGCACCCGCCCACGCCCGCGCGGGTCCGCCAGCACCACCCGCCGGCGGCGGTTCTTGCGCGCCGAGACCGACAGCCAGGCATCGCGTTCGGCCGGCTGCGGCTGGTCCGGTTGGCCTGGGGGGCCGGAGTGCTTGGTCATCCCCAACTGCTCTTGGGGGGACGCACGATCCGCTCCTTCAGCTCACGCGTGTGCCGCCGGCTCACCGGCAGCTCCTTCGCGCCCTCACCCGAACCGATCACCACCGCGTACCCGTTCGACGTCATCCGCAGCTCGGTCACCAGCGGCAGCGCCACCAGGAAGGAGCGGTGGATGCGCACGAACCCGGCGTTCTCCCAGCGCTCCTCCAGCTGCGCCAACGGGATGCGCACCAGGTGGCTCGCGCCGTCGCTGGTGTGCAGGCGCGCGTAGTCGCCCTGCGCTTCGACGTAGCGGACGGTGGCCCGGGGCACGAGCTTGATCGTGCCACCCAGCTCGACCGGGATCACCTCGTCGTCCTGCGGTTCCGCCGCGGTGGCCTCGGGTGTGACCGCCGGTGTCGAGGCGACCCGTTCGACGACCCGCGAGATCGCCTTGTTGATCCGGTCGGAGTTGATCGGCTTGGTCACGAAGTCCAACGCGCCCACCTCGAACGCCACCACGGCCTCCGAGTGCTCGACCCCCGTGACGAACACCAACGCCGGCGGCGCGCGGAACGCGCCGAGCACGCGCGCCAGGTCCGTGCCGCTCAGGCCGGGCATGTTGATGTCGGCGAACACGGCGTCGACCGGCGGTAGCCCTGCCTTCGTGCGGTCCATCACCTCGACGTCGTAGTCACCCCGGAGGATGCGCAGTGCCTCGGCCGCGTCGAAGGCCGTGAGCACGCGTCGGATGTGCGGGCTGCTCTCGAGCAGGTACTTGATCTCGCTCAGACCGGGTGCCTCGTCGTCCACCGCCAGGACGAGGAGGCCGGTGCTGTCCGTGCGATTGTTCACTGGGGTGCTCACTGTGCCGCGCATCTTGCCGACCCGGTGGGGTCGCTGTCTACGCCGGTTGCCGGACGGCCGCGAGGCCGTGACCTCACAAGCCGAATCGCGACCAGCGCGCCCGCTCTTCCAGGGCCGCCAACCCCTCCACCAGGAAGTCGCCCGATCGAGTGGTGGCGCCGGCCAGCCCGAGGCGGGCCAGCAGCGGTCGGCGCGGCTCGGCGATCGCGATGTCGGCGTCCGGGTAGCGCTTGGCCACCACGCCGCGCAACGTGCCGACGCCGTCGACCAGCCCCAGCTCGACCGCCTTCGCCCCGGTCCACACCTCGCCGTTGAACAGCTCGTCGTCGGAGGCCGTCAGCTTCGCGCCGCGGCGCTCCTTGACCCAGTCGACGAACTGCTCGTGCAGCTGCGCCTGGAGGCCCTTGAGCCACTCGACGTCCTCGGGCTTCTCCGGGCTGAACGGGTCCAGGCGCACCTTGGCCTCACCCGCCGTGTGCACCCGCCGCTCGACGCCGTAGCGCTCGATCAGGCCGTTGAGGCCGAACCCGGCGCTGACCACGCCGATCGAGCCCACCAGGGACGTGCCGTGCGCGTAGACCTCGTCGCCCGCGCAGGCCAGCCAGTAACCGCCGGAGGCCGCCAGGTCCTCGCAGAACGCCAGGACGGGGACCTTCTTCTTCGCGGCCAGCTCCCGGATGCGCTCCGCGACCAGCGCGGACTGCGTGGGCGCGCCGCCGGGCGAGTTGATCAGCAGGGCGACCGCGACCAGCCGGTCGTGCTCGAACGCGCGGGTCAGCGCGCTCTCCACGGTCTGCATGTTGATGGTGTTGCGGGCCATCGGCGTCGGCGTCGGCGTGATGACGCCGTGCAGGCGGACGGCGGCCACCACGGGTCCGCGCTCGGTCCGCTCGCTGACGATCCGGGGCAGCCGGGCCGCGATCTTGTCCGTCACGCTCATGCCGTCGACCTTACGTGTGGCCGCCGGTCCGGTGTGGGTGGGAAGCACGGTCGGCGGGGCTAGCATCGACCGGTGACGTTCAACCCGATCCGGTGGCTCGAACGCTACGTCGAGTGGTGGGACGACCGCGGGCGCAAGAACGCCGACGGCCCGACCGCCATGCACGTCTACTGGATGTGGATCTCGTGGGGCGTGTGCGCGGTCATGATGGTCACGGTCCTGGCGATCGCCGCCGCCTGACCGGTTCGCGGGCCCACGCCGCAGACGTCGGGCGGATCAGGCGCGGACGACGGGTTGTTCCGTGGTGTCCTCCAGCCGCGGCGGCATCAGCGGCAGGTTCGTCTGCACGCCCCGGCTGTACTTGGGGATCTTCAGGATGATCTTCATGCCGGCGTCCGGCGCGGTCTCCACGACCAGCGCGTAGTCGTCGCCGAACACCGCCCGCATCCGGTGGTTGATGTTGCCGAGGCCGACGTGCGCACCGGTCTGGTGGGCGTCCTTCAAGTCCTCGAACAGGCGGTCCGGGTCCATGCCGACGCCGTCGTCCTCGACCGAGATCAGCGCTTCCGCGCCGTTGTCCTCGGCGATGATCGTCAACAGCCCGCCGCCGGGCTTGCGCGCCAGGCCGTGCCGCACCGCGTTCTCCACCAGCGGCTGGAGCACCAGGAACGGCAGCACGACCTGCAACACCTCGGGCGCGATCTTCAACCGCACGTTCAGCCTCGGCCCGTACCGCGCCTGCTCGATGGTCAGGTAGCGGTGGATGTTGGTCAGCTCGTCGGCCAGCGTGGTGAAGAAGCCCTCGGTGCGGAACGAGTAGCGGGTGAACTCGGCGAACTCCTGCAGCAGCTCCCGCGCGTGCGCCGGGTCGGTGCGGATCAGCGAGGAGATCGTGTTCAGCGCGTTGTAGACGAAGTGCGGCGAGATCTGCGCCCTCAGCGCCTTGACCTCGGCCTGCGCCAACGCCTGCCGCGACTTCTGCAGCACCTCCAGCTCCAGCTGCGTGGAGACGAACCGCGCGGTCTCCTCGGCCATCCGGATCTGCCGCTTGTTCGCCACCCCGCTGACCACGATCAACGTGCCGGCGACGTCGTTCTCCACCACCAGCGGCACGATCACCGCGCTGTGCAGCGAGCACGGACCGGGCAGCTCGCACTCCAGCTTGCGGTGCTCGACGTGCTCCTTGTGGCCCTCGCCGATCGCGCGCTCGATGTAGGTGCGCAGGAACTCGTAGTGGTCGTTGGCACCGCCGTCCCACGACAGCAGCGTGCCCTCGTGGTCGGTGATGCCGACCGCGACGCACCGCAACATCTCCCGCAGGTGGGGCGTCGCCTTGTTCGCCGCTTCCTCGGTCAAGCCCTCGCGCAGGTCGGCCGACGCCTTGGACATGCGGTGCAGCATGTCCATCACGGCGTCCTCGACCGAGGTGCTGACGCGGCGGGCGCGGCACAGCATCACGAACAAGCCGAGCACGGCCAAGGTCGCGATGAGTCCGAGCACAGCGCGCTCGGTCAGGAGGTCCCGCACGGCGTCCATGCTGTTCCGTGGGGGCGGTATAGGCAAGGGGATCGCCGGGCCAAGACGCGTTCATCCGATGAATTGGCGGCAACCGTGGCACAGCGCTTACTCGATCGGGTGATCAAGAGGTCTGATGATCACGGAGAGTGGGTGCGACCCGATCACTCGGGTCGCACCCGCGGCCGCGGCGCTCACCCCGCGTCAGCGTCGACCGCCCCCGCTCGGCGTCGGCCCGCCGTCACTTCGTCTTGGTGGTGGTCGTGGTCTCGGTCGGGTCCGTCTTCTTGCACTCCAGCTTCTTGACGAGGTCTTCCAGGTTCGGGTCGTCGAGCAGGTCCAGTTGCTCCAGCACGCGGCAGATCACCTTGGTGACCTGGTCCTGCTCCAACTCGGGTTGCTTCGGCGCCGGGTCGGCGACCGAGACGGCGATGGTCGAGCCGGCGAACGTCGCGATCCCCATGGCGGTACCGATCAGCGCGGCGGCGAGGCGCTGGTTCATAACTCCTCCAGGTAGTCGATCCGATACCTGGAGGATTTCCCCGCACGACCGCGCTCAGCCGACGAACGGAGCAAGCCACTCGTCCGTGTGACTCACTTGAGCAGTCGTGACATCCGCCGGTCGGCCAGCGGCTTGCCGCCGGTCTGGCACGTCGGGCAGTACTGGAAAGCCTTGTCCGCGAACGAGACCTCGCGCACGGTGTCACCGCACACCGGGCACGGCAGACCGGTCCGCGCGTGCACCCTCAGCCCGGACCGCTTCTCACCCTTCAGGGTCGCCGCGGACTGGCCCACGGATCGCGCCACCGCGTCGTTCAGCACGCCGATCAACGCCTCGTGCAGCCGGTCCAACGCCTCCGCGGACAGCTTGCCCGCCGTCGCGTAGGGCGACAGCCGGGCGGTGTGCATGATCTCGTCGGAGTAGGCGTTGCCGACGCCCGCCATCAGCGTCTGGTCGGTCAACGCGGTCTTGAGCCGCTCGGTGCGGCCCGCGAACAGGTCCTCCAGCTGGGTGCGCGTCACCGACAGCGCGTCCGGACCCAGCCGCGCGACGCCCGGCACGTCCGCCGGGTCGTGCACCACCCACGCGGCCAGGCCCTTCTTCGTGCCCGCCTCGGTCAGGTCGAACCCCGGCCCCTCGCCCGGCGGACCCAGGTGCAAGCGCAGCGCCAACGGCCCGCGGCCCGGTTTGGGCGGCGCCGCCGACAGGTGCTCCGACCAGCGCAGCCACCCGGCCCGGGCCAGGTGCACCACCAGGTGCAGGCCGCCGCAGTCGAGGTCCAGGTGCTTGCCGAACCGGCCCGCGCCGGTCACCTCGCGTCCCTGGAGATCGGTCCACGGCGGCGTGAACGTCTTCAACACCTGCAACGACGCGACGTCCACCCGGTGCACGCGCCGTCCAACGGCGTGCTCGCGCAGGTGGTGGGCGAGCGCCTCGACCTCGGGCAGTTCCGGCACCCGACCAGTGTCACCCGCCGGGCGCGATCAGTCGACCGGTTGCAGCGGACCGTCCAGGTCGGGCAGCGAGTACATCTCGATCTTGCGGGCCACGTTGGCCACCTCGTTGCGCACGGTCAGGAAGCCGCGCACCGAGCCGACCCACCGCTCCGGCGGCAGCTCCTCGGTCTTCTTCGACTCGGCCGCCACCAGCCACGGCCGCCGCACCGCCCAGCGCACCGGGAAGAACAGGAACACCAGGACCAGCGCCACGATCAGCCACGACGGCACGACCACCTCGGCGGGCGTCCACATGACCAGGGTGACGCCCATGCCGATGACGATCGCCAGCAGCAGCACGCCCGGACCGTGGCCACCGCTCACGTCGTGCTCGAAGTCCTCGTCCGTCGACGGGTTGCGCCACTCGATCTGGCTGCGCACCGTCCACATCCGGCCGTCAGCTCCGCGCACCAGCCGCGTCATCACCGTCTCCTCAAGACGTCGAGCGATCACTCAGCGTTGTCCACGCTACCGGCAAAGTCTTGCACCTCGTGGGTGAAAACCCGCAGTTACGCGGGTTCGAGGCGGCTCGGCGTCGGGTGCAGCGTCACGGTCGTCGGCGTGACCGTGGGCTTGGCCGACCCGGTGGTCGTCGTCGGCGGGCCGGTCGTCGTGGTCGTGATCAGCAGCGCCGTGCGGGAGTCGGACGTGGTGGTCGGCGCCGGGGCCACCGCCAGGGCGCGTTCCCGGGCCGGCGAGGACGAGCCGCTCGGCACCACGACCGCCGGCGGGACGGGCACGGCGGAGGAGGAGGTGGTGGCCGGTGGCGTCGACCGCCCCGTCGTCATCGTCTTCGTGTGCCGGACGTGCGGCGCGTCGACCGACGGCGCCGGCGAGGTCTCGCTGGTCGCGGTGCCGGTGGCGGTGACGGTCGTGGTGGTGCCCAGGACCAGCACGTGCCGGCCGGGCGCACCGTCGGGGCCCGACTGGACCAGCGCCGGGCCGGGCGCGCCGGTGAACGTCCCGGCGATCACGCCGAACAGCCCCACGGCCGCCGCCGACGCGGTCGTGGCCAGCACGAGCTTCACCCGGCCGGTGAGCCACGCGGCCTTGCCCACGGCGACCGGGCCCATCGCGACCGGGCCCATCGCGACCGGACCGAGCACGACCGGACCGGCCGACCCGAGCGCCGCCGGGGCCAGCAACGCGGTCGCGGCCACCGGCACGGCGATGCTGCCCGCGTGCGCGCGCAACGTCGAGCACACCTCGACCAGCTCGGCGTGCAGCGCGTTGCACGAGGAGCAGGTCCGCAGGTGCTTGCGGATGCGCTTGCCCTCGGTGCCCTGCGCGCCGCCCGCCGTGTAGGCGCCCAGCTTGGCGACCACCGAGCCGCACGCGCGGGGCCCGGCGTCTTCGGCCAGGTGCGCCTGGAGGTACGCCGCCCGCAGCCCCTCGCGGGCACGGCGGGCCAGCGCCGCCATCGCGTTCGGGCTCAGGCCGAAGCTCGGCGCGACCGCGGCCGGCCGCTCGCCCTCCACCTCGACCTGCCACAGCACCGTGCGCCACCGCTCGGGCAGGCTGGTGAACGCGCGGGAGATCAGCGCGTGCTCCGGCCGGTTCGCGGTGACGTCCGGGAACGGCTCGACCCGCCGGCTGAGCTCCTCGTCCTCGACCGGCACGTCCCGCCGCCGCCCGCTCCACTCCCACGCCACCCGGCGCGCGACGGTCAGCAGGTAGGTGCGGACGTGGTCGGTCGGGCCGTTGCCCCGGCGGATCGCCTGGAGCACCCGGAAGAACGCCTCGGCGGTCAGGTCGTCGGCCTCGGCGTGTTCACGCACGTGCCGGAGAGCGAACCGACGAACGGCGTCGGCGTGACGGGTGAACAGCTCGCCGAACGCGCCGTCGTCGCCCGCCCTGACCCTGGCGAGCAGTTCCCGGTCGAAATCGGCATCTCCGGCCATCCCGCCCGGCACCTCCCGCCCCGCCTGTGGTCCAGTCGTCAAGATGCCACAGCCGGCCGGTCCCGGCCCGAAGTGATAGCGAGCCGATACCGAACACCGACTGACGGACTGGGCCGTTCGGCCTACCCGGCGCACCTGCGCGCCGCAGCGGGTCCGCTCGCAACCGGTGACGGACCGGTCACGGGTGGGCGTCAGCTGGTGGCCGACCGTGCTGCGGGCGCGCCGATCACGAGTAGTCTCCTGCCGCGTGGTCGATTGGCGCACAAGGGCTTCCGCCCTCCTCCCCGAGCTGAGCGCCGTCGTTGAGCGCGAGTCCTGGTCCTGCCACGTGTTCCTGTCCGAGTTGTGGCAACTCGCACTGGAAGCGCACCGTGACGGCGACCACGACGTGCTCTGCCGCGTGTACGGCTTCGCCCACTGGTGCTTCCGGCAGCCCGAGCGGTTCCTGTCCGACGCGTCCGTGGTCAGCTTCTACGAGCACGTGTTCGACGAGTGGGAGCTGCGCGACGAGGTGGCGCCGTGGCTGCCCGCCGAGGTCGTCGACCGGGTCAGGCCGCTGTGGGAGTGGCGGTGGTCGAAGGAGCGGTTGGTCGAGGTGGACCGGCTGCTGGAGCGCTCGGGACCCCCCGTCGAAACCAAGTCGGACGGTGGGCTATAGTTGTCGGCAACAGGCGGATGTAGCGCAGTTGGTAGCGCATCACCTTGCCAAGGTGAGGGTCGCGAGTTCGAGTCTCGTCATCCGCTCTCGAATCACGGCGAGTGCTCATGGAGCACTCGCCGTTTTCGTTCGCCCTCCACACGGGCGCCAGGCCCCGAACTCCCCGGCGGAGCCCTCTCGACCCCCGGGTGCGCACCGCACGCGCCCGCGATCGCCATTAGGTTGGCGTCGAAGGTTTCCTCGTCGAAGACGGAGTTGCAGACATGGCCACCACCCGCAAGGCGACCACTCACTGGGAAGGCAACCTGCTGGAGGGCAAGGGCACCGTCGCCCTGGAGTCGTCCGGCATCGGCACGTACGACGTGAGCTGGCCGTCCCGCGCCGAGGCGGCGAACGGCAAGACCAGCCCCGAAGAGCTGATCGCCGCCGCGCACTCGTCCTGCTACTCGATGGCGCTGTCGCACGGCCTGGCCCAGGCGGGGACCCCGCCGCAGCAGGTCGACACCTCGGCCGAGGTGACGTTCCAGCCCGGCACCGGCATCACCGGCATCCACCTGACCGTCACCGCGATCGTCCCCGGCCTGGACGCCGAGGGCTTCGCGGCGGCCGCCGAGGACGCCAAGCGGAACTGCCCGGTCAGCAAGGCGCTGACCGGCACCGAGATCACGCTGACCGCGAACCTCCAGGCGTGACCCGCTGATCGGATGACGTCCGGTACCAGCCTGATACCCGAAGTGTCAGGCCGGTACCGGATGTCCCGAAGGATTTGACCCGAACGAGTGAGGCCGGTAGTCGTTGTGGATGCTCACGGCGTTGGGTGGTTCCGGCCGGCTCGCCTTCGGCGCCCTGATCGGTGCGGCGGTGGCCGCCCTCCTGGCGGTGCACGGTGGCGTCGTGAAGCCGCCGAGGGGCCTGGAGCCGGCCGACGGCGGTGAGATCGTGGTCGTCAAGCGCAGCGAGCAACCGAGCCGCACGGGCGGCGGGACCGGCACGACGACGTCGAGCACCGCGTCCTCCGGCAAGACCACCACCACGACGGTGTCGTCGTCGTCCAGCACCACCACCACGACGACGGACACCACCGCCACCACCACGACGACGGACGTGACGACGACCACCACCACGCGGCCGACCACGACCACCACCCGGCGGCCCACCACCACGACGAGCAGGACCACCACGACGACCCGCAAGCAGTGCGGGCTCATCTTCTGCTGATCGCCCGCCACCGGATCACCGAGCGTGCTTTGGCAAGATCGAGGCGTGACGTCCAGCCAGGTGCCCACCCAGCCCCAGCGAACCAACGGCACGCCCACGGTCCGCATCCAGCCCGTCGCCACCACGCCCGAACCCGCTTGGCCCACGACCGAGCCGATGACCGCGACCGACCTCATGCCGGTCGCGGCGGCCACCACGAAGTTCCCGCCGGTGATCCTCCCCGCCCACGGCACGGGCAACCGCCCGACCAACGGCACCGCCAACGGCAGGACCGGCGGCACGACCGCTCCCGCGAAGCCCACGCCACCCGTCGCCGCCGCTCCTGTGCAGCCCGCGGCACCCGTCGCTCCCATTCCCGCGAAGCCCACGGCACCCGTCGCCGCTGCTCCCGCGAAGCCCACGGCACCCGTTGCCGCCGCGCCGGCAGCTCCCGTGGCCGAGCCGACCGCCGTCCCGGCTCCCGCGCCGGCGGCACCCGTCCCCGCTGCCGCACCCACCCCGGCCCCCGAGCGCGCGTCGACGCCACCGGCCAAGCCGCGCAGCAAGTTGCGCCGGATCGCGCGGCGCATCGTCGGGCCCACGCTGCTGACCAAGAAGAACTGAGGGGCGGCTCCGGCTACGCGCTCTGCGCCCGCGCGTATAGGCCACCGGAGCGGAGCAGTTCGTCGTGCGAGCCGATCTCGGCGATCCGGCCGTCCTCCATCACCACGATGCGGTCGGCCTTGCGGATCGTGGACAGCCGGTGCGCCACGACGAACACCGTGCGGCCGTGCACCAGGCGGGCCAGCGCCTGTTGCACCAAGGCCTCGGACTTGGTGTCCAGCGCGGAGGTCGCCTCGTCCAGCACGAGCACGCGCGGGTCGCGGATCAACGCCCTCGCGATGGCCAGCCGCTGCTTCTGCCCGCCCGACAGCCGCGCACCGCGCTCGCCGACCACGGTGTCCAGCCCGGTCGGCAGCCGGTCGATGAACTCCAGCGCGTTGGCGTCGGCGAGGGCCTGCCGCACCACGTGCTCCGGCACGTCGTCCAAGCCGTAGGTGACGTTGTCCCGGATCGTGCCCTCGAACAGGATCGACTCCTGCGGCACCACCGACAGGAACCGCCGGTAGCTGCGCAGGTCCAACGACTCCATGTCCACGCCGTCGAGCAGGATCCGCCCCGCGGTCGGCCGCAGGAACCCGATGACCAGGTTGACCACCGTCGACTTGCCCGCGCCCGAAGCGCCGATCAGCGCGATCGTCTCGCCCGGCCGCACGTCGAGGCTGAAGTCGTCGACCGAGTTCCGCTCGGCCTCGGGGTAGGCGAACCCGACGCGCTCGAACCGGACGCCGCCGCGCACGGCGTCGACCTGCGCCTTGCCCGCGTTGTGCTCCAGGTCGGGCGCCTGGAGCACCTCGCCGAGCGAGCGCACCGACTCCAGGCCCTTGCTGATCAACGGGGTGAGGCTCATCAACGTGGTGACCGCGCCGGTCAGGGAGGCGAAGTAGGCGCTGAGCATGACCACGTCGCCGGGCGTGACCGAGAGCCAGCCGTGGTAGGCGGCCAGCGCCGAGCCCGCCAGGCACCCGACGCCCAGGGCGTTGAGCAGGATCCAGGCCAGCGCGCCGAAGCGGACGTTGAGGCCGTCCAGCTTCATGCCGGCCGCGAAGACCTGGCGCAGCGTGCCGTCCATGCGGTTGAGGGCGGTGCGCTCCAGGCCGTGCGCGCGGGTGATCGGGATGAGCGTGGTCATCTCGCCGACCCGCGACGAGAGCTGCTCGACCTCCTGGCGGAAGGACTCGTTGTACGCGCGCAGCCTGCCGCGCAACCACATCACCAGCACCGCCGCCGCGGGCACGACCAGCAGGAAGACCGGTAGGAACGCGGGCGCGCTCAACCCGATCACGACCAGCGCGCCGCTCAACGTCGCCAGCGCCGAGAGCCCCTGGTCGCCGACCTGCTGGGCGGAGGTCTCGATGCTCTCGACGTCCCGGATCACCTTGGTCTGCAACACCCCCGCGCTGACCCGCGCGTGGTAGCCGATGGACAGCTGCTGCATGCGCCGGGTGAGGGCCGACCGCATCCGCATCCCCATCCGGCGGGCGCTGCCGTACCACCAGCGCGTGTAGAGGACGGCGAACGGGTAGTTGAGCACCAGCATGACCAGCAGCAGACCCGCGCCGAGCCAGATGCCGATGAGCGGCTTGCGCTCCACGACGACGTCGATGACGTGGGCGGTGATGACCGGGGTCAGCCAGGTGGGGCTGTGCTTGACGAAGAACGCGCCCGCGCCGAGGGCGAGCTTCGCGCGGTCCTCGCGGAAGAGGTAGAGGAGGGTGCGGACGGGGTGCTCGCCGCGGTAGCGGTGGTCGAGCGGACCGTGGGGCATGGGGCGACAGGGCTCCTGGAACGGCGGGGGCACGGGGCACCCCACACCGCGCCGTGTGGGAGAGCGCTCTCACATCCTAGGTGGCCGGTCCACCGCATTTGCCCTGGCCGGGCGGGTGCCGTGCAGGCGCCCGCCCGGCGTGGCGGAGCGTCAGTAGCCGAACACCAACCGGTAGGCCAGCTCCGGGTCGAACGTGCCCGCGGGCGTGTTCGGGGCGGTGCCGCAGTTGCCGTCGGAGTCGCCCGGGACCTTCACCCACAGCAGCATCTCCGCGCCGCCGCCGGTCTGGGCGGTCACGCCGAGCCTGCGCTGACCGGGGTTGCACCACTGGCCGTTCGAGCCGTTGCCGTTGCGGCTGGTGTCGATCACGAACGCCTTCGTGTAGCCGGGCAGGGAACCGTTCACCGAGTTGCCGTAGGACGCCGACTCCGACGTGGTGAAGTAGTTGGAGACGTTGATCGCGAACCCGCGGACGTTGCGCACGCCGGCCGCGTCCAGGCGGCCCGCCATCGTGTTCGCCGGCACCCACCGGGCGTTGCCCGCGTCCAGGTAGGCCCACGTGTTGGGCGCCCGGTCGCGGAACTGCTCGGTGGCGTAGCGGATCATCGCGTTGCGGGTGGTGACGGCGTCGGGCGTCATGCAGTTGAAGTCGGCGAGCGAGTCGGGCTCGATCACCACGACGGCCGGCCGGGTGCCGATCGCGGACGCGAAGTTCGAGATCCAGGTCCGGTACGCCTCGGGCGAGCCCGCGCCGCCGCCGGAGTGTCCGCCGCACGCGTCGCGGCCGGGGATGTTGTAGGCCACCAGGACCGGCAGCTTGTCGGCCGCGTCGGCGGCGGCCACGTAGTTGCCGACGGCCGTGCGGATGTCACCGCTCCAGTTGCCGAACCACCGCGCCATCGGCTTGGTGGACAGCGACGACCTGATGGCCGACGTGCGCCCGTCGTTGGGGTTGTTGCGCACCCACACGGCGGGGTTCGAGTTGGGGTCGACGTAGAAACCGCTGGTCATGCCGATGGGACTGGCCGCGTTGGCCTGGCCCGGGACGACCAGCGCGGCGAGCACGGCGAGCACTGTCGCGGTCAAGCGCATTGACGGTCCTTCCTCCGTGGGAACGCGACGGCGGCTCACCGATCAAAGCAGTCCGGTCAACGGAGCGGTCCGACCAACGCCCGCACGATCACGTCGACGCCGTCGGTACCGAAGTCCGAACTGCCACCTGCTGCATGTGTTGCAGGCTGCCTCCACGCCTGCCGGGCACTGTGCGTGCCCACTGCTCGCTCGCCGTGACCAGCGATACCGGTCGGTCGGGTTTCGTCACGTCCGGATCGCGTGCCCCGCGGTCCACGTGCTGTTCGGGTGGCCTTGCGCACCCGGAGGAACCAACGGCCGGCAACGACCACATCACAAGTGCCGTATGCCCGCACCGCCCGGAAGCGCATAAGCAACAATGGCGCTCGCGCGGCAACCCCTGGAGGAGCGGAATGTCCTGGCAAGAGGACCTGGCAGAGCTGGACCGCACGTTGGCGGAGGGTCGGATCAGTGCCGACGACTACCGCCGTCGCCGGGATGAACTCCTCGCCGCCGCCTCGGGTGGCGGCCCGGCCGCACCGGCGCAGCCCAACAGCGGCCCGTTCGCACCGCCGGTGCGCTGGGACGCGGTGCCGCCGTCGCAGCCGAACCCGAACCCCGACGCGACCCAGATCGTCACGCCCGGCGCCCACCAGGCCAACCCGGACAAGACGCAGGTCGTGAGCCAGCGGCCGGCGGACGCCGACCGCACCCAGTACGTGACCCCGATCGCACCGCAGCAGCAGCAGCAGATGCCGCCGCCGCAGCAGGGCGGCTGGCAGTCCGCTCCGCCGTCGAGCACGCCGCCGTGGGGTGGCGACAGCTACAGCCCGGTCGGCGACGCCAACCCGAGCTGGATCGCGCAGGGCCCCGAGGTCTTCGACGACAGCGGCAGCGGCAAGGGCAAGGTCATCGGCATCGTGCTGGCCGTCGTGCTGCTCGCGGGCATCGCGTTCGGCGCCTACTGGATCTGGGGGCGCGGCGGCTCGACGCCCGTGGCCGACCCGACCCAGAGCTCCGGGGCCACGACGACCACCACGTCGCAGCCGCCGCCGGACCCGCTGCCGATCGGCGAGGTCCCCGGCAAGGTCAGCACGAACAAGGCGGTGACCGACTTCACCGCGGTCCCGAACCTCAAGTACCTGCTGGACTCGGAGGCCGCGCTCTACACGACCGCGGGCGCGACCAAGACCAAGCTCGCCCAGTTCACCCTGGACGACGGTTCCAGGGGCATCATCCTGATCGTGCAGTGCACCGACGCCGCGGCGGCCGCCGCCGGCGCGCTCGGCCTGCACAACACCCAGATCAACAACGGCATGGCGCAGGTCACCGACGCCCCCGCCGGCGTGATGGCGGGCCAGGTCGACGCGAAGGACGGGCAGAACGCCCGGGTCCGCGGCCACTACAGCAGCAAGGACCTGATCATCCGGGTCGACGTCGCCGCGCCCTCCCTCGCCGCCGCCCGCAAGGGCTTCGACGAGGCCCTCGACGCCGAGCTAGAGGTGCTCCCCGCAGATGGCTGAGCCGCGCAACGGCGGCGGTGCCGTGACCGCGTGCACCGTCGTCGCCCGCAACTACATGCCCGCCGCGCGCGTCCTGGCCGCGTCCTACCTGAAGCACCACCCCGATCACGAGTTCGTGATCGCGGTGATCGACGCGCCGCGCGGCTCCGGCGAGCGGCAGGGGCGGATGCGCACGGTCGGCCCCGACGCCACCGGGATCGACGCGGACGACTACCTGCGCATGGCCACGGCCTACAACATCACCGAGCTCGCCACGGCGGTGAAGCCGTACCTGCTGCGCGAGCTGCGCTCGCAGGCCGACGTGGTCATCTACCTCGACCCGGACATCGAGGTCTTCGCCCCGATGCCGGAGCTGGAGGAGCTGGCGCTCGCGCACGGCATCGTGCTCACGCCGCACTTCCTCACCCCGCTGCCGCGCGACGGCAAGGACCCGAGCGAAGCCGCGATCATGGGCGCCGGGATCTTCAACCTCGGTTTCGTGGCCACCGGTCCCGGTTCCGAGCCGTTCCTGGACTTCTGGGCCGAGCGCCTGCGCCACGACGCGATCGTGGCGCCGGAGAAGCAGCTGTTCACCGACCAGCGGTGGGTGGACCAGGTGCCCGCGCTGTTCGGCAACACCGTGCTGCGCGACCCCGGTTTCAACGTCGCCTACTGGAACATCCACGAGCGCCCGGTGGAGCGCGACGCCGACGGCGTGCTGACCGCGGGCGGCCACCGGCTGCGGTTCTTCCACTACAGCGGCTACCGGCCGGAGAAGCCGTGGCTGCTGTCCCACCACACGCCGACCCGGCCGCGCGTGGTGCTGTCCGAGCACCCCACCGTCCGCGAGCTGTGCGACGGTTACCGCACGTCCTTGCAGGGCAACGGTTACGCCGAGACGCTGGAGTCGATCCCGTACGGCTTCGCGAAGATGGCCGACGGCACGAAGATCAGCCCGGCCATGCGCACCCTGTACCGCGACGCGTGGGTCAAAGCCGAACGCAAGAACACCGAACGCAAGAACACGGGCGCCCGGGCCGTCGTCGTGCCGCCGCACGCGTTCGACTCCGACGGTGGCGCGGCGCTGCGCCGGTGGCTCGCCGGTCCGCCGGACGACGCGCCCGTCGGCACCACGCTGAGCCGTCTCGTGCAGGCGGTGTGGGACTCGCGCCCCGACCTGAGGACCGCGTTCCCGCTGCCGCACAGCCGGGACGCCGGCCCGTTCCGCTCCTGGTGCGCGAGTTCCGGGGTGACCGAGGCGTCGTTGCCGGCGTGGGCGCTGCCCGCCGAGCCGGTCGAGCCCGCGGAGCCGACGCCGGACTTCGGCGTCAACGTGGTCGGCTACCTGACCGCGGAGCTCGGTGTCGGCGAGATGGCGCGGTTGGTGCACGACGCGATCCGCGAGTCCGGTGTGCCGGTCGTCTCGGTGGTCGAGGACCAGCTGGTGTCCAACCGCACGGGCCTGGCCGAGCCGGGCACGGTCGGGCAGCCGCGGTTCCCGATCAGCCTGCTGTGCGTGAACGCCGACCAGACCCGCGCGGTGCTCGACCACCAGCCCCAGGTCGGCCACCACCGCTACCGCATCGGCCTGTGGGCGTGGGAGCTGGAGGAGTTCCCCGGCGAGATGCACCACGCGTTCGACCTGGTCGACGAGGTGTGGACGGTCAGCGAGTTCTGCCGCGACGCCATCGCCAAGCACACGTCGGTCCCGGTCAAGGCGATCCCGGTGCCGGTGCGCGACCCCGGCCCGGTGAGCAGGCCCGAACGCCGTCCCGGTGACCCGGTCCGGTTCCTGTTCGCGTTCGACTTCTTCAGCATCGGCCAGCGCAAGAACCCGTGGGGCCTGGTCGACGCGTTCCAGCGGGCGTTCGAGGGCCGCGACGACGTGCGCCTGGTGCTCAAGGCGATCAACGGCGACAAGAACCCGCACACCGCCGAGCGGCTGCGGGTCAAGGTCATGGACGACCCGCGGATCGAGCTGGTCGAGCGGTACCTGTCCGTGCGGGAGCTGGACGACCTGTACGCGTCGAGCAGCGCCTACGTCTCGCTGCACCGCAGCGAGGGCTTCGGCCTCACCGTGGCCGAGGCGATGGCACGGGCCATGCCGGTGATCTCCACCGACTACTCCAGCACCGCGGAGTTCCTGGACGCCACGACGGGCTGGCCGGTGCCGCACCGGCGGGTGCCGGTCGGTCCGGGCAACCACCCGTACCCGGCCACCGCGGTGTGGGCCGAGCCGGACCTGGACGCCGCCGCGCGCGCCATGCGCGAGGTCGCGGACAACCCGGCCGAGGCCGCCCGCCGCGGTCGCGCGGCACGTGAGCACATCCTGCGCACCCGGTCGGTGGCCAAGGCCGCCGACTGGATGGCCGAGCAGCTGCGCGCGGCGCACGAGAGCTGGCAGGGCAGCGGCGGCGCCGGTTACCGGGCCGAGCTGCCCGGCGCGGACCTGCTGCGGCCGTTGCGCGAGTCGAAGCAGGCGTTGCTGTGGCGGGCCGAGGTGGGCACCGCGGCGCGCACGCCGCTGGCGCCCGCGCTGCGCAAGGCCGTGCTGCGCGCCATCGACCACTACGACGTGCACCAGCGCAAGGTGATGGGCACGCTCGTCGGCGGCGTCGAGGACACGCTGCACGGCGTGGTGGCGCGGTTGGAGGCGGTCGAGTCCAACGTGGAGTCGACGCGCTGGGCGAACGAGGGCCTCAAGACCCGCTTGGCCGCCGTGCAGGACGAGTTCCGCACCGCCGTGCAGGACACCGCGTCGAGCGTGACGGGCCTGGAGAAGCAGCTCGACACCACCCTGGAACGGGTGTGGTCGCGGCTGGAGGACGACGAGCGCACCACGTTCGGCCGGTTCGCCGAGCGCGACCGGCGGCTCGACGGCGACGAGCAGCGGATCGCCGAGCTCGCCCGGGCGCTGGCCGCGGTGCAGGACACGGCCCGGCTGCGGCACGCGCCGGTGCCCGCCGGTGCGGACGTGGTGGTGTGCGACGCGGGCGCGTTGCTGCTGCCCGTCGACAACGTGGTGCTGCCGTGGCTGGCCTACCACCGGTCGTGGGAGGTCGACGAGGCCGACCTGATGGCCGGGCTGGTGGGCGACGGCACGTTCCTCGACATCGGCGCGCACGTCGGCTACCACACGCTGCGCCTGCTCCAGCGGACCGAGGGCGTCACGTCGGTCGTCGCGGTGGAGGCCAACCCGGTCAACGCCGAGTACCTGCGCCGCAACGTGGTGGCCAACCTCGGGCCGGAGGGCGCGCGGACCGTCGACGTGCTGCCGGTCGCGGCCTGGGACGAGGACGGCAGCATCCGCCTCGTGCAGGCCCAGGACGACAACAGCGGCGACCACCGGGCGCACGAGCTGTCCGACGAGGCGGCGGGCGGCGTGGTGATCCCCGCGGTCCGGCTCGACGGCAGGCCCGAGGTGGCCGACCGCCGCGTCACGCTGGTGAAGGTCGACCTCCAGGGCCGCGACCACCGCGCGCTCGCCGGGCTGACCGCCGTGCTGGAACGCGACCGGCCGCACGTGGTGTGCGAGTTCTGCCCCAGTGCGATCACCGAGCTCGGCGACGACCCGCTCCAGGTCCTCCTCGGCTACCGCAAGATGGGGTACGCGCCCGTGCCGCTCGGCGCCGACCCGGAGGCCGAGCAGGTCGACGAAGACCTGGTGCGGCAGGCGGAAGCGGTCGACACCGGCTTCGTCACACTGTGGCTTCGCCCACTCTGACCTGAGCCTTTTCCAGGTTGGTGACCAAAATCCTCACCTACAATCGACGCGGCTCCCGCCATCGGCGGGGGCCGCGTCCTGGTGAGGAGGTGCCGTGTCCGACCGTCGGACGCCGTCGCGCACCTCCGTGCCCAGCACCCTGTTGACCATCGCGCTGCTCGCGGGCGTCAGCCTCGGCGGTCTCGCGCTGTTCGGCGCGCCACCGCTGCCGGACAACGCGCGCAACGTGCCGCTCGCCGGCGAGGAGGGCCGACGCGCCGCGCCGCGGCTCGCGCTGGCCGACTTCGACTCGGGCACCGAGTACTACGACCACGTGCTGTCCTTCCGGGACGTCGAGAAGCTCGGCTTCCTCAACCCGTCCGAGGTGGAGGTCTTCACCCGGGAAGGGGCGGGCGCGGCGCGGCTGACCGTGTCGTCCAAGCTCCCCGAGGGTCGCCTCCTGGTCGCGGTGGTCCGGCTGGCCGACCGGGACGCCGCGCTGCGGGCCGCCGACGAGCTCGACGAGTTGCAGGTCTCGTTCGGCCTCTGGCGCACGCCCGCCGAGAACGGCGTCACCCGGATCGTGGAGTTCGAGCCCGAACCGGACGCCGATCCGCACGCGCGGTCCACGGCACGGGCCCACTACGTCCACGGTGACCTGGTCGTCCGGGTCGAGTTGAACGCGCGGACGCCCGCGGACCTGGCCGGGTTCGGCGGTCTGCTCGCCAAGCAGCTCGGGGCGCTGCCCGCCGATGGTTGACAGACGCACCCGGGTCGCCGGGGTGAGCGTGGTGACCGCCGCCGCCGTGTGCCTGGTCGCCTACAGCTACCTCGTCGGGTTGTGGCTCAGCCGGCACGACCGGTCGCCGGACCTGCTTCTGGCGATCCGCAACTGGGTCAACCGACCGACCGGTGTCGGCGAGGACTTCGGGTTCCTCGGTGTCGCGCTGCTGCTGATGGTCGCCGGGTTCGCGGTCGGCGGGATCGCCGGCGCCGCGGGTCCGGGCCGGCTCGCGTTCGCGTCCCGGTTGGCGCGCCGGGGTCTCCCGCCGCTGGTGGTGGCCGTGGCGGTGGGTGCGCTGCTCCTGGCCGTCGGCGCGCAACCGCTGGTCGACCCGGCGATCACCACGCCGGTGGCCGCGGTGGCGCTGTTCGCGCTCGTCGTGCTGGTGCTGCTGCCGCTGCAACACCGGTTCCCCGGCCTGGCCGTGTTCGTGCAGCTGGAGGTCGTGTGCCTGCTCCTGCTCGGGAGCGGGTGGGCCGCCTCGACCGGTGCGCACGACGTGCCGCGGGTGATCGGTCTGGTCGCCGCCCTCGTGCCGCTGGCGACGCTCGGTCAGGTCGCCTGGCTGCAGCGCACCGAACTGCTGTTCCGGCGGCACGCCCTCGGGCTCGGCCTGCTGTGCCTCGGGCTCCTGGTGCTCGCGGAACGGGTGGTCCCCGGGACCGCCGCGTTCTGGCGCCCGCTGACCGGCGTCTACGCGTTGCTGCTGTTCCTGATCGCGCTGCCGAGGGGCGCCTCCCTCGCCGCGACGCGTCTCGTCCGCTGGCTGGACAGCCGGGCGCTGCCGCTGTTCGTGTCGATCCCGGTGGTGGGGTACGCGGTGCTGGGCGTGCAGCACCCCGTGGTGCCGCCGGTGGTGGCCATCCCGGTCGCGTTGGCGTGCACGTGCCTCGCCGCCGAGCTGTTGCACCTCGGCTCGCACCGCGTCGTGCACCGGGTCCTGCACCGCGGGAGGAGGCGTCCGGCATGAGCACCACCGAACTGGAGCAGCAGCCCACGACCGCGCGGGCCAAGCGCACCGACTACCTGCACGGCCTGGACCTGCTGCGGGTCATCGCGTCGTGCGCGGTCGTCTTCACGCACGTGCTCGCCTGGTTCGCGGGCGTCGGCGAGGGGTGGTGGGCGTGGACGGCGACCGCGTGGGTCAGCGCCGACACGCTGCACCTGCACCCGTGGATCTCGTTCGTCGGCGTCGCGTTCTTCTTCGTGGTCAGCGGGGTCGTGGTGACGCACGTCACCAACCGCGAGACGCCGGGCCAGTTCCTGCGCCGCCGGTTGACCCGCCTCGCGCCGCTGCTGTTCGTGGTCACGTTCATCGGCTGGTGCATGATCAACTTCGGGCTGCGGATCTCGCGGGTCTGGGAAGGCCCGCTCGGGGTGGACAAGCTGCTGCTCGGCATGGTGCTGGGCAACGGCTTCGCGGAACCGGACGTCGCGCTGCTCGCCATCACGTGGACGCTGCGCGTGCAGGTCCTCTTCTACGTGCTGGTCGCGCTCTCGATCCCGTTGCTGCGCAAGCGGGCCTGGGTACCGCCGCTCGCGATCGCCGCGCTCTGCTGCCTGACGCTGCTCGCCGCGCCGCACAACGAGTTCTTCGGCGCCCACTTCACCGGGTTCGCCACCTACCTCCCGGTCCTGTGCCTCGGTCAGCTGATCTCCCTGGTCCACTCCGGGCGGGTCGACCCGTTGGCGGGCGTGGCGATCGGCTCGGTCCACTTCCTGCTGCTGGTCTGGGCGGACAAGATCGGCCTCACGTTCCAGGGCGACGGCGTGCCGCGCACCGTGCTGCTGGCGGTGCTCGTGGTCGTGCTGCTGATGAAGGCGCAGGACCGGGTCAGCCGGTCGGCGCTCGTCAAGGCGTGGGCCAAGCGCACGTACGCGATCTACCTGGTGCACGTGTGCGCGATCTACCCGGTCTTCGACACCCTGATGCCTCACCTGGACGAGAACCTGGTGGTCCTGATCGGACTCGCGGTGACGTTCCTCGCGGCCGAAGTGCTGCACCGGTTGGTCGAGATGCCCGCTGATCGGGCGATCCGCCGCTGGGAGCGGCGCGGCAGCGTTACCGGCCGCCCGGGATAATCACGATCCGCCGTCCGATCGAGAGCCTTCCGTTACCATGCTGCCCGGGGAGGGTCGCGAGACTGGAAGGGGCGGACCCCTGGACGGTCAGACGGCACCGCCGAAGGTTCGCATCGCGTTCATCGACATCGGGCGCGGGCTCGCCGCGCTGCTGGTCTTCTACAGCCACCTCGCCGAGCAGTGGGTCGCCAAGCGCGAGGTCGGGCCGACGCCCGGCATCGACTTCATCGACGCGCTCACCAGCGACCCGATGCACATGGGCCTGCAGGGCATCGGCCAGATCGCGGTGCCGTTCTTCTTCCTCGTCAGCGGGTTCGTGGTGACGCCGATCGCGCTGCGCCAGGGCCAGCGCCGGTTCGGCCTCAACCGGCTCGTCCGCGTCTACATCCCGATGACGTTCGTGGTGCTGCTGACCGCCGGGGTGATCCTGCTCGGCGCCCAGACGCTGGTCGGCGCGGAGGAGCCGACGATCACCTGGTGGACCGTGCTCACCAACTCGCTGGTGGTCAACTACCTGATCGTGCCGCAGGTGGTGATGGTCGGCGTCGCGTGGACGCTGGTCGTCGAGGTCGTCTTCTACACCCTGCTGGTGCTGCTGCTGCCGGTGATGAGGCGCTGGACGTGGCTCGCCATCGGCGCCCAGCTGACCTTCGTGTTCGTGGTGATGATGAGCGCCCGGGAGTTCGGCGCGTCGTGGGCGCTGTTCGCGGTGAACGTCTCCTACCTCCCGATCCCGATCATCGGGCAGATCATCTGGGCCACCACGAGCAAGCGCGTGCCGCTGTGGCTCGGCGGGACCTACGTGGGCATCGCGTGGGCGCTGTACGTGCTCGCCGAGCACCTGGAGCTGGGCCGGCTCGACACCTCCTACAACCTCGCGCTCGCGTTCGCGCTGCTGTGCTTCATGGCCGGGTACTTCGCCGAGCCGCGGCTCAAGGAACGCAGGATCTGGATCGCGCTGTCCGAGCGCAGCTACTCGATCTACCTGCTGCACGGGTTGGTCGCGTTCGTGGCGCTGGACCTGATGCGGCCGACCGTGCCGCTGCTGCTGGCGATACCGCTCGCGGTGGCGCTGACGTTCGGCGTGGTGGAGCTGAGCTACCGGTTCGTGGAGAAGCCGAGCCACGCGCTGGCCCGGCGGCTGTCCCGCAAGCCCGCGCCCAAGCCCGAGCCGGAACCGGCGGAGGCCGAGGCGGAGTTCGAGGACGAGCACGACGAGCCGGACGAGTTCGACGACGTGGCCGAACCGGACGAGTTCGAGGACGTCGAGGACGTCGAGGACGCGCGGTGGCCGGAGGAGGCGGACCCGGAGCCGGTGCGCGAGGAGCCCACCGTGGTGATCGCGCCGGTCCGGCCGCCGAACCGGTTGCGCACCCCGCCGCCCCAGCGCACGCCGCGCACCCCGCCCCAGGGCACGCCGCTCCAGGGCGCTCCTCCCCGGCAGACCCCTCCCCCGCGCACGCCGGCGCGCGGCACGCCTGCCCAACCCGTCCCTCCGGTGCGCACGGCCACACCACCGCACGGCACGCCGGCCCAACCCGCTCCTCCGGTGCGTACAGCCACACCACCGCACGGCACGCCGGCCCAACCCGCTCCTCCGGTGCGTACAGCCACACCACCCCGCGGCACGCCGGCCCAACCGGCACCGGACCAACCGGTACCGGGGCGGCTCACCCCGGCTCGACCCGCTCCGGACCGGCTCACGCCGCGTCCGCTCGCGCCCCGTCCCGCCCCGGCGCCGAGGGCGGTCGAGGACCCCACCCAGCACATCCCGGCCGTCTGGCCCTCCGACGAGCCGGACCCGGACGAGGTCGCGCCGAGGCGCCGGCGGCTGCGTGAGGACAGCGGTCCCGCGGTGACGGTGGCGTCCCTGCTGGCCAACCACGCCAAGGAGAACGGGCACCACCGCTAGCGCGGCTGCTTGGCCAACTCCTCGGCGATCACGTCGATGACGGCCGGTGCCAGCACCGGGTCCAGCCCGCTGACCAGCAGTCGCTCCGCGGCTTCGAGCACCACGACGTCGGTGGCCGCGAGGGCTTGGGCGACCTCGCGGGCGTTGCTGGTGAGGCGTTCGACGTGCACCATCGTCAGGTCGGTGAAGCACGCGACCAGGTACTGCGCCGCGTAGTAGGCGAACGAGTCGCCGAGCAGCCCCACCTTGGCGGTCGCCACGCCGTTCGCCGGCGGCTGGGTGAACCGCTTCGGCTCGGGGACGGGGTTGATCTCGTGGCTGCGCACCGTGCTGCCGTTGGGCGCGAGGTCGTAGGCCTGGATCGGGTCCGTCGCGGTTCGCCCGAGCAGCGGGGCCAGGTCGCCCTCGCGGTCGACCACCTGGGTCGGCACGACCTTCCACCCCTTGGACGTGCCCGGCTTGACGGTGTCGGTGATGACCCGCGCCATGACCAGGCTGCCCTCGTGGGTCCAGTGGCTGTCGTACCTCGGGTACGGCAGCCGGTTGGTCAGCTTGGCGGTCTCCTCGATCCGGGACCGCAGGTCGAGCGCGCCCGTCTTGGGCAGCCCCTTCCAGAACTCGTCGCGGGCCTTGTTGAAGCAGTCCTTGCCGTAGAACTTCGACGGCAGGTAGTCGGGCACCATCGTGCTCTTGTTGGGCGCGACGACCAGCAGGAACCGGCGGCCCGACGCCTCGACCGCGGCCCGCAGCCGGCTCAGCCGGGCGTGCACCTCCGCGATCGGCAGCAACGGGTCGCACGCGCCCTCGACGTCCGCGCCGAGGAAGAGCCAGTCGTCCTTGCCCTCGATCACGTCCACGAACGCGGTCGGCTCGGGGCGGTCCGCGGACGGGTCCTTCGGCGTCACCACCGGACCGACCGCGTCCTGCGGCCGGTCGAGGTCGGGCGCCTCGCCGAACACGCCCCGGCTGATGCCGCTCGCGGCGGCCACGGCCTTGTCGCGCAGCGGCACGTGGTCGCTCGCCCACGCGTTGAGCCCGGTGAAGAAGCCCCAGCCGTCGGTGATCGACGGGAACTCGGCGAGCTTGCGGTTCTCGAACTCCGCCGGCCGCACGCCGACGAGCAGCAGCAGGGCGGGCCCGCAGAAGAACAGGACGGCGAGGGTGAGCGCGGTGCGCTGGCGGCTGCTGTGCCGCGGCCGGTAGAGGGCGTGCTCGCGGGGAAGCAGCGACTCGGGCACCGCCGGGAGGCTCTTGGGCGGGTCGATGCTCACGCCGAACAGCCTAGCCGGCACGTATGTCGCTCGTTCGCGGTTCACCTCAAGGTGGGGATTCACGTAGTGGTGCGCGTGCAACCCGGCGGGCATGGCAGACGTCTCTTCGGGTGACAGGAACCCGATGCAGCGGAGGAACGGCATGTGGCCCACTGTGATCCTGGTCACTTTGGGAGGGTTGGCCTTTTTAGTGCGAACCGTTCGCGTCCTGCGATCCGTATCGAAATCCGAAGGCGGACAACCCCGTATTGAGACCGCCCCGCCGGTCTAGTCCCTATGGCGGCTTGTCCACTTGCCGTACGATCATTTCGGGTCGAACGACCTGTGCCTGCTAGGGGACCTCAGAACAGAGGTAGGTGCGTCATGGATCTCGCACTGAGCAAAGTCATCGAGCTGCGCGAAAGCGGCTTCCAGTTCCTCCACCTCCGTGACGAGGACGGACAGCTCGACCGCATCATGGCGTTCAAGCAGCGCAGAGGGTTCATCGACTCGATCCTGTTCTGGTCCGAGACCGAGGCCCGCGCGGGCAGGCTGCCGGCCGTCCGCGACAGCCAGCGCGCCGCCCAAGCGGTCTGGATTTACGAGGGACCGCTGGTCGAGGCCGTGGACCGACTGCTCGACCTGCCGGAGCCCGGCGCGCGCAACGCACCGACGCTGATGAAGCGGACGGCGTCCGACCTCGCGGTCGTGACCACGCTGCCGTTCAAGCTGAACCTGCCGCCCGGCGCTATCGCCTAGACATCTCCCGTTAACGTCACCCGCCGCACACAGAATGCGGCGGGTATCGGCGTTTCGGTTACGGTCCGTAATTGTTGTTCGATTTTCGCCAAAGTTTCGTAACGGCCGCCGTGACCTCAACAATGAATATTCACCCTCGGCGCGGCGAGACCAATCCTGATTCATAGGCGAGCACGACGAGTTGCGCGCGGTCCCGCGCGCCCAGTTTGGTCATCACCCGGCTCACGTGGGTGCGCGAGGTCGCCGGGCTGATCACCAGGTGTTCGGCGATCTCGTCGTTCGACATGCCGGCGGCGACGAGCGCCAGGATCTCCCGCTCCCGCGCGGTCAGCTCGCGCAGCGCCCGGGGGTCCGGGCGGCGGTGCTCCGGCCGGTTCGCGAACTCCTCGATCAACTTCCGGGTGACGCTCGGTGCGAGGAGCGCATCACCCTCCGCGACCACCCTGAGGGCGTGCAGCAGCTCCACCGGGTCCGTGTCCTTGAGCAGGAAACCGGACGCGCCGGCGCGCAACGCCTCGAACACGTACTCGTCCACGTTGAAGGTCGTCAGGACGAGCACCTTCACCTCCGGCAGCTCGGCGCAGACCTGCCGGGTGGCGGCCAGGCCGTCGGTGCCGGGCATCCGGATGTCCATCACCACGACGTCCGGGCGGTGCTCGTGCGCCTGCCGCACCGCCTCCGCGCCGTCACCGGCCTCGCCGACGACCTCGAACCCGTCCTCGGTGTCGAGCAGCAGGCGGAAACCCGCCCGCACCAACGCCTGGTCGTCGGCCAGCACCACCCTGATCACCACGTACCTCCCACGGTAGGACCGCCCTGACGGTGAAGCCCCGGGTCGACGGACCGGCGGCCAGCGTGCCGCCGAGCGCCTCGACCCGTTCCCGCATGCCGCGGAGGCCGGAACCCGCGCCCTGCGGCGGTTGGTCGACGCCCGTGCCGTCGTCGGTCACGGTGAGGACCAGGGCGTCGTCGGTGTGCTCGAACGAGATGACGATCTCGGACGCGTCCGACGCGTACCGCATCGCATTGGTCAGCGCTTCCTGCACGACCCGGTACGCGGCGGCGTCGACCGGGGCGGGCAGGGTGCCCGGCGTGCCGACGACCCTGGCGACGGGCACCGGCCGCACCAGCTCGTCCAGCCGGTCGAGGCCGGCCACCGGCGTGGTCCCGCCACCGGTGCGCAGGACGCCGAGGGTCGCGCGCAGGTCGTCCAACGCGTGGCCGCTCGCTTCCTTGATGGCCTTGAGCGCCTTGACCGCCTCTTCGGGCCGGCGGTCGGCGACGTGCGCGGCCACGCCGGCCTGCACGTTGATCATGGCGAGGCTGTGCGCGACGACGTCGTGGACCTCACGCGCGATCCGCAGCCGTTCTTCTTCCACCTGGCGACTCCGCTGTTCGAGGACACGGGTGCGGCGCAGGGACAGCACGGCGATGGCGGGTGCGGCGATCAGCGGACCCCAGTGGCCGGTGAGGTAGTAGAGCCAGGTGGACGCCCCGGTCACCGCGATGACGGCCACGGGGAAGCGCTTGCGCCAGATCAGCGGCACGAACGTCGCCGCGAACCAGAGCCACGCCAACCACGCCATGCGGACGACGGTACGGGAGGTGGGCGCAGGTCAGCGTCGGCTCAGGGGCGGTTCGCCCCCGTACGTCGACGGTCGTACGCCGGCGTGTCCAGAGTCCGGACACCACTGCACAGGGTGAAGTAATCCACTCGGCCGGATTAGCGAGCTTGAACCGGACCCCGTGGTTGCGAAACTTTCCCGCCCATGAACCTCAGGAAGACCATCGCGGGCGCCGCGGTCACCCTCGGCGGCACCGCCGTCATGCTCGGTCTGGGCGGCACCGCGCAGGCCGCCGACGTCGGCGCGCACACGAGGCCCGACCTGGACGCCGAGCTGGGCGAGGTCGCGCAGGTCGGTGACGTCCTCCGCGTCGACGCCTCGGACCCGGCGGGCCCCGTCATCGTCGGTCCCTTCGCCCTGAGCAACAGCACCGGCGGCGCGCCGATCGACCTCAAGGTCCTCGTCGGCGGCTGACCGACCGGCGATCCCCCAGCCGGAACGGTCCCGGCCCCCTCCCCCTCGGGCCGGGGCCGTTCCAACCACGCGACACCGGGGTCAGCGGCCGACGGCGTAGCCCTGCGCCCCGCGCGGGTTGGCGGCGGCGCGCAGCAGGCCGTCGCGGGAATCCCTGGCCACGACCGACATCCGGCCCAGCGTCCACGGGCCGGCGTCCACGACCGCGTGCCCGCGTTCGCGCAGCTCGGCCATCCCGGCCGCACCGATCCGGGACTCGACCACGACCTCGCCGGGCGTCCACGACCGCGGGTAGAACGAGCTCGGGAACGCGTTGGTGTGCCACATCGGCGAGTCGATGGCCTCCTGGAGGTTCATCCCGCCGACGGTGTGCGCGAGCCAGAACCCGAGCTGCCACTGGTCCTGCTGGTCGCCGCCGGGGGTGCCGAAGGCCATCGCGGGCAGGCCGTCGTGCAGGGCCAGGGACGGGGACAGGGTGATCCGGGGTCGCTTGCCGGGGGCCAGGGAGTTCGGCAGGCCCTCGTCCAGCCAGAACATCTGCGCCCGGCTGCCGAGGCAGAAGCCCAGTGACGGGATGGTCGGCGAGGACTGCAACCAGCCGCCGGACGGGGTGGCCGACACGATGTTGCCCCAGCGGTCGACCACGTCCACGTGGACCGTGTCGCCTTTGACCGTGCCCGTGCTCGACACGGTGGGTTCGCCGAGCGCGCCGCCGCTGTCGTTCCGGCTCGCCACGCGCGGGCCGCGCAGCACGTGCCCGGGAAGGCGTCCCTCGACCGGACCGGGTGAACCGGGTCGCAGGTCGAGTGAGGCGTGGTCGGTGACGAGTTGCCGGCGCTGGCGCGCGTACTCCCTCGACAGGAGCACGTCCAGCGGCACGTCGCCGCTGTCGCCGTACCAGGCCTCCCGGTCGGCGAACGCGAGCTTGGCGCACTCCACCGCCAGGTGCACGGTCTCCGCCGACGGCACGCCGTCCACGTAGGACAAGCGGTCGCCGAAGCCCTCCAGCAGCAGCAACTGCTGCAACAGCACCGGTCCCTGGGTCCACGCCCCCGGCTTCACCACGCTCCACGACCCGAAGTCCACCGACACGGCGTCCTCGTAGGTCGCCTCCCACGACGCCAGGTCCTCACCGGTCAGCACGCCGGCGTGGTCGGCGCCCGAGTCGTCGCGGTGGGCGATCCGGAAGAACTCGTCCACCTGCGCCGCCACGAACCCCTGCGACCACGCCCGCCGGGCCGCCTCGATCTGCGCTTCCCGGTCCGATCCGGCGGCCTCGGCGGCGGCCAGCAACCACTCCCACGTGTCGGCCAGCTTGGGGTTGCGGAACCGCGACCCGGCCTGCGGCGGTTCCCCGCCGGGCAGCCACAGCGCCGCCGACGACGTCCAGTGGTCGCGGAACAGGTCCGCGACCGTCGAGATCGTGAACGACACCCGCTCCAGCAGCGGGAACCCGTCCCGCGCGTACCCGATGGCGTAGCCCAGCACGTCGCGCAGCGACTTGGTGCCGTAGTCGCGCAGCAGCGTCAGCCAGCCGTCCCACGCGCCCGGCACGGTGGCGGCGAGCATCCCGCTGCCCGGCACGAGGTCCAGCCCCAGGCCGGTGTAGTGCTCGATCGTGGCACCGGCGGGCGCCACGCCCTGGCCGCACAGCACGCGGGGCGCGGTCTCGCCGGCGGCCGCGAACACCACGGGCACCTCGCCACCGGGCCCGTTGAGGTGCGGTTCCACCACTTGCAGCACGAAGCCGACGGTGACCGCGGCGTCGAAGGCGTTGCCGCCGTCCTCCAGGACGGCCATGCCCGCGCTGGAGGCGAGCCAGTGCGTGGACGCGACCATTCCGTGCGTGCCGACCAGTTCAGGACGCGTGGTGAACATTTCAACAACCTACGTCCACCCGGCCGGTTTTGTTACCCCTGCTAACGAGACCGTGTCCTGAAGATCAGCTGAACCCGAAGCCCTCTCACACCGCCTGGTCGGACACCCGCAGCTCACGCCCCAGCCCGTGCAGCACGAGCCCGGCCCGGGCCAGCGCGTCCGCGTCGAGGTGGTTGCGCGTGTCCAGCACCGTCGAACCGGACATCACCGACGCCACCACCGCCCAGTCCAGCGCGCGGAACTCGGGCCACTCGGTCAGCAGCACGACCGCGTCGGCGTCGCGCACCGCCGCGTAGGGCGAGTCGACCACGGTCATCCCCACCAGCGGCCGGCTGATCTCCGGGTCGTAGGCGACCAGCTCCGCGCCCTCGAACGCGAGCAGCTCCGCCACCGCCAACGCGGGCGAGTCGCGCAGGTCGTTGGTGCCCGCCTTGAACGCCAGCCCCAGCACGCCGATGCGGGCGCCGGCCAGCGACCCGACGGCCCGGCGCACCTTGTCGACCACCCGCCGCTGGTGCCGCGAGTTCGTCTCGATAGTGGCCCTGACCAGCGAGAAGTCGACGCCGACCGCGTCGGCGATGCGCACCATGGCGTGCGTGTCCTTGGGCAGGCACGACCCGCCCCAGCCCGGTCCCGGCTTGAGGAACGACTGGCCGATGCGCTTGTCGTAGCCCATGCCCTCGGTGACGGAGGTGACGTCCGCGCCGAGGAGTTCGCACAGCTCGGCGACCGCGTTGACGTAGGAGAGCTTCATCGCCAGGAAGCAGTTGGCCGCGTACTTGACCATCTCGGCGCTGGCCGCGTCCATGAGCACGGTGGGCGCGCCGAGCCTGGTGAACAGGGCGCCGACGCGTTCGGCGGCCTGCGGGGAGTCCGACCCGACCACGATCCGGTCGGGGTGCAGGAAGTCGCGGACGGCGCTGCCCTCGCGCAGGAACTCGGGGTTGGACACGACGGCCACGTCCTCGCGTCCGAGCAGGGCCGCGACCTTGGTCGACGTGCCGACCGGGACGGTGGACTTGCACACCACGACCGCGCCGTAAGGGAGGACGTCGCGGATCTCTTGAGCCACCGCCTCGACCGCGCTCAGGTCGGCCGCGCCGCCCGCGCCCATGGGTGTCGGCAGGCACAGGAACACCACCTCGGCGTCGGCGACGGCGTGCCGCGCGCCTTCCACGAACTCCAACCGGCCCGCGGACTGGCCTTCGACGACCAGGTCGGCGAGGCCGGGTTCGAGGATGTCGACCTGCCCGGCGCGCAGCCGGGCGACCTTCAGCGCGTCCACGTCGGCGCACACGACCCGATGCCCGAGGGAGGCCAGGCAGGCCCCCGTCGTCAGGCCCACGTAACCCGTTCCCACGACCGCGATCCGTCGGACGAACATGAGGTGACGGTGGCACCCGAAGTTGACCGCGGGTCAAACACCAGGCGTATGCGGAGAGTGATGTGGGTAGTCCTCCGGGTGTACGGGGAAACACCCCTCGCGGCGGACGCGCTTTCAGCTGCGCGAAGGCAAGGTCGTAGGTATGGAACTCGTCCTCTTCTCCCTGCTCTTCGTGGGGCTGGCGGTGCTGGCGGCCGTGCCGTTGGTCGCATTGCTCCACTTCTCCGAGCGCCGGGGACTGAACGACCGTTAACCTCCTGTCCCCAGGACAGGAGGATGTATGGAGATCTCGGGTACCGCGGCGATCGTCACCGGCGGCGCGTCCGGTCTGGGCCTCGCGACCGCGCGGGCACTCGCGGCTCGCGGTGCGACCGTGTTCGCGTTGGACCTCTCCGTCGACAACGCCCCTGACGTCGAGGGCGTGACCTACCTGGCGGCGGACGTGACCTCGGAGGAGGACGTCCAGGCCGCCGTCGACACGGCCGCCGGTTCCGGCTCGCCGCTGCGGGTCGTGGTGAGCTGCGCGGGCATCGGCCCGTCGACGCGGACGGTGGGCAAGTCCGGCCCGCACCCGCTCGACCTGTACCGGAAGGTCATCGACGTCAACCTGGTCGGCACGTTCAACGTGCTGCGGCTGGCGGCGGCGGCGATGGGCAAGACCGAGCCGCTGGAGCACGGGCAGCGGGGCGTCGTGATCAACACGGCGTCGATCGCGGCGTTCGACGGTCAGATCGGGCAGGTGGCCTACGCGTCGTCGAAGGCGGCGGTGGTCGGGATGACGCTGCCGGCGGCGCGCGACCTGTCGTCGGTCGGGGTGCGGGTGATGACGATCGCGCCGGGCATCGTGGACACGCCGATGCTGGCGACCGTGTCGGACGAGTTCCGGGCCGGCCTGGCCGCGGGCGTGCCGTTCCCGAAGCGGCTGGCGCTGCCGGAGGAGTACGCGCGGCTGGCCGTGTCGATCATCGAGCACGACTACCTGAACGGCGAGGTCATCCGCATGGACGGCGCCCTCCGCATGCAGCCGCGTTGAATGGCCGCTGCTCCGCAGACGGCGGCTCGGTCGCCTGGAAGTCGACCTCGCGTGGTGGTCCGGTAGCGGGTGTCGTCTTACAAATCCCCGGCGAAGGGGAGGTCGTCCATGGCGTCCGACGTCATCCACAGCCTCAGGGTGTGGGTGGCGCGGACGTCGTCCTCGTTGTACTCCAGCAGGCGGCGGCGTTGGGCCGGGTCCGGCGGACCGCCGTCCAGGCCCACGGCGTCGCGGTACCAGCGCATCGAGTTCTCGCCGCCCGCCTCCGGGTCGCGCCAGCGGAAGCCGGCGACCGGGGCGATGGTCTTCAGGCCCTTGCCGTGGGCGCACAGGAACTGGTCCTGCACGATGCCGAACAGGTCGACCCACGAGTCGGACGTGATGAACTCGCGCACCTGCGCCACGGTCGGGATGCCGGGCTGTCCCTTGAACCGCTCGGCCGACCCGAGCAGCCAGCGGTTCTCCGCGAGCTCGTTGTAGCAGTAGGCCTTGAACGACAGGCCGCGCGCACGGGCGCGCAGCCGCACGCCGGTGAGCCAGCCCCAGAACTCGGCGAACGACCGGGCCTCGTCCGCGCACGGCAGGGGGTCCCAGGTGGCGAACGCCCGGTAGCCGTGCTCCTCGCCGACGTCCTGGCCGGACAGCCAGCAGCCCCACATGTACGCGCCGAGGTCGCCGAAGCTCTCCATGTCCACGTCGACCTCGACGTCGGCGCGCGGCACGTCCATGCGGGACACGCGGCGGACCACGGTGAGGTCGCGCAGCCAGGCGCGGGCGAGGATGACCGCGTCCGAGTGCAGCATCCCGACCAGCGGGATCACCTGCTCGTCCGGGTCGAGCGCGGCCAGCTCGTCGACCGTGCCGACGCCGACCTTGCGCAGCGCCACGGCGTCCTCGCCGCGCACCACGAGGCTGACGTCCCGCGCCGCCTTCAGGTCGGTCTCGCACACCGGCCACCACGGGCAGCTGCGGCACTCCACGATCCGGGACGCCCGGGCCTGCGGGTCCGCGCCGGTGGCGGCGGCCGAGGCGACGGCCAGCCGGTCGGAGAACCGGTTGTCGTACTCGGCGAGCGCGTTGCGGCCGCCCGGCCACGTCGGCGCCTCCAGGTCGTGCCAGACGACGACGTCGGCGTCCATGCCGATCACGCCACCGGTGGCGCGGCCCCGCGCGGCGAACCCGGACGCCTGGAGCTGGCGCTGCGCGTGCGCCAACCGGAGCTGGTCGCGCGGCTGCGGCCGGACCTTGCGCAGCGGGTCGACCCGCGCGCCGCTCGGCAGCGGGTACGTCAGCGGTGACGTGCGCGCGCCCTGGCCGGGGTCGCTGACCTTGTGCCGGACCACGAGCACCGGCACGTACCCGGTGGTCTCCCTGACCAGCAGGTCGATGCCGCCGCGACGGCCGCCCAGCGGGTCGCGCGGCAGGGCGGCGCCCCAGATGTAGGGGATGCCGGCCTGCATCGCGGCGGCGGTGACGCGCTCGCGGTCGGCCGACGGCACGTCCTGCGGTATCTCCATCAGGTCGGACCCGACGGCCCGGCCCAACGCGGTGGCGACCGCGCGCCGGTGTTCGTCCGCGTCGGCCTTGCGCTGCTGACCGGTGGGGTCCGGCGGCAGCTTGGGCACGTCGCGCATGGAGGGATCGTGTTCGAGGTGCACCCGCCGCCGGCAACGAGTGACCACACCGGCGTCGAGCTGCACCTGGGAAGTCACCGGTGCAGCGTATGACGCCGGGCGGGTCGTTGTACCGGCAACCTCGCGGAGTCGAGTCGATCTTTTGCCGGATCGCCTCTAGGGTCATCAACCGAGGAGGTGCGGCCATGGCGCGTGAGAAGAGCAAGGGGTTCACCCCGAGCAGGGCGAAGAACCTCGTCGGCTTGGCCAAGGTGTTGGCGCCGGCGTTGATCCCGGTGATGGCGCCGGTCGCGGCCCGTGCCGCCGCGCTCCTGAGCGACCGCTACGACCACTACCGGGCGTCACGGCTGGGTGTGCCGGTCGACCAGCTGACCCGGTACTCGGGCAGGGGCGCGCGGCTGCACGCCCGGATCGTCGGCTTCGGCGAGGCGCTGGAGCAGCTGCGCGACACCGAACCCGACTTCGTCGAGCGCACCGGCAAGCGCCTGGCGCAGCTGCTGGCCGCGGTGCGGGCGTCGGAACGGATGCCCGCACCGCGGCGCAAGGCGGCGCACCGCGCGGTCTCGGTCGACCTCGACGCGATGGAGGCCGACCTGCTCAAACGCCTCGGCGTGTGAGCTGCTCCACGGCCCGGTAGGCGGTCTCCTCCGGCCCGAGCTGCGCGGTGACCTCCTCCATCACCTCGGCGACCCGCTCCTCCCGCCGGATCAGCGGGTCGCTGCGCAGGTCACGGGCCAGCGACACGCACAGCCCCACCATGACGACCATGAACGGCAGCGCGGCGATGATCGTCAGGTTCTGCAGGCCGGTCAGCCCGCTCGACCCGCCGACCAGCAGCATCACCGCCGCGACGAGACCGGTGAGCGCGCCCCAGAACACGACCACGCCCTTGGCCGGCCGGATCGACCCGCGCTGCGACAGCGTGCCCATCACCACGGACGCGGCGTCCGCGCCGGACACGAAGAAGATCGCCACCAGCACCATCACCACCACCCCGGCGACGGAGGCCAGCGGGAACCGGTCGAGCAGCTCGAACAGCTGCCCCTCCGGGGAGGCGGTGCCCGCGAGGTCCGTGCCGGACCGCTGCAGGAAGATCGCCGTGCCGCCGAACACGCAGAACCAGGCCAGGCTCACCAGGCTGGGCACGCCGATCACGCCCGCCACGAACTGCCGGATCGTGCGGCCGCGGCTGATGCGGGCGATGAACATGCCGACGAACGGCGTCCACGAGATCCACCACGCCCAGTAGAAGACCGTCCAGCCGGACAGCCACGTCTCGGTCGCGTCGCCACCGGACGCGGCGGTGCGGCCCGCCATGTCGGCGAGCTCGCGGAAGTAGTCGCCGATCGCGGTGGGCACGAGGTTCAGCACGAACACCGTCGGCCCGACCACGAAGACGAACCCGGCCAGCACCAGGGCCAGCACCATGTTGGTGTTGGACAGCCACTGGATGCCCTTGGCCACGCCGGACACGGCCGACGCGACGAACGCCATGGTCAGCACCGCGATGACGCCCACCACCACGCCGTTGCCGACCTCGCCGAGCCAGCCCGCGACCCGCAGGCCGCTGCCGATCTGGAGCGCGCCGAGGCCCAGCGAGGTCGCCGACCCGAACAGGGTGGCGAAGATCGCCAGCACGTCGATCGCCCGACCGGCGGGGCCCTCGGCCCGGCGCCGCCCGAGCAGCGGCGCGAACGCGGCGCTGATCAGCTGGCTGCGGCCGCGGCGGAAGCTGCCGTAGGCGATGGCCAGGCCGACCACCGCGTAGATCGCCCACGGGTGCAGCGTCCAGTGGAACAGGGTGGTGGCCATCGCGGTCTGGAGCGCCCGGTCCGTGCCGCCCTCGACGGTGCCGGGCGGCGGCTGCACGAAGTGCGACAGCGGCTCGTTGACCCCGTAGAACATCAACCCGATGCCCATGCCCGCGCTGAACATCATCGCGACCCACGAGATCGTGCGGAACTCCGGCGGCTCGTCGTCGCGGCCGAGCGGGATGCGACCGTAGCGGCTCACCGCGAGCCACAGGGCGAACAGCACGAACCCCGACGCGCTGAGCACGAACGCCCAGCCCAGGTTGGTGATGACCCAGGTCAGGGCCGTCTTCGACGCGGTGGCGAGGGACGCCGTGCCGAAGATGCCCCACGCCACGAACCCGAGCGTGACAGCGGCGGCGACGCCGAAGACCACGCGGTCCGTGCGACCCGGTCGGTCCGCTTTCGGATCACCGGGCAGGGGCTCTTCGACAGGTTTACTCTCGATCGTCACGGGTAGCCGTTACCCCCGAACGGAGTAGTGCAAACCCGCGGTCAACCGGTGGGGCTGACGCTCGGGCCGTGCGACCTCCTACTCTCTGGGGTGTGACCAGCCGGCCCGCCCCGACCCGCCTCGCGCGGGCCGTGCTGCTGGCCACCACTTCCGCCGCGCTCAGCGTCGCCGCGCACGGTGCGGCGGGCGGCTCGGTCACCGAGTTCGCGCCCGCGCTGCCGTTGACGTTGCTGGTCGCGTTCGCGGGCACGGCGCTCGCCGACCGCGGCCGCCGCCCGTGGACGATCCTGGGCACGCTGGGCGCCGCCCAGCTCGGGCAGCACGCGCTGCTCGGCCTCGGCCACCACGCCGCCGACGGACCGGGTCTCGGGTTCAGCCCGACCGCCATGACCGTCGCGCACGTCGTCGCCGCGCTGCTCACCGGCCTGCTGCTGGCCCGCGCCGACGCCGCGCTGCACGCGCTGGTCGGCGCCGTCACCCGGCTGCTGCCGCCGCCGGCCACACCGGTCGTGCCCGCGGGCGCGCTGTGGGCGCTCGCCCCTGCGCCCGCCGTAGACACCCCGGTCGACGTGCTGCTCCGGCGGGTGCACGGCCGCCGCGGCCCTCCTGGTTCCTGATCACCCGAGTCCCCTCACACCTCAGGTCTCAGGAGCACAACTTCATGTCGACGAACCGATTTGGCGTGCGCACGCTCGCCAAGGGCGGTGGCGTGCTCGCCACCGCCGCGATCCTCGCGCTGACCACCGCGGGCCTGGCGTCCGCGCACGTCACCGCGTCCACCCCGAAGGACGCCGTCCAGGGCGGGTACACCAAGGTCACGCTGCGCGTGCCCAACGAGCGCGCCGACGCGGGCACGGTCAAGCTGGAGCTGACCCTGCCCGCCGAGTACCCGCTGGCCTCGGTGAGCACCAAGCCGACGCCCGGCTGGAAGGTCGAGGCGGTCAAGGAGAAGCTGGCCACGCCGGTGAAGAGCCACGGTCGCGAGGTCACCGAGGCGGTCCGCACCGTCACCTGGACCGCCGACCCGGGCGCCCGCATCGAGCCCGGCCAGTTCAACGAGTTCGACCTGTCGATCGGGCCGCTGCCGGACAACACCGACCAGCTCCTCCTGCCCACCAAGCAGACCTACGACAGCGGCGAGGTCGTGGACTGGAACGCCCCGCCGCCCGCCGAGGGCGCCGAGGAGCCGGAGCGCCCCGCGCCCGTGCTGAACCTGGTCGCGAAGAGCGGCGGTGACGACCACGGCGCCGCCACGGCGACCGCGGTCGCCGACGCCGGCCACGACGCGGCGGCGGCCGGCTCGACCGACGACACGGCCCGCTGGCTGGGCGGCGCCGGCCTGGCGGTCGGCGCGCTGGGGCTCGGGTTGGGTGCGGGAGCCGTGCTGCGGTCCCGTCGCGCGGGCAAGCCGACGGCATGAGGCGCGTCGTCTCGCTGCTGCTGACCGGCCTGGTCGCGGGGGCGGTCGTGCTCGGCACGGCCGGCACCGCGTTCGCGCACAACGTGCTGGTCAGCAGCGACCCGAAGGACGGGTCGCAGCTGGAGGCCGGGCCGACGACGATCACGCTGACCTTCGACCAGCCCGTGCAGGCCGGGGAGAAGTTCAACACGATCACCGTCACCGGGCCCGAGGACACGCGCTGGGAAGCGGTCGGCGAGCCGACGGTCAAGAACAACAGCGTCGTCTTCCCGGTCCGCCCGCTCGGCCCGGCCGCCGAGTACACCGTCGGCTACCGGATCCTCTCCGCGGACGGGCACCCGGTGACGGGTTCGCTCAAGTTCACCCTGACGAAGGCGGGCGACGGCACACCGGCGCCCGCCTCCGCGGCGGCCACCCAGGACACGGCCTCCACGCCGTCCGGTGCGGGCGGCGTGCCCATCTGGGTGTGGATCGCCGGCGCGGCCGTGCTGCTGGCCGGCGGCGCGTTCCTCGCGCTGCGCGGCGGTGCGGACCACGCCAAGGAGAGCACCAGGCGATGACCGCGAACCGGACCACCACCACGACGAACAGGTACTGGATCGTCGGCGGCCTGCTCGCGGGCGGAGCCGTCGGCGTCTTCCTCGGCCTGGGCCTGTCCACCACACCGGAAGCGGTGGGCGTGGCCGAGCCGGGGGTGGTGGTCCGGTTCGCGCACCCGCTGGTGCGGACCCTGCTGGACGTGGCCGCGACCATCGTCGTGGGGCTCTCGCTGCTGCCGAAGCTGCTCGGGTTCAGCCGGCCCACCCTCACCGAACCGGTGCTGCGCGTGGCCCGGCCGGCCGCCGTGATCGCCGCGGCGGTGTGGGCCTTCACCGCGCTGCTGTCCATCGTGATCCGCGCGTACGAGACGCGTCCGGACGCGGAACTGACCATGCCCATGGTCGTGGACTACGTGCAGCGCGTCGGGGCCGGGCAGGGGCTGCTGTTCAGCGCGGTCTGCGCGTTGGTGTACCTGTGGATCGGCGTCATGGCGGTGCGCCGGGGCGAATCCGTGCCCGCGGAGCTGCGCATCCTGATCGCCATGTTCGGCCTGCTGCCGCTGCCGGTGACCGGCCACGCGTCGAACTGGAAGTACCACGACTACTCGATGATCTCGATGGAGCTGCACGTCCTCGGCGCGGCGGCGTGGACCGGCGGCCTGGCGGCGCTGGTGGTGCTGGTCGCCCACCGGCGCGGCCTGCTGGCCGACGCGCTGCCGAAGTTCTCGAAGCTCGCCACCGTGGCGTTGCTCCTGGTGTCGGTGACGGGCCTGTTCAACGGTGTGCTGGAACTGGCGCTCAACCCGGTCGTCGGCCTGCCGGGCTCGCTGTTCACCACGTCGTACGGGCTGGTCCTGATCGGCAAGGTCGTGTGCGCCGCGCTCCTGGCGGGCCTGGGCGCGAACATCCGCTGGCGGCTCCTGCCGCACATCGCCCGGCACCGGACGACCGCGATCGTGGGCTGGGCCGCGGTGGAGCTGACCATCATGGGCATCGCGTTCGGGCTGGCGGTCGTGCTGTCCAGGGCACCGGTCGCCTGATCCCCGGAGCCGGTCGCGGCCGCGCGCCGGTGTCGGACCCCTGTGGTTGGGTCGATCCATGGCTGATCAACCGATCCTGGTCCTGGGGGCCACCGGCTCGACCGGCAGGCGGGTGGCCGCACGCCTGTCCGCCGCGGGCCACGCCGTGCGCCGGGCGTCGCGCCGGGGCGACGTGCCGTTCGACTGGACCGACCGGGACACCTGGCCGGACGCGCTGACCGGCGTCGAGCGGGTGTACCTGATGGCGCCGCACGAGCTGCCCGTCGATCCCGGATTCGTGCACGAGGCCGTGACGCGCGGCGTGCGGCGGTTCGTGCTGCTGTCCACCCGCGGTGTGGCCGAGATGCGCGACGAGCGGCTGCTCGCCGCCGAACGGCTGGTGCGCACCTCCGGCGTCGGGTGGACCGTGCTGCGGCCGGACTGGTTCGACCAGAACTTCGACGAGGGGTTCTTCCGCCCGTCGGTGCTCGCGGGCGAGCTGGTGCTGCCGCTCGGTGACAAGACTCAGGCCTTCGTCGACGCGGACGACATCGCCGCGGTGGCCGTGGCCGCGTTGACCGAGGACGGGCACGAGGGCCTGGTGTACGAGGTCACCGGGCCGGAGGCGTTGTCGTTCCCGCAGGCCCTGGACGTGATCGCGCGGGTCACCGGCCGGGAGGTGGCGTTCCGCGGCACGCCGGAGGACTACCGGGCGATCATGCCCGCCGACCTGGCCGAGGAGCAGATCCGGGCGTGGGACGCGGTGGCCGACGGCGTGCCCACCGACACCGTCGCACGGGTCACCGGGCGTGGACCCAGGAGCTTCCGCGAGTACGCCGTGCGGGCGTGGGAAGGGGGTGCGTGGCGCGCCCAGCGTCGGTGAGTGGTCCGTTCGGTGCGACGAACTGCGCTGAACGCCCTAATCGGTGACCAGTCGCGCGGAAGGGTCCTCCCGGAGCCGGTTCAGCGCCGCCATGGCGTCCTGACCTCGCCGTTCGAGCTCCTCGGCGTCGATCCAGCCCTGGGCGAAGTACCGGTAGTCCTGGGCGAGCTTCACCAGTTCCGCCAGGTAGTTGGCGGACCGGCGGCGGCGCTGCTCGTCGAACGACGCCAGGAACGGCAGCTGGGTGTCCACGACCTCGTCCAACATCCGCGCGGCCCGCAGGGCCCGCTTCACCTTCCGACGCCGCACCACCGGCAGATTCCCGACCACGCACACCTCGCCGACCGTCACACGAACTCGTCGATGCCTCATTCGTATGACGCGCGGCGAGTGTTACGGGTTCGTTCCCCCACGCCACCGGTTTCAGCGGTAGGGGGTCCAGTGGGTCGTGGTGTCGCCGGCGCGCAGGGCCTTGAGCCGGCTGTGCAGCTCGTCGCGCACACCGGGGTGGCTGCGCATGATCGGCAGCACGCTCGTGGTCAGCTTCAGCTCCCTGACCTCGCGCAACACGGGGAAACCGGCCCACCGGGTGACGTCGAAGCCGTACTCGTCGGCCAGCTGCCGGTACCACTCGTCGGGGTGGCCGAAGCGGGCGACGCCGACCGGCAGGGTGCTCAGGTCCCACTCGCGCGGCCCGACGCTGGTGGAGTCGAAATCACAGATCACCGGCCCGTCGGGGCTGGGGATCAGGTTGCCCAGGTGCGCGTCGCCGTGCACCACGCCCTGCGGCAGCACGGTCCGCAGCTCGGCCAGGCGCTGGTCGGCCTCGGCGCACCGGTCCTCCAGGAACCGGCGGTCCGGCGCGGACAGCTCCTCGGCGTCGGCGATGCGCCTGCGCACGTCGTCCAGCGGCGCCCAGCGCGGCAACTCGAACTCCGGCGCGGGCAGCGCGTGCACCTGGCGCAACACCCGGCCCAGGTCACGGCCGTCGACGGGCCTGCCGCCGGAGGGCACGGTGTGCCACACGGTGGCCAGGTGGTCCCCCACCGCCAACGGCTGGGGCACGCCCTCCACCAGCCGGACCGCGGGCACGTCGTGCGCGGCGAGCCACCGCGCGACCTCGACCACCTTGTGCGCCCGGTGGCGCAGGTTCATCGAGCCGACGATCCGCACCACGACCCGGTCGCCGGGCAGTTCGAACACGGCGTTGCTGGTGAACTTCACCAGCCGCGCGCCGCGGTGCGCCAACCCCAGTTCGGCGCACAGCCGCCTCAGCACGGCGGTCAGCGCGGCGGAGGTGAACCTGCCGTCCAGGACCCCGACTCCCCGCAGCTCAGGCCGCGCTGTCGCTGCCGGTGAACTTGGCCAGGCGTTCGGCCAGCTCACGGGCGTCGGGGTTGTTGCGGCGCTTCTCGGCCTCGGACTGCAGCGGCTTCATCCGGTCCTTCGTGCGGACCGACTTCAGGCCCTCGGACAGCTCGATCGCCTGGCGGCCCAGGCGCGCGCCGTGGTCGATGTCGCCGTCGAGCAGGTGGTTGATCGACAGCGAGGTGAGGTTGAACGACCGGCTGCGGGTCATGTCCTCGCCGTAACCGCCGATGGCCTTGGTCAACGCGGGCACCGCCGTGCGCGTGTACTTCGCGTCCACGGTCTGCGCCAGCTCGGTGTGCACCGTGCCGATCATCGCGGACAGGTCGTTGGCGTCGAAGAACTTGGCCCAGGCGGGCGCCTCGCCGATGTTGGCGCGGGCGAACTCGTCGCGCGCCCGGCCGAGCAGCTTGAGCGCCTGGTGGTCGGAACCCATCTTCGCGTAGGCCCACGCCTCGTTGGCGCACAGGATGCCGACGGCGAGCTCCGAGCCGGAGTTCTGCGCGGCCAGCTGGCCGAGCTGGAACACCTTCAACGCGTCGTCCGGCGCGTCCTGGTGCAGGTAGACGCGGCCCATCCGGTACAGGATGTTGGCCACGAGCTCTTCCTTGCGACCCTGCTTGGCCAGGCCGAGCGCCTGGCCGAAGTGGTTGCGGGCCGAGTCGTACAGGCCGGTGTCGAACGAGGTCCACCCGGCCAGGTTGTGCAGGTCGGCGAGCGCGACGTAGAGGCGTTCCTTGACCAGGTCGGTCGCGTTCGCGCCGAGCATCTGCTGGCCCCACGAGAGCTGGGCGACCACCGCGTCGCGGCACGAGCCGCCGCCGTACTGGTAGTCCAGGGTGCGCAACGCCCTGGTGGCCGCTTCGACCTGGCGCACGTCGGTCATGCCGATCCGGCCAGGGGCCGGAGTCTGCGCGGGCGATGAAGCCCAAGACCCGGAGTCCGTACCGAACACGGCCGCGCCGACGGTGATGGCGGCGGCGTGCGCGAGGAACTTCCTTCGCTTCACCGACTCGTCCTCCTCAGAATGGGGTGCCTCCGCCGTGGCGGCCACCCGCACTGCCGTGGCCTCGTCGTAAGCGAGACCCATGTACCCCCTTGGGACACCCAAGCCGGCGGCGATCCGCGCGAGGACGTCGTAGGCCATGACCTGGCGTCCCTTGAGGATCTCCGAGACTTCGGACTGCGACTGGCCCGTCAACGCCGCGATCTGGCGTTGCGAGACGCCGTGCCGTCGGAGCAGGCGGTAGACCGCGCTGATCTCTCGTCTGGCAAGCGCGTCCCGCATCTCCTGCTGGTCCCAGACGTCTGGTGTAACAGGAGAGCTTGGCGAACCGATGGTGTTCAATTGCGCCCCCTCACAGTCCTTTGGGCGTCAACGGCAGAGTAGGGGCACTCCCCCGACTGCGAGAAGTGCCGATCGGCGGAGCTGATCGGCCCTGCCGAACTCCACTGACCGCTTACCGTGGAACGGCCACCGGCCAGCGCTATGACGTCCCGATCCGGCATGAATCATCGCAATCTGGGTTCCGGTAAGCGAGTGAGCACGGAGAGGAACCTGACTGTGGACCTGATCGAGCGGGCGGTGACCACCACTGGTGGACCGGCAGCGCCTGCCGTCGCCACGGTCCCCTCTTCACCTTCCCTGTCTGTCCGGGAGTCGACCGACCTCGACTCCGGATGGCGCGGCACGACCGGGCAACGTCGCTGGTGGCGGATCCGCTGCAGCGACGTGGTCGACCGGGACCGCTGCCTCACCGTGCTGGTCGACCGGGGCCGCGTGGTCCTGGTCGGTCCGCCGGGCGAGACCGCGGTGCTCTCGGCCGACCAACTCGTACAACTCAGGGCCGCGCTACGTGAGGCCGCCGAGCAGGCGGAAAGGTGACGGTGACGTTTCGGTGGACGAGATCCTCGGACAAGTTCTTCGCAACGCGGTGTGGGAGCGGTTGGACCTGCTCACAGAGCTGGCCAACGAGGCCGACGCCCCGTCCCTGCTGTCGGTGGCGCGTTCCGAGCTCCCTCGGCTGACCGAGGGGTGGCGGGCCCTGCTCGCCGCGCACGAACCGGACGAGAAGGGCAACTGCCCCGAGTGCTCCGGTCGGTGGCGGCAGCAGAAGAGCCCCTGCTCGGTGTGGCGCGCCGCGTACGAACACCTGGTCGCGGGCGGTTTGGCCCCGCGCCCGGCTCGCCACCTCCGATCGGCGCCGGTGACGCCTCCTGTCACCCGGTCGCGGCGGGGATTCGTGGCCAGAGCCCACTGACGGGCGGTCCCGACCTGTCGTTCCCCCGACGCGACCAGGTCGAGCACCCGCCTACTGGCCGGCGGTCCGGGACGTGCGAACCCCCGACCGCGACGATCGGATCGCCGGCCGGCTACAAGCTCCACCAGCACGACCGCTACGCAGGCACGACAACTCCACAGTCATCCGCGGGCCGGTGTCGTGCACACCTTCCCTCCCCGACCGGCACTGGTCCGCGGGCACCAACCCGGCCCCGATGTCCGCCCCTCCCGCGCGGACATCGGGGCCGTTTCGCGTGCTCAGGCCCTCAGCGGTGGGTGCCGGTGCGCCAGGTCAGGTACCCGGTGAGCCCGGGGAACAGCCGACCGGCCAGGTCGAACGCCCTCAGCTGCCACGGGAAGACCACCTCGTCCCGCTCGCGCTCCACCGCCCACGCGATGCGCGCCGCCACGTCGTCCGGCGTCACCGTCGGGATCACCCTGGCCAGCGCCGGGATGCGCTCCTCCGCGCCGGGGTTGTTGACGAAGTACCGGCTGCTCACCTTGCCCGGCACGACCTCGCTCACCCCGATGCCCGTGCCGCGCAGGTCCATCCGCAGCGCCGCGGTCATCCCGCGCAACGCGTAGCGGGCCGCCGCGTACCCGGTGGCGCCGGGGATCGGCAGGCGGGACACCGGTGAGTTCACGTTGACCACCCGCCCCGAGCCGCGCGCCCGCATCCCCGGCAGGAATTCCCTGGTCAGGTGCAGCGCGGCGGTGAACGGCAGGGCGATCATCCCGGCCAGCTCCGGCGTCGGGGTGTCGTCCAGGAACAGCCAGCGGCCGACACCGGCGTTGTTCACCAGCACGTCCGGCACGCCGACCGCCGCGACCACCCGTTCGGCGAGCGCGTGGATCTGGTCGACGTCCGCGAGGTCGGCGGGCAGTGCGACCGCACGCCCGCCGATCGCCGTGATCCGTTCGACCTGCTCATCGAGCGCTTCACCGCCGCGTGCCACGAGCACGACAACCGAACCGCGCCCCGCGAGCGTCCGGGCCGTCGCCGCGCCGATGCCCTGCGACGCGCCGGTCACCACGACCGCCTTGCCCGCCAACCGCACCCGAACCCCTCCTAAGCCACCGAACGGACCCGCGTCACGAGCACCGCCGCGCACAGCGTGGCGAGCGCCGACACGGCGAACAACCCCCGGTACCCGCCGAGCCACGCCAGCACGAACGTCGTCAGCAGCGGCGCGATCACCTGGGGCAGCGAGTTGGCGATGTTGACCACGCCCAGGTCCTTGGCGCGGTCCGACGCGGCGGGCAGCACCTGCGTCAGCAGCGCCAACGCCACCGCCCAGTACCCGCCGAAGCCGACGCCGAGCAGCGGCGCCGCGACCAGCGCCGCCGTCCACGTCGGCCAGGCGACGAGCAGCAGCGCCGCCGCGGCCATCACGCCGGCCGACATCAGCACGTACGGCTTGCGCCTGCCGGTCCGGTCCGAGCGGACGCCGACGCCGAACGCGCCGAGCGCCAGCGCCACGCCGTAGAGCAGCATCAACACCAGCAGGCCGTCCTCGGGCGACGGGTGCCGGACCACGTCACCGAGGAAGTACAGCAGGTAGAGCGTGCCGAACGCGTTGCCCAGGTTGATCATGAAGTGGGTGCCCCACGCCCAGGCGAAGTCCGGGTGCCGCCTCGGCGACACCCACAGCTCGCGCCACCGCAGCGCCGGGCGGGCGACGAGCGGCAGCCGGGCGTCCGGGGTGATCAGCACGAACGCGGCCGCGCCGACGACGACCAGCGCCGCGCACGCCAGGTACCCCGCCGACAGGCCGCTGACCAGCACCGTCACCACGACCGCGCCCAGCACGGTGCCGAGCATCTGGGAGACGCCCACCAGCCCACCGACCTTGGCCCGCTGCCGCACGGGCACCCGGTCGGGCACGGCGGAGGTGAGGCTCGCGAGCATCCCGTTCAGCCCGGCCTGCACCAGGCACCACCCGAGCACCATCACACCGACGGATGACGCGGCCGACAGCACCACCAGACCGACGGCGCCGATCAGCGCGCCCGCCAGCGTCCACGGGTGCCGCCGGCCGAACCTGGACGTGGTCCGGTCCGACGACAGCCCGATCAGCGGGTTCGCCACCAGCGCCACGAGCGCGCCGACCCCCGTGACCAGGCCGAACACCGCTTCCTTGCCCGCCGCGTCGAGCAGCTCGGCCTGTTGCGGCAGCAGCACCTGGATGGGCGCGTAGATGGCCAGCCACAGGCCGAGGTTGGCCAGGAACAGCCACGTCATCCACGACCGCCGGACCGGGACGACCGGTTCGGCCAACGCCTCCGCGGTCACCGCTTGATCCGATCGCGGTACCACTCGTACGAGGCACGCGGGGTGCGTTCCTGCGTCGCGTAGTCGACGTGGACCAGGCCGAACCGCTGCGAGTACCCCGAGTCCCACTCGAAGTTGTCCATCAAGGACCACACGAAGTACCCGCGCACGTCCGCCTTCAGCGCCTCCTCGATGTGCCGGTCCAGGTACTCGATCCGCTCGGTGTCCTCCGGCGAGTGCGGGTAGCTGCACCCGCTCTCGGTCACGTACACGGGAGGCAAGTCGACAAAGCGATCTCGCAACAGGGAGATCATCTCCGACAGCCCGGACGGCACGACCGGCCAGCCGAAGCCGGTCTTCGGGTACTCGTCGATGTCCACCAGCTCGAACGGCAGCGGGTTGCCCTCGGACGGCTGCCGCAGCCGGGTCGGGTTGTAGTAGTTCACGCCGTAGAAGTCGAGCGGCGCGGCGGCGATCGCCAGGTCGCCGTCCACGATCGGCAAGCGGTCGGCCAACGAGTCCGGGTAGCGCCCCGCCAGTTGCGCGTCGGCGTAGAGCCAGTTGTGCAGATCGGAGTAGGCGGCCGCGGCCGGCTCGTCGGACGGGCCGGCCGGCCACGCGGGCGTGTGGTTGTTCGCCGTGCCCACAGCGCGCGCTCCGGCGGAACGCAGCGCCTGCACGGCGAGCCCGTGCGCCAGGTTGAGGTGGTGCGCGGTCGGCAGCGCGTCGTAGAGCAGCGCCTTGCCCGGCGCGTGCTGCCCGGTGGCGTACCCGAGCAGCGTCACCATCGCGGGCTCGTTGATCGGGATCCACATCGCGACCCGGTCGGCCAGGCGTCCGCCGACCTCGGCGGCGTACTCGGCGAACCGCGAGGCGGTGTCGCGGCTGAGCCACCCGCCCGCGTCCTCCACGGTCAGCGGGGTGTCCCAGTGGTACAGCGTGGCGACGGGCGCGATGCCGGACTCCAGCAGCTCGTCCACCAACCGGTCGTAGAACGCCAAGTCCCCCGCCAGCACCCGCGGCCACGACACGGAGAACCGGTAGGCGCCCACGCCGAGGGACCGCATGAGCGCGATGTCCTCGCGGTAGCGGCGGTAGTGGTCGCACGCCACGGACGCGTCGTGCCCCTCGAACGCCGGGAACGCGTCCCAGGTGGACGGTTGCCTGCCGGCGGCGGTGAACGACCCCTCGATCTGGAACGCGGAGGTCGACACTCCCCAGAGGAAGTCGTGGGGACCCAGAAGGTCGTTCGGCACGGTCACGCGAGCCTCCCAGAACATGAAAGTCATTCGGATCGTAGGCGTGTTGCAGCGCGAAGTGAAGTGGAAAGGTCCACGACCGGGCACTATGGAGTCCCGCAGTCCACTCAGCAGGAGTCGCCGTGACCAGTACGACCCCGCTGCGCCGCCAGCCGGTGCAGCAGCGCAGCGCCAAGCGCGTCGAGCGGATGCTCGAAGCCTGCGCACAGCTCATCGAGGAGGTCGGCTACGACGGAGTCACCACGACGTTGATCGCCGAGCGCGCGGGGGTCGCGGTCGGCTCGCTCTACCAGTTCTTCCCGGACAAACGGGCGGTCGTGCAGGCGCTGACCCTGCGCAACCTGGAGAAGTTCATCCAAACGGTGGACGGCCGGTTCACCTCCACCACCCTTGAGCACTGGTGGGACGCCGTCGACTCGATCTTCGACGTGTACGTGTCGATGCACCGCGAGGTGCCCGCGTTCTCCAAGCTGCACTTCGGCGACGTGGTCGACATGCGACTGCTCGACGACCAGCGCGACAACAACACGGTCATCTCCGACCGCATCGCGGAGATGATCTCGGCCAAGTTCGACATCCCGTTCGCCGAGCTGCAGCTGCCGATCTCGATCGCGGTCGAGGCGGCGGACGGCGTGCTGAACCTGGCGTTCCGCCGCGACCCGGCCGGTGACCAGCGGATCCTGGACGAGGCCAAGGCGCTGGTGCGCGGCTACCTGTCGACCAGGCTCCCGAGCTAGGAACCCCGGTCGACCGTCAGCCGAACGAGTGGCCTTCGCCCCGGTAGGTGGGCACGGTCCGCTCCACGACGTCGCCGCACACGACGTGGTAGTGGGTGAACCGCTCGGCCAGCTCGCCCGCCTTGGCGTGCCGCAGCCACACGCGGTCGCCCAGGCGCAGCGAGTCGGCCGCCCGACCCACCACCGGGGTCTGCACCTCGCCCGCGCCCTCCATCGGCAGCAGCTTCAGCCCGAGCGGCAGGTACGGGGACGGTTGGCGGTCGGGGGTGGCGGTGCCCGAGGCGATGTAGCCGCCGGAGAACAGCGTGGCCACGTGCCGCTTCGGCCTGCGCACCACCGGCAGGGCGAACAGCACGGCGGGCTTGGGCCGGAAGCCGCGGTAGCCGTCGAACAGGGTCGGGCCGATGAGCCCGGAACCCGCGGCGAGCTCGGTGACCGAGGGGTCGGCGGCGGTGACCTCCAGGCTGCCCGTGCCGCCGCCGTTGACGAACTCCAGGTCGGCGACCTGGCGCACGGCCCAGACCGCGGCCGTGCGGCGTTCGACCAGTTCGGCGGCGGAGTGGCGTTGCATCCAGCGCAGCACCGCGCCGCGCAGCGGCTTGCCCGGCGGCTCGTCGCCCAGGCCCGCGATCTGCCCCTCGTACGCCATCACGCCGACCAGCCGGAACCCCGGCCGGCGCGCGATCGCTTCGGCCAGAGCGCGCGCTTCACGTGCCGTGTGCACGGGTGAGCGCCGTGGGCCGACGTGCAGGCCGGGCACCGGTCGCCAGGAGACGTCCAGCTCCAGGCACACCCGGATCTCCGGGTGGTCGGCGCCGAGCGCGGCCCCGACCAGGTCGAGGTGGGCGGTCGAGTCGACCACGATCGTGATCCTCGCCCGGGCCTTGTCGTCCTTCGCGAGCTCCCGCAACGCCGACCCGTCCACGGTCGGGTAGGCGACCAGGAGGTCTTCGGCGAGGTCGACCGAGGACAACCACAGCGCCTCGGCCAACGAGTAGCACATGACGCCCGCGAAACCGGGCCGTGCGAGCACCCGTTCCAGCAGCGCCCGGACCCGCACGGACTTGCTCGCCACCCGGATCGGCCGCCCGCCCGCGCGGCGCACGAGGTCGGCCGCGTTGCTGTCGAAGGCGTCCAGGTCGACTATCGCGAACGGGGGGTCGTGCTCCTCCGTCGCGGCGTCCAGGCGCGTGCGGTGCTGCATGGGCCTCACCGTACTTGAAAGGTGAATAGCTTTCACCTACGGTTCGTGGAACGCGTCACATCCGGAGGTGGGCATGGGGACCCCGTGGACGAACTGGGCACGCACGGCGTCCGCGATCCCGCACCGGGTGGAGCACCCGGCGAGCGTCGACGAGATCGCCTCCGCCGTGGCGGGCGCCTCCAGTGTCCGCCCGCGCGGCAGCGGGCACTCGTTCACCGGCATCGCGGTCGCGCCCGGCGTCGCGGTCGACCTGGACGCGTGGACCGGGGTCGTCGACGTGACCGGCACGCAGGTGACCGTCCGGTCGGGCACCACGTTGCAGCAGCTCAACGCGCTGCTGGACGTGCTGGGCCTGGCCATGCCGAACCTCGGCGACATCGACGCGCAGACCGTGGCGGGCGCCATCTCCACCGGCACGCACGGCACCGGCGCGAAACTCGGCGGCCTGGCCACCCAGGTGGTGGCGCTGGAGCTCGTGCTCGCCGACGGGTCGGTGGCGCGGTGCGCGGCCGACGAACGGCCCGAGCTGTTCCACGCGGCCAGGGTGGGGCTGGGTGCGCTGGGCGTGATCAGCACGGTCACCCTGCGGTGCGTGCCGTCGTTCGTGCTGCACGCGCGGGAGTTCCCCGGCCGGCTGGACGCGGTGCTGGAGGAGTTCGACCACCTCACCGCGGTCGAGGACCACGTGGAGTTCCACTGGTTCCCGCACTCCGACCGGGTGATCGTGAAGCGGAACAACCGGGTCGACTCCCCGGCCGCGCCGCTGTCGGCGCTGCGCCGGTTCTACGAGTACGAGGTCATGGAGAACGGCGCGTTCGGGCTGGTCTGCAAGCTGGCCAAGGCCCTGCCGGCCACCACCAGGACGCTCAACCGGGTGTGCGGGTCGCTCATCTCGGAACGCGACTACCGGGACGTCTCCCACCGCGTGTTCGTCACGCCGCGGCGGGTCCGGTTCGTCGAGACCGAGTACGCGGTGCCCCGCGCGGCGCTGCACGACGTGCTGCGGGAGCTCCGGGCGGCCGTCGCCCGGCTCGACCACGGCGTCATCGTGCCGGTCGAGGTGCGGGTCGCGCAGGGCGACGACATCTGGCTGTCCACCGCGCACGGCCGGGACACCGCCTACGTCGCCGTCCACCAGTACCTCGGGATGCCCTACCGGCGGTACTTCGAGGCGTTCGAGCGGATCGCGGGCGCGGTCGGCGGACGGCCGCACTGGGGCAAGATGCACCGCCTGTCGGCCGACACCCTCCGCGACCGCTACCCGCACTTCGACGACTTCCGCCGGGTCCGGGCCGAGGTCGACCCGACCGGGAAGTTCACCAACGCCTACCTGGACCGCGTGCTCGGCCCGGTCGGGCGGTAGATCAGAACGCCTCGGCGATCGGGGTACCGCCGGCGATCAACTCGTAGGTGCGCCGGACGGTGCCGGGGCGGTCCAGCAGGGCCACCACGACCGCCGCCACGTCGCCGCGCGGTACGGAACCCCGTAGGGGCGTCTCGGCCAGTTCCACCAACCCGGTCGGCTCGTCGTCGGTCAGCCGGCCGGGCCGCAGGATCGTCCAGTCCAGGTCGCGTTCCCGCAGGTCCGCCTCCGCGGCGCCCTTGGCCGCCAGGTAGGCGTCGAACACCTCGTCACCGGTCGCCCGGCCGATGCCGCCCGTGCTGATCTGCACGAACCGCCGCACACCGGCCTCTTGGGCGGCCTGCGCGAACAACGCCGCCGCCGCCCGGTCCACGGTGTCCTTGCGCGCCACCCCGCTGCCGGGCCCGGCGCCCGCGGCGAACAGTGCCGCGCCCGCGCCGTTCAGCAGATCGGCGACCGAGGCGACGTCGGTCGCCTCCAGGTCGCAGTGGACGGGGACACCGCCCGCGTCCAGCACGTCTGCGTGGTGGTCCGGGTTGCGCACCAGCGCCGTGGCGCTGTCACCCCGCGCGGCCAGCAGCCGCTGCACCCACAACGCGATCTTGCCGTGTCCACCCGCGATCACTACCCGCATGGTCCGACCGTAGGTCAGGACGCGGTCGCCAGCACCCGCTCGTAGACCAGTTCGTTCACCCAACGGGTGGTCGCGGTGTCCTCGACCGGCACGGTCTCGTTGCGACCGGCCACGTCGGTGCTCAGCTGCAACTCCTCGTCGGCCAGCAGCACCGAGACGCCGTAGCGCCGCACCCGCGGCAGGCAGTTCGCCAGGTAGTCGTGGGTGAAGACGACCGACGTGGGCAGCACGGCGGCGGCGTTGCCGAAGCGGGCGAAGGGCACCGCCGAGGCCAACGCGGTCCGCCAGTGCCGGGCGACGGCCACCACGCCGACGATCCGCACGGCGGTGGGCGGCACGCGGCCGTCCATCTCCGGCCACACCCAGGTGGACACCGTGGTGCGGTCGGTCTCGGGGCCCGCGCCCAGGCACAGCCGCTCGGCGTGCGCGTCGGGCAGCAGTTCCGCCACCACGATCACCTTGCGCCCCATGAGGACCATCTCGGGCAGCACCACGCCGTGCCAGCCGAGGCGCAACGCCGCGGAGGCGGCCAGCTCCTCGGCGGAACCGGGCAGTTCGGGAACCGGAACGGCGGTAGCCGACAGCGCCCTGGCGTCATCGGTGTCCACGATCCGTGCTGGTGTGCTGCTCACGCCAGGGCCTCCTCGGCAAAACCACGGCGGGCTGTCCGCCGCGTTTCGACTCGTGCTCTGGGTAAGGCGTACCAGGTGGGAACGGTCGCACCACCGGGGCAAAAGGCGTCCTGCGATCGGCGGCGTCGAGCGGTCGGTAACCGGTCGGCGACCGGCGGGCGGACTTCGGCCCGGCGGTGCTGCCGTCTGGGTGACCCGGGCGGCCGGCAAATCCCGGAATGCTGCTCTGCGTGCGCGCCGCTCGCCTGGAAAGCCCGCCGAACCCGGGCCCCGGCCACACCGGCGACCGCACGACCGACCGCTCGCCGCGTGAAACCGACCGACCGACCCGAAGCCGCCACGTTCGGCCGCAGCCACCCAGGTGACAGACATCACGCGGACCCGGGACGGGGAAGTCCGGAAAAACCAGAAGTCCCACCCACGACCGTGGATGGGACTTCATGATTCTGGTGGGCGAGGGGGGAGTTGAACCCCCACGTCCTTTCGGACACACGGACCTGAACCGTGCGCGTCTGCCATTCCGCCACTCGCCCGGAGCGACGTGGGGAACACTAGCATGGTCCCCGTCCGGGTTACCAATTGCCCCGTGTACCGCCACGTCAGCCCGGATACGATCGGTCGTAGAAGTCGACCGGGTCGGAGGGTTGCCGTGGGCCTCGTACAGCGCTTCGAGCGCCGTCTCGAAGGCATCGTCGGCAACACCTTCGCGCGTGTGTTCGGTGGCAACGTCGTCCCGCAGGAAGTGGCCCAGGCACTGCAGCGGGAGGCGGAGAGCAGCATCCGCGAGTTGGCGGGTGGCAGGTTGCTCGCTCCGAACCACTTCCAGGTCCTGCTGGGTCCGCAGGACCACGATCGGCTTGCCGGGGACGGTCAGGATGAACTACGCATCACCCAGCTTCTGGGGGACTCCATCCGGGAGCACCTCGAAGAGAGCGGATGGGATACCTATGGTGACGTCGTAGTCTCCCTGGAGCGCTCCGACGCGCTGCACACGGGACAGTTCCGAACCAGCTCGTCCGTCGACCCCGACGTGAAAGTTGCCAGCCGACGGTCAGCACCACCTCGCACTGCAGGAGACGGATCCATGAGCCAGCCTCCCGGCTACGGACAAGGACAGGGCCAGCCCGCCTACGACCCCTATGCACAGGGCGGCTACGGCCAGCAGCAGCAGGGCTACGACCAGCAGGGTTACGGTCAGCAGCAACCCGGTTACGAGCAGGGCTACGGCCAGCAGCAACCCGGCTACGAGCAGGGCTACGGCCAACAGCAGCCCGGTTACGAGCAGGGCTACGGTCAGCAGCAACCCGGCTACGAGCAGGGCTACGGCCAGCAGCAGGGCTACGACCAGGGTTACGGTCAGCAGCAGCCCGGTTACGGTCAGCCCGGTTACGACCAGGGCTACGGCCAGCAGGGCTACGACCAGGGTTACGGCCAGCAGGGTTACGGCCAGCCCGGCTACGACCAGGGCTACGGCCAGCAGGGCTACGGCGACCCGGCACAGGGTTACGCGCCCCCGGCGGTCCAGTCCGGTCCCCGGCAGCTGAACGCGACGCTGCACCTGGACGACGGCTCCAACCGCACCTACAACCTCAAGCAGGGCGGCAACGTCGTCGGCCGCGGCCAGGAAGCGGACTTCCGACTTCCCGACACCGGGGTCTCCAGGAGGCACCTGGAGATCACGTGGGACGGGCACAGTGCCATGCTCGCTGATCTCGGTTCGACGAACGGCACCACGGTGAACGGCACTCCAGTGCAGACTTGGCAGCTCGCGGAAGGCGATGTCGTCCGCATCGGCCACTCCTCGCTGGTCTACCGCACCCAGGGCTGACCAGTACATTCTGGGCGCGTCGATTCGGGCGAAGGCGTGACGGCACTCAAGTCAGGAGCGGTTACAACCGGTGCCAGAGCTGGTGATGCAGCTGACCAGAGCGGGCTTCCTCGTCCTGCTCTGGTTGTTCGTGTTGGCTGCGCTTCGAGTGGTCCGCTCCGATCTGTACGCGGCGTCGGGGCTCCGTGTCCCGACGCCCAAGTTCGGTAGGGGCGCGAACAAAGCCGCCCGGGGGAACAAGGCGGCCCGGCAGCTCGTCGTGACGCACGGCGCGCTGGCGGGCACGCGCATCTCCCTGGACGGCAGGCCGATCATGATCGGCCGCGCCGACGACTCCACGCTCGTGCTGGACGACGACTTCGCGTCGACCCGGCACGCGCGGCTGTCGATGCGCGGCACCGACTGGTACGTGGAGGACTTGGGCTCCACGAACGGCACCTATCTCGACCGGGCGAAGGTCACGGCCCCACTCCGGGTCCCGCTCGGCTCCCCGATCCGAATTGGCAAAACGGTGATCGAGCTGCGCTCATGACCCTCGTCCTCCGATACGCGGCCCGCAGCGACCGGGGCCTGGTCCGATCGAACAATCAGGACTCCGTGTACGCGGGCCCACGCCTGCTCGCACTCGCCGACGGCATGGGTGGCCACGCCGCGGGTGAAGTCGCGAGCAAGGTCGTCATCGCCGCCCTGGCACCGCTCGACGACGACGAGCCGGGCGACGACCTGCTGGGCCAGCTGCGCGACGCGGTGATCGCCGGCAACGGCGCGATCTCCGAGCTCGTGCAGAGCGACCCCGACCTGGACGGCATGGGCACCACGCTCACCGCCGTGCTGTTCGCGGGCTCGCGGCTGGGCATGGTGCACATCGGCGACTCGCGCGCCTACATGCTGCGCAACGGCACGTTCACGCAGATCACGCACGACGACACGTTCGTGCAGTCGTTGATCGACGAGGGACGGATCACCGAAGAGGAAGCGGCCACGCACCCGCAGCGGTCACTGCTGCTGCGCGCGTTGACCGGCCACGAGGTGGAGCCGAGGCTGATGGTGCGGGAGGCCCGCCCGGGCGACCGCTACCTGCTGTGCTCGGACGGCCTGTCCGGCGTGGTCAGCATGGAGACGCTCGAAGAGGCGATCCGCATCACGGACCCGCAGGCGTGCGCGGACCGGATGATCGAGCTGGCGCTCAAGGGCGGCGGCCCCGACAACGTGACGGTCGTCATCGCCGACGTGGTCGACGTCGACTTCGGGGAGGACGCCCCGATAGTGGGCGGCGCGGCCGGAGACGGCAGCGAAGACCCGCCACCCCCCGACTCGCCCGCCTCGCGGGCGAGTTCCATCACCGGCCCGCGGCCGGTACCGCAGCGGGTCGAGCCGATGCCGCCGCCGGACCCCCGGCGGGCCCGCGGCAACCGGCTCAAGGCGCTCGCGCTGGTGGTCTTCCTGCTCCTGCTGCTGGTCGCGGCCGGTCTGGGCACCCGCTGGTACGTGCTGCGCCAGTACTACGTCGGCACCGCGGACAACGGCGAGGTGTCGGTGTTCCGCGGCGTCACCGGCAGCGTCTTCGGCTTCGACCTGCACCGCCGGGTGGAGGGCTCGTGCCCGCCGGGCTCGCAGGCCTGCGAGCCGATCACGGTGGACGACCTCAAGGTCGCCACCAGGGACGTCGTGCGCAACGGCATCACCGACGTGGACGGCCTGGAGGGCGCCCGGGAGGCGATCCGCAGGCTGCGCACCGAGCAGACGCTGCCGTTCTGCCCGAAGGGTGGCACCGAGGGCACGCCGGGAACGTCCACCACCTCGGTGGACCCGACGGCAACCTCGACCGCGCCGCCGACGTCCACCACTGCGGAGGGAACTCCCCTCCCCACGCCCGTGCAGAAGCCGGGCACGGATTGCCGAAAGGGTCAGTAGTCGCATGGGTTCGCCGGTCACCGGCGCTGAGGGCACACCGCTCGCGGCGGCGAGCAGCACGTCGCCCGGGTTGAGGCCGCCCACGCGACGCACCACGGAACTGTTCATGCTCGCGTTCGCGGCCGTCCTGGTGACGGGCGCGTTGATCCTGGTGGAGGCCAACCAGGAGCAGGAGCTGAGCCTCAGCATCCTGTGGCTGGGCCTGGCGTACCTCGGGCTGCTGACCGTGGCGCACCTCGCGGTGCGCAAGTGGGCGCCCTACGCCGACCCGGTGATCCTGCCGTGCGTCGCGCTGCTCAACGGCCTGGGCCTGGTGATGATCCACCGGATCGACCTGGCCATGGCGGACGTGAAGCTGCCGAACAACCAGGTCTGGTCGTCGGCCGCGCCCAAGCAGGTGCTGTGGACGGCGATCGCGCTGGTGCTGTTCTGCACCGTGCTGAAGGTGCTGTCCGACCACCGCACGCTGGCCCGCTACGGCTACACCGCGGGCCTGCTGGGCCTGGTCGCGCTGGTGCTGCCCGGTGTGCTGCCGAGCTTCATCGCGCCGGAGATCAACGGTGCGAAGATCTGGCTGAGCTTCGGCGCGTTCTCCATCCAGCCGGGCGAGTTCGCGAAGATCCTGCTGATGGTGTTCTTCGCCGCGTTCCTGGTGTCCAAGCGCGACCTGTTCACCGTCGCGGGCCGCCGGGTCATCGGCCTGGACCTGCCGCGGGCGCGCGACCTGGGCCCGCTGATCGCCGCGTGGGCGGTCGGCGTGAGCATCATGGTGCTGCAGAAGGACCTGGGCAGCTCGCTGCTGTTCTTCGGCATCGTGCTGGTGCTGCTGTACGTGGCGACCGAGCGGGCCGCGTGGGTCGTGCTGGGCGTGCTGATGTTCTGCGTCGGCGCGTTCGTGGCGTGGAAGCTGTTCGGCCACGTCCAGGTCCGGGTGCAGAACTGGCTCGACCCGTTCGCGGACCCGTCCGGCACGGGCTACCAGATCGTGCAGTCGCTGTTCGGGCTCGGCACCGGCGCGCTGTTCGGCGCGGGCCTGGGCGGCGGGCGGCCGGACCAGATCCCGGAGGCCAACACCGACTTCATCACCGCGGTGATCGGCGAGGAACTGGGCTTCGTCGGGCTGGCCGCGGTGCTGCTGATCTACACCGTGCTCGCGATGCGCGGCCTGCGCAACGCGCTCGCGGTGCGTGACACGTTCGGCAAGCTGCTCGGCGGCGGCTTGGCGTTCGCGGTGGCGTTCCAGATCTTCATCGTCGTCGGCGGCGTGACCAAGCTGATCCCGATGACCGGTATCACCGCGCCGTTCCTGTCCAAGGGCGGCTCGTCGCTGCTGGCCAACTACATCCTGGTGGCCCTGCTGCTGCGCATCTCGGACGCGGCGCGCGCGCCGAAGTCGACGCCGAAGCCCAGGCCGCAGCAGCCGGCCATCGCCGACCAGTTCACAGTCATGGTGGAGCGTCCGAAATGAACACACCGCTCCGCCGGGTGGGCCTCGCCATGATGGCGATGATGCTCTTGCTGTTGGGCAACGCGACGTACGTGCAGGTCATCAAGGCCGACGACTACCGCAAGGACCCGCTGAACCGGCGCGTGATCCTGGACCAGTACTCGCGCGAGCGCGGCCAGATCATCGCCGCCGACGGCACACCGCTGGCCAGCGTGCAGCGGGTCGACGACCGGCTCAAGTACCTGCGCACCTACGCCGGAGGCGCGGCGTTCGCGCCGGTGACCGGCTACTTCTCCACGCTCTACGGCGCGGGCGGCATGGAGCGCGCCGAGGACGACCTGCTCAACGGCTCGGACGACCGGCTGTTCGCGCGCCGGGTGTCCGACCTGATCACCGGCCGCGACCCCAAGGGCGGCAGCCTCCAGCTGACCATCGACGCGAAGCTGCAGCAGATCGCGTACGAGAGGCTCCAGGGCGTGACCGGCACGGTGGTCGCGATCCGGCCGCAGACCGGGGAGATCCTGGCCATGGCCAGCACCCCGTCCTACGACCCGAACGTGCTGGCCAGCCACGACGTGGACGTGCAGGAAGAGGCCTGGGTCGGCTATGACGCGGACAAGTCCAAGCCGATGCTCAACCGCGCGATCCACGAGAACTACCCGCCGGGCTCGACGTTCAAGCTCGTGGTGACGGCGGCGGCGCTGGCCGAGGGCAAGACCAAGGACACCGAGGTCGACGGCCGGCCGTCGATCACGCTGCCCGGCACCGAGAACAAGCTGCCGAACTTCAACGACACCGTGTGCGGCAACGGCGTCACGGCCAGGCTCGAGGAGGCGCTGGCCAAGTCGTGCAACACGGCGTTCGCGGTGCTGGCCGCCGAGATGGGCCCGGACAAGCTGCGCGACCAGGCGGCCAAGTTCGGCATCGGCGAGCAGGACCTGTCGATCCCGCTGTCGGTGGTGCCCTCGACGCTGGGCCCGATGTCGGACAAGCCGTCGGTCTACCAGACCGGCATCGGCCAGAAGGACGTCCGGGTGACGCCGCTGGCCAACGCGGTGATGGCGGCGACCATCGCCAACGGCGGCGTGCGGATGCAGCCGCACCTCGTCGGCAAGATCCTGGCGCCCGACCTGCAGTCGATCAGCGAGACGAAGCCGGACGAGGTCGACGAGGCGATGGAGCCCGGCGAGGCGGCCGTGCTGCGCGACATGATGATCGCCTCGGAGAACAACACCGGTGGCGGCGGCAAGCTCAGCGGCGTGACCATCGCGTCCAAGACCGGCACCGCCGAGCACGGCGACGACGTGCGCTCGACCAACCCGCACGCCTGGTACGTGGCGTTCGCGCCCGCCGAGAAGCCGGAGATCGCGATCGCGGTGATCGTGGAGAACGGCGGCCAGCAGGGCCTGGCGGCCACCGGCGGCCGGGTCGCCGCACCGATCGGCCGCGCGGTCATCGGCGCCTACCTCGGGGGACGCTGATGCTGACCTCCGGCCAGTTGCTCGCCGAGCGGTACCGCCTCAGCAAGCGGATCGCGGTCGGCGGCATGGGCGAGGTCTGGGAGGCCGACGACACCCGGCTGGACCGCAAGGTCGCGGTGAAGGTGCTGAAGGCGGAGCTCAGCGGTGACGCCGAGTTCCTGAACCGGTTCCGCATCGAGGCGCGCACCACCGCGTCGCTCAACCACCCCGGCATCGCCGCGGTGCACGACTACGGCGAGACCGCGTCGATCCCGGACGGGCCGGAGGACACCGCCTACCTGGTGATGGAGCTGGTGGAGGGCGAGCCGCTGGCCGCGATCATCGCCCGCGGCAGGCTCGGCGCGGACCGCACGCTCGACGTGCTGGAGCAGGCGGGCAACGCGTTGCAGGCCGCGCACGAGCGCGGGCTGGTGCACCGCGACGTCAAGCCGGGCAACATCCTGGTCACCCCGACCGGCACGGTGAAGATCACCGACTTCGGCATCGCGAAGGCGGCTGACGCGGCGCCGGTCACGCACAGCGGCATGGTCATGGGCACGGCCCACTACATCGCGCCGGAACAGGCCCTCGGTCACGCCGCCGAGCCCGCCTCGGACGTCTACGCGCTGGCGGTGTGCGGCTACGAGTGCCTGACCGGGCACCGGCCGTTCCTGTCGGAGAACGCGGTGACGGTCGCGATGATGCACATCCGCGACATCGCGCCGCCGCTGCCGCCGGACGTGCCGCCGGGCCCGCGGGCGCTGATCGAGGCGACCCTGGTCAAGGACCCGCGCCAGCGCTACCGCAACGGCGGCGAGTTCGCGTCCGCGGTGGGCGCGGTGCGCGCCGGCCAGCCGCTGCCCGCGCCGTCCGGACTGGCGATGGTGGTCGGTGCGCCGATGGCCGCGCCGATGACGCCGCCGCCCGCGCAGCGGGCCCATCCCGGTGTCCCGGGAACCCATCCCGGGTCGCGTCCGGCCATGCAACCCGTCCCACCAGGTATGAACACTCCGCACACGGGCGCTTTCCGTCCGTTGCCGCCGGGCGCACGGCCACCGGGGCGCAACCGCGCCGTGCTGTGGGTTATGGTCGCTGTGCTGGTGGTCGCGCTGCTGGTGCTCGGCGTGGTCATCTTGCGCTGGGCGCTGAAGGACGAAGAGGTGCCCGGCGGGGCGAACCAGCAGGGCACCACGAGCGCCCGCCCGTTGGACGACTCGACCGATCGGCTCCCCGGCAAGCCGAAGGTGACGATCACGGAGTCGGACTACGTCGACCTCCCGGTGGACGAAGTCGCGAAGAAGCTCTCCGGGCACGGCTTGGAACCCGAGGTGCACTCCGAGGACGGGGGCGCGCCGCCGGATCCCGAGCGGTGCCTGGTGTCGGACCTGGCGCCGACCGGTGAGGTTGCGATCGGCTCACGGGTCACGGTGACGTGTGTGCCGACTTAACGCCGAAACGGTACGAAAGCGAACGCAAGGCTTGATGGTGAGACCGTTGACGAGGAGCGGGACGAAGCACTGATGAGCACTCCGCGACTGCTCTCCAACCGCTACGAACTGGGTGAGACCCTCGGCTACGGCGGCATGTCGGAGGTGCACAAGGGCCGGGACGTCCGCCTCGGCCGGGACGTGGCCATCAAGGTCCTGCGCGCCGACCTCGCCCGTGACACCCAGTTCCAGGAGCGGTTCCGTCGCGAGGCACAGAACTCGGCGGCGTTGAACCACCCGGCGATCGTCGCGGTCTACGACACCGGGGAGACCCAGACCGAGTACGGCCCGCTGCCCTACATCGTCATGGAGTTCGTCGACGGCCGCACGCTGCGCGACATCGTGAAGACCCAGGGCCCGTTGTCGGGCAAGCGGGCGATGGAGGTCATGGCCGACGTGTCGGCCGCGCTGGACTTCAGCCACCGGCACGGCATCGTGCACCGGGACGTGAAGCCGGCGAACGTGATGATCACCCGGGCCGGCGCGGTGAAGGTGATGGACTTCGGCATCGCCCGCGCGGTGCACGACGGCCAGGCCGCGGTGACCCAGACGGCCGCCGTGATAGGGACCGCGCAGTACCTGTCGCCGGAGCAGGCCCGCGGCGAGGCCGTGGACGGGCGTTCCGACGTGTACGCCTCGGGTTGCGTGCTGTTCGAGCTGCTGACCGGGGAGCCTCCGTTCACCGGCGACTCGCCCGTGGCGGTGGCCTACCAGCACGTGCGGGAGGACCCGAAGTCTCCGTCGTCGCTGAACCCGAAGGTGACGCCCGCGCTGGACGCGATCGTGCTGAAGGCCATGGCCAAGGGACCGGCCAACCGCTACCAGTCGGCCGCCGAGATGCGCGCGGACCTGGTGCGCGTGCTGTCCGGCCAGCGCCCGTCGGCGCCCGCCGTGATGACGGCCGAGGACCGCACCGCGGTGCTCGGCCAGACGTCGGCGCCGCGCACCGAGATCGCGCCCTCCGCGGGCGGTCGGCACCGGCCGCAGCCGCAGCGCGAGGAGCCCTCCGAGTACGACCCGCTGGCGGAGGAGGACGAGGAGCGGCGCGCCCGGCGCAAGAAGGCGATCATGGTGACCCTGGTCGTCCTGCTGTGCATCGCCGTGCTCGCGCTCGCCACGTGGATCACCACGTCCCTGCTCAACGACGGCGACGGGCAGAACAACGCGACCTCGGACAAGGTGTCGGTGCCCGCGCTCGTGGGCAAGACGCAGCAGGTCGCCCACGCCGAGCTGGAGGCGAAGGGCCTCGGCGTCGAGGTGGTGCTGACGCCGTGCCAACCGGGCACCGAGCCCGCCTGCAAGGACGACCAGATCGGCAAGGTCATCTCGACCGACCCGCCCGCGAACCGCGAGGTGGACAAGCGCAGCTCGGTCAAGCTGATGATCGGGGCCAACCCGGAGCCCGCGCCGGTGCCCAACGTCACCGGCCTGAGCCCGACCGACGCGCAGAAGAAGCTCGAAGCGGAGCGCTGGGTCTACCAGCAGGCCACCGAGACGGTCGAGACCGAGGACCCGAACCTGGTCGGCAAGGTCGTCTCGCAGTCGCCGTCGCCGGGCACCAACGCACCGAAGGGCAGCGCGATCACGGTGACGCTGGGCAAGGCCCCGGACACCGTGCAGCTGCCGGACGTGACCGGCCAGACGGTCGAGAACGCCAGGGCGACCCTTGAGGGCAACGGGTTCAAGGTGCAGACCAAGGACGTCGACAGCCCGGAGCCGCTCAACGAGGTCATCGCCCAGAACCCGGCGCCGGGGCGGGCGGAGAAGGGCACGCTGGTGACGTTGAGCGTGTCCAAGAGCAACCAGTTCATCATGCCCGACCTGCGCGGTCTCACCGAGAACCAGGCCCGCACCAAGCTCAGCCAGGCGGGGTGGACCGGCAACGACCTGACCGTCAGCGACAAGGAGCCGGTCTCCGAGATCGGCCAGAACAACAAGATCCTGGACCAGGAGATCAAGCCGGACGCGCCGGCGGCCAAGAACGCGCGGATCAACGTGATCCTGGGCGAGTTCAAGGTCGGCGGTGGCCCGACCACGACCAGGTAGTCGACAGCGACGAACGGCCCCCCTCCGCGCGGAGGGGGGCCGTTCGTCGTTCGGGCCGGGCTACTTCCGCAGGGCCGCCGCGGCGAGTTGGCGCATGCCGTTCTCCAGCTGCGACACGGTCCCCTCGGGCACCTCGAAGCCGCACACCTCGAGCCAGTTCGCCAACATCCGGTGGCCGCCCTCGGTCAGCACGGACTCGGGGTGGAACTGGACGCCCTCCACCGGCAGCTCGCGGTGCCGCATGGCCATCACCACGCCGGACTCGGTGCGCCCGGTCACCTCGAACTCGGCCGGGATGGTGTCCGGCAGCACGGTCAGGGAGTGGTAGCGGGTCGCGGTGAACGGGCTGGGCACGCCCTTCAGCACGCCCGAGCCGTTGTGGTGCACCACGCTGGTCTTGCCGTGCAGCAGTTCCGGCGCGAGGTCGACCGTGCCGCCCCACACCGCGCCGATCGCCTGGTGGCCGAGGCACACGCCGAACACCGGGACGCCGCGGTCCGCGCAGTGGCGGATGACGTCCATGCTCCGGCCCGCCTTGTCCGGCGTGCTGGGGCCCGGGCTGACGAGGACGCCACCGACCTCGCCGACCTCGTCCAGCTCGACGGCGTCGTTGCGCCGCACCACGCACTCGACCCCGAGCTGGGCCAGGTACTGGACGAGGTTGTAGACGAAGCTGTCGTAGTTGTCGACCACGAGCACGCGCATGCCGCCAGCCTAGCCGTGACGAACCTCTCGCCAGAAGTGAGCTTAGGCTCACCTAACCTAGAGGTATGACCCGTTCCCTGCGCGTCGCCGTCGTCGGCGCCGGCCCCGCCGGCATCTACGCCGCCGACATCCTGACCAAGTCCGCGGCCGAGTCGGGGACGGACGTCGGCGTCGACCTCTTCGAGCGGATGCCCGCCCCGTACGGCTTGATCAGGTACGGCGTCGCCCCGGACCACCCGCGCATCAAAGGCATCGTCAACGCCCTGCAACGGGTGCTGGACCGGCCGGGGATCAGGTTCTTCGGCAACGTCGAGTACGGCGTCGACCTCAAGCTGGACGACCTCAGGCACTTCTACGACGCGGTGATCTTCTCCACCGGCGCGGAGAAGGACCGGCCGCTGCCCATCCCCGGCATCGACCTCGACGGCTCCTACGGCGCGGCCGAGTTCGTCTCCTGGTACGACGGCCACCCCGACGTGCCCCGGACGTGGCCGCTTCGGGCTCGCGAAGTCGCCGTGCTCGGCGTCGGCAACGTCGCGCTCGACGTCGCCCGCGTGCTCGCCAAGACCGCCGACGAGCTGCTGAGCACCGACATCCCGGACAACGTCCACGAGGGCCTGGAGGCCAGTCCCGTCACCGACGTGCACGTGTTCGGCAGGCGTGGACCGGCGCAGGCCAAGTTCACCCCGCTGGAGCTGCGCGAGCTCGACCACTCGCCCAACGTCGAGGTCGTCGTGCACCCGGAGGGCATCGACTTCGACGCCGCCAGCATGGCCTCGATCCGGTCGAACAAGCAGGTCGAGATGGTGGTCAGGACGCTGCAGGAGTGGGCGATCCGCGACGTCGGCGACCGGCCGCGCCGACTGCACCTGCACTTCCTCGAAGCGCCCGTGGAGGTGCTCGGGTCGACGGAGGTCACCGGCCTGCGCACCGAGCGGATGGAGCTGACCGGCGACGGCGGCGTGCGCGGCACCGGCGTGTTCACCGACTGGCCCGTCCAGGCGGTGTACCGGGCCGTGGGCTACCTGTCCACGCACCTGGTCGACCTGCCGTTCGACCACACGTCCGGCACCGTGCCGCACCAGGCGGGCCGCGTGCTCGACCTGGACGAGCAGGCGATGACCGGCGTCTACGTCACCGGTTGGATCAAGCGCGGCCCGGTCGGCCTCATCGGCCACACCAAGGGCGACGCGCTGGAGACCGTCACCAGCCTGCTCGCCGACGCGCCGCTGCTGCCGGTCGCGCCGAGCCGCGCGCCCGACTCGGTGGTCCGGTTCCTGGAGCAGCGCGCGGTGCCGTTCACCACCGTGGACGGGTGGCGGAAGCTGGACGCGCACGAGCTCGCCCTCGGCGCCGCCCGCGGCCGCGACCGGGTCAAGGTCGTCGACCGCGCGGAGATGACCGACATCTGCCGGTCGTAGTGCCTACTGGGGCGTGGTCACGTTGTTGAACGGCAGCTTCGGCTCCGCCCACGGGAACACCACGAACATCAGCAGCGCCACCACCCCGGCCACGAGCACCAGCGCCTCCAGGACGCGCACGGGCAGCGGGCCGGGGAGGTGCCGCCAGATCCACCCGTACATCACTGCTCCTTCATCTCTTCGGGCACGAAGCCGGGGGCCTTGGGGTAGCTCTTCGTCAGCATCGAGTGCACGATCAGCCGCTGCTTGTCGGAGAACCGCGGGTGGCAGGTGGTCAGCGTCATCAACTTCTGCTGCTGCGCCGCGGGCACCTCGCCGGTGAAGTACGGCACCGGGTCGATCACCTCGCCCTGGGTGGGCAGCACGATCGACTGGCCGACCGCCTTGTCGTAGGGCGCGCCCAGCGGCGCGACCTCCGCGCACCGGGGGTCGGCCTGCTTCTCCGCCCACGTCGCGGCCTCGCCCGCCTTCGGCAGCACCCGGTAGACGAACCACTGGGTCTGCGTCTCCACCACGATCGCGTCGCAGGAGTTCAGCAGGTCCAGGTCGTTGAACGGCGCGCCCTTGCCGACGCGGTGGCCGGCCACGGCGAAGTTGCCCGGGTCGCCCGGCAGCGCGGTGCCCTTGTAGTGGCCGGGGCCGATCTCCAGGTCCTTGTCGGTGGTGCCCTCGACGACGGAGAACTTGTAGTCCGGGCCGAACACCGGGATGTACATCTTGGCGAACGCCTGGCCGTCCAGCAGCTCGTACTGCGCCTGCCGCTGCTGGTCGGCCTCGACCGTGTTCGAGTTCCACTGGTCGTCCAGCGCCTGGGTGGCGTCGTCCTGCTTGCCCGCGGAGATGAGGTCGGTGACGTACACCTCGTAGACCACGAACAGCAGGATGACCAGACCGGCCGTGATCAGCAGCTCGCCGATGGCGCGGACCGTCTTGCGGGCCGTGCTGTCCGGCGGCGGTGCGGGCTGGTCGTCCTCGTCGTAGTAGTCGTCGTCCTCGTAGTACTCGTCGTCGTAGTCGTCGTACTGGTCGTCGTAGTCGTCCACCGGCGCGATGACCTCGGTGGGCGGGTCGACGGGGCGCGGGCGGCGCGGGGGTGCCGGCGGGCGGGCGCCGGGAGGCGGCGGGAGGCTGCCGGAGAACGCGTTGGTGTAGCGGGTGGCGTCGGCCTCCGGGGGCGCGGGGCGGGGGCGCCGGGCGTTCGGCGGAGGAGGCGGCGCTCCGCCGAGCCGTGCGGCCACCTCGGACGAGGCCGGAACCGGGGCGGGCGCGGGCCGGTTCGCCGGGTCGTCGGGCGCACGGCGACGCCCGCCGGGAGGGACGGGCTCGTCGCGCGGCGCTCGGCGGCCGTCGGGCGGCTCGATCCGCGCCGGGTCGACGTACGAGGTCGCCTCGGCGTGGGTCGGCACGGGCGGCGGCACGACGTCCTCGCGGGTCGGCCGGCGACCGACGGGTGGCACGGTCCCCGGTGGCACGGCCCTGGCGGGCACGTCACGACGAGCGCGGCGGCCGGTGGCCGGCGGCTCCGCGTACGGCGGTTCCGCGTACGGCTCGACGGGCGGCGCGACGTCCTCGCGGCGCGCACGACGACCCGCGGGGGGTTCCACCGCCGGTGGCTCGACGTCGTCACGACGGGCTCGACGGCCGGTGGCGGGCGGTTCCACGTACACCGGCTCGGCGTACGGCGGCTCGGGCGGCACGACCTCGTCGCGACGCGCGCGACGTCCGGCGGGTGGCTCGACCGGTGGTGGTTCGACGTCGTCGCGACGTGCCCGGCGGCCGGTCGGCGGCGGCCCGGCGGGGGGCGGGAAGGTCTCGGGGCGGGGCGGGAGGGACTCCCCCGGACGGCTGAAACCGCCGGGAGGGGTCGCGGGCCGATCAGGGCCGCCGGCCCGGCCGACCGGGCGGTCGAACCCCCCGGGAGGCGTCGGCGGGCGGTCGACACCGCCGGGCGGGGTGAGCGGTCGGTCGGGGCCGCCGGGACGGCCGACCGACGGGTCGAACCCGCCGGGAGGCGTCGATGGCCTGGTGAAACCACCGGGCGGGGTGGGCGGGCGGTGGCCGGGGAGCGGCGGTTCACCGGGGATCCGGGGCGGCTGTGGCCTGGGTCGCGGCGGTCGGCCCGGCGGGCCGCCTTGCGGCGGGGGCGGGTCGTAGCTCACCGGAAAACCTCCCAAGCCGAACGTTCCAGACCTACACGGTGCTTCAGGGACCTGCTCGGTTACGTTAACGTGTTCATCCAGCAGTGGACGTGAACTCGCGCCACTGGAGGCCTATCCACCCGTCAGGCGAGGACAGCATGCCCAAGTCCAAGGTCCGCAAGAAGGCCGTCTACACGGCGCCTGCCGATCGCCGCACCCCGGTGAAGGTCAAGGCAGCGGGGCCGTCGCACCCCGTCTACGTCGCCGTGATGCTCGGCATGATGCTGTTGGGGCTGGCGTGGCTGGTGGTCAACTACATCGCGGGCGAGAAGGTCCCGGTCATGATGGACCTGGGGTCCTGGAACTTCGGCATCGGATTCGCCCTGATGATCGTCGGCCTGTTGATGACCATGAAGTGGCGTTGACCACGCACTACGCCTAGTGGCTGACGGCCCGGACGTGCACCACGTCCGGGCCGTCTCGCGTTCCCCCGTCGTTCACGCAGTTCACCGGACGGTCACCGAAGCACACAGGTGTAAGTCATCCCCAATGGGGACAACTCCTGTGGACAACTTTGCGACAAATTGCACAAGCCCCGGTCGGGGGCTCTAGTTGTCCACAAGTGCGGCAGACTCGGAAGCGTGAACCCACCGCGCACCTGGTCGCCCCAACCCGGCATGGTCGGCCTCGCCTGGGGTCTGGCCGCCGTGTTCCTGCTGGTCACAATCCTCAGTTCGGAGCCGACGAGCCGGGTCTTCCTGGGCCTCGCCACGCTCCTCATGCTCGCCCTGGGCGCCTACGGCACTTTTGTCCGCCCCAGGCTGCTGGTGGACGACTCAGGCCTCACCGTGCGCACCCTGTCCGGCGCGCGGCGACTGCCGTGGCACGAGGTGAAGGTCCGCCTGGCCCGCACCCGCCGACTTGGCCGGGAGACGGCCACGCTGGAGCTCGACTGGCGGCACGGCGAGGACGAGCACCTGTTCGTGTTCACCCCGATGGACCTGGGCACGGACCCGCGCGACGTGGCGGACGTCCTGCACGCGCTGCGCCCCTGACGCCACCGCTACAGGTCGACGACCAGCCCCGGCACGGCGACGTCCACGTCACCGGGGTGCTCGGCCGCGGCCAGGTGCCCGGCCGGGTCCGCGCCGGGCCACAGGTGGGTCAGCACGAGCCGGCCCACCCCGGCCCGGCGGGCGTTCGCACCCGCCTGCTCGGCCGTCGACAGGAACGGCGCGTTGTCTGCGGGCAGCACCTGCCGGGCGAACGTGGCCTCGGCCAGGAACACGTCGGCGTCCCGGGCGAGGTCCACCAGCGCCGGACTCGGCCCGCTGTCACCCGTGTAGGCGATGACGCGCCCGCCGGCGGTCAGCCGCAGACCGGCGTTCGGCACGAAGTGCGGCAGGTCCCAGGTGTCCACCCGGAACGGCCCCACCCGGAACGACCGCTCGACCACGTGCACCGAGAACGCGCGGTCCAGCGGCACCTGGTCCAGCGCCAGCACGCGGTCCAGCGCGCCTGCCGGCGCGTGCAGCGGCAGCACGGGAGCGGGCGGTCCGAGCGCGCGGGCGCGCAGCAACGGGTTGAGGTCGGCGCAGTGGTCCGGGTGCCCGTGGCTCACCAGCACCGCGTCCACCGCCGAAGCGGGCACCAGGGCCTGCAACGCGGGGAAGGTCGCGTAACCCGGGTCCACCAGGAGGGTGAACCCGTCGTGTTCCACGAGGTAGCCGCTGCACGGCTGGTCGGCGGTGGGCCACGCGCCGACACCACCCAGGACGGTGAGCCGCACGGTCAGACCAGCTGACCGGTCCGCACGAACGCCAGCACCACCAGCACCACGACCGCACCCACCACGGCCGCCGCCTGCCAGTTGTTCCGCTTCGCGCTCGGCGCGTAGACCAGCCCGGCCGTCAGCAGCGCGCCGACCACCAGCCCGCCGATGTGCCCGAGCAGCGAGACACCCGGCAGGGTGAAGCTGAGCACGACGTTCAAGCCGATCACACCCAGCGCCGGGCCGGGGTTGAGCTTGAGCCGCAGCACCGCCACCAGCATCGCGCCCATCAGGCCGTACACCGCGCCGGACGCGCCCGCGACGATCGTGTTGATGCCGCCGAACACGTAGACCGCGAGGCCGCCGCCGAGCAGCGACACCCCGTACACCGCGGCGAACCGCAGCCTGCCGAACACCGGTTCCAGGTCACGGCCCAGCACGTACAGCGCGATCATGTTCAGCGCCAGGTGCAGGAGCCCGAAGTGCAGGAACCCCGACGTCACCAGCCGCCACCACTCGCCGTCCCAGGCCACCGACGGCGTGTACATGACGAAGGCCTCGAACAGCGCCGACCGCTGGTTGCCCGCCACGCTGCCCGCCTGCGCGGCGGTGATCACGAACATCAGCACGTTCAGCGCGATCAGCACCGGCGTGACCACCATGCGCTGGGTGAGTTCCGCGCCGACGAACGTGCGCGGCCGGCGCACGGCGGCCCGGCCCTCGTTCACGCAGTCGACGCACTGGTAGCCGACGGACGCCTCGCGCAGGCACTCCGGACACGCCGGCCGGTCGCAGCGGACGCACCGCAGCCCGGTGGCCCGATCGGGGTGGCGCGTGCAGACCGGCAGGTCCGGACGCGCCCCGATCGGCTCACCGGGCGGCGGGGAGATCGGCGAGTCGGCCACTCAGGCCCGCTCCACCGAGACCTTCTCGATCACCACGTCGGTGACCGGGCGGTCGCCGGCGCCGGTCGGCGCGGCGCCGATCGCGTCCACCACGTTGCGCGAGTCCTGGTCCGCGACCTCGCCGAAGATCGTGTGCTTGAAGTTCAGCCACGTGGTCGGCGCGACCGTGATGAAGAACTGCGAGCCGTTGCTGTTGGGCCCGGCGTTCGCCATCGCCAGCAGGTAGGGCTTGTTGAACTGGAGCTCCGGGTGGAACTCGTCGGCGAACTTGTAGCCCGGGCCGCCGCGCCCGGTGCCGGTCGGGTCACCGCCCTGGAGCATGAAGCCCGCGATCACGCGGTGGAAGACCGAGCCGTCGTAGAACGGGCCGGACGACTCACCCTTCGCGTTGGGGTCGGAGTAGTCCTTCGTGCCCTCGGCCAGGCCGACGAAGTTGGCCACCGTCTTGGGGGCGTGGTCGGGGAAGAGGTTGATGCGGATGTCGCCCTGCGAGGTGTGCAGGGTCGCCGTCACCTTGGACCCGACGAACGATTCGTTGCTGTCTGCCACACACCCATCGTGCCATCACCGGGCGATGTGGTTGGGGAAGGGGCACGATGGGTATTGCCTGGACGTGACTGACCGACAGCTTCTGGAGCGCGATATGGATGAGGTAGACGCCATGACCCGGGCCGGGGAGTCGGTCGGCAAGGCGGTGCGTAGCGTTCGCCGCGGTGCCGTCCGTGCTGGTCACGTCGGTGCGGACGCCGCCGTTCAACTCGCGGAGCGCGCCGAGGGCAAGCTCGCCGAGCGCGGCGTGACCAAGGACTACATCCGCGGTGTCGTCGCCGACAAGGCGGGCGTGCTGGTGGAGAAGGCCGAAGCGTACGAGAAGTCCACCAGGCGCGGTCGCAAGCAGCTCGCGAAGAGGGCCGAGGGCGTCCGCAAGGAGGTCGCGAAGGCCACCGAGCGGGCGCGCAAGGAGGCCAAGCTGCGCGCGAAGGACGTGCGCAAGGCCGCGAAGCAGGCGCGCAAGGAGCTGGCCGCGGCCAAGCGCCCGCCGCGTCGTCGCTGGCCCTGGGTGTTGGGCGTGTTCGCCGCCGCCGCGGTGGCGGGGTACATCGCCCTGACCAAGCGGCCGCAGGAGGTGCACCTGGAGGAGGAGGACGTGCAGCCCACGTCCGAGACCACCACCACCGGTGCCACCCCCGAGTCGGTGCGCCCGCACGCGGCCCGCAACGGCCAGGTCTCCGACCAGCACAGCCGCAGCTGACCGGAAGAAGCACTTCGCGCCCGTCCCCCGAGGGGGCGGGCGCGAAGTCGTGCCGTCTCACAGACCGAGGTTGCCGACCACCGTCTCGGCGATCCTGCGCGCCTTGATCGTCTGCTTCTGGTTGCTGGTCACGACCACCGCGTCGCCGCCCTTGGCCACGGCGTACACCGCACCGGTGCCGGTGGTCAGCGAACCGCCGTTCCACCCGGCCGGCGCGGACGCGGGGCTGGAGTCGGCGACCGGCGCGGCCCGGTCCACCACCGCCTTCGCGGTCGCCGGCTCACCGTGGAAGACCCACACGGACAGCTGCACGTCGGTGGCGTCGGCGTAGAAGAAGCAGGCCGGATCGGGTTGGTCTGCGGACAGCCGAACCTTCCGCACCAACTGCCCGTTCGCCTCCTGCACGACGGAAGAGGCCAGGTAGGGGCACTGGCCGTCGGCGGTGGGCGCCGGCACGGGCGGCGGCCCGGCGGGCGTGGTCGTCGTAGTCGTCGCCGCTGCGCTGGTGGTGGTCCCGGTGGTGGGCGCCGAAGCGGGCTCGGCGGCGCCACAAGCGGCCAACACACCGAGGACCAGCAGGGATGGCAGGGCGGTGAGCAGCACTCGGTTCATAGGAGCGCCAGTCAATCAGATGCGTCACAGCGAATCGACACCGTGACCACCTAGGCACGCATCGTCATTCACATTACGGTTGTCTTACCCTGCCGGCCGCCCCTGCAATGTGAGGACTGAGTCAAGATGAACATCTTTGACCGCGGCCGAGACCATGCCATCGCTGTGTTCCGGATCGTCGTCGGCGTGCTGTTCATGTGCCACGGCGCGCAGAAGTTGTTCGGCGTGCTGGGCTCCAAGGGTGCCGTGTCGATCACCGACTGGCCGTCCGGCCCAGCCGGACTGATCGAGTTCGTCGGTGGCGCGTTGATCGTCATCGGCCTCGGTACCCGGATCGCCGCGCTGATCTCGTCCGGTGCGATGGCCTACGCGTACTTCGTCGTCCACCAGCCCGCCGGGCTCCTGCCCATCCAGAACAAGGGCGAGCTGGCCGCGGTGTACGCGTGGGTGTTCCTGCTGTTGGCGTTCACCGGCCCGGGAGCTTGGGCCGTGGACAAGGTGATCGCCGCACGCAAACGGGAACAGGTGCTCGTCAACGCATAGCAGCGGGCAAAACGAGGGCCCGCACCCAGCGGCATTGGGTGCGGGCCCTCACCTTGTTGCCCTACCGCGAACGCAACCCGCAGGACCCACCCATGAGATGTCCCTGGGGTAGCCCAACCAGTAAACACGAAACCCGAAACTTTCGCGCCCCAACGACCCAACCTGACGATCCGCCCGAGCCACCAACGGCGGCGATCCACGCGAGCCCGGGGACGCAGTCCCCGAAGGGGGTCCGGGGGCGAAGCCTCCCGGGCGGGGCGTGGGGGTCGCACCCCCACAAACACTACGAGCGAGGTGGTTCGCGCATTCCGCGAACACACCTCGCCCGGAGCGAGCGGATGGAGACGAGGGGAATCGAACCCCTAACCCCCGCCTTGCAAAGGCGGTGCTCTGCCAATTGAGCTACGTCCCCGAGCGGGAGCGGCAGGCGAACCGCCCTCGCGGGTCAGTCGGTGGGAGCAGTGGCCTCGCGCCACAGGTCCGCGTCGGCCTTGGCCGAGCGGTTGCGCTTGACGAAGAACAGAACCGCACCGGCTACTGCGACAAGTGCGATGATCTTCTTCACGGCGATTCCCCTCTGCAACACCTGTGAACTTCCGGTGGGCCTAGGAGGACTCGAACCTCCGACCTCTTCGTTATCAGCGAAGCGCTCTAACCGTCTGAGCTATAGGCCCTCGGGGCAACGACGGCAAGACTACAGCACCTGCCGTCGCGGCCCCAAATCGGGTGGATCTAGATCACTCGCGCTCGGACAAGGTCACTTCCAGGCCACCCGCAAGATCAGCGGAGACGTTGTAGACGAACGACCCGACCGTCGCCAGAGCGGTGAACAGCACGATGTTCACCGCGCCCACGATCGCCGCCACGCCGAACACGCGACCGGCGCTGATCAGCGGGTCACCGCTGGCCTCGTTGCCCTGCAGCAGGTCGTTCGCGGTGTGGTTGATCTTGTCCCACACGCCCATGCCGTTCAGCACGCCGTACAGCACGCCGACCGCCACCAGCCACACGAAGAACAGCGCCACGCTCAGCACCAGGGCGAGCTTGAGCACCGACCACGGGTCGACCCGCTTCACCTGCAGGCTCGCCCGGCGCGGTCCACGCCCCGGACGGCGGGCCGACGGCGCCGAGGCGGCCGGGCGGCCGGGCGCGCCGCCCAGGCTCACCTGGGTGCGGGCCGAACCCGCCGCGCCCGCGCCCGCCGGCACGGGCCGGGCCACCGCCACCGTGTCCGGGTCGCTGACCGGGTACGCCGGCTGCGACGCCTCGACCGTCGGCTGCTCCGGCGCGGACATCAGGTCGGCCGGACCGACCTGCTGCGCCTCGCCGTACTGCGTCTCACTGGTGACCCGCTGCCACGGCGGCGGCGCGGCGGCGTGGCTGTCCTGGTCGACGGCCGACCGGTCGACCTTCTCGGTCTTGCCGTCGGCCGCCGTCGCGCCGGTCGCGGGCGTCTCGGGCTGCTCGGACGCCCCCGAGGCGTCGACCGCCGGCTTCTCGGCGCCAGCGGCCGTGGCGCCGGCCGCCGCGGTCGGCTCGGCGCCTGGCCGGGTGATCACCGCGGTCTTGTCCTCTGGCTTCTCGGGTGGAGTCACGAGCTGTCCTCAACCTCTCGTTCGCGCTAGTTGGCAGGCTCGGCCTGGCCACCGTCGGCGGAGTCGACGATCCGACTTCCGTCGGCGGAGTCGACAATCAGACTTCCGTCGGCGGTGCCGACGGTCGAGCTCTCGTCGGCGGAGTCGACAACCACACCGCCGTCACCAGTGGTGACGTCCACGGGCTCGTCGGCGTTGCGTGCCACCGCGATCAGGGTGGTCCCTTCACCGAGGTTCATCAACCGGACGCCCTTCGTCTGCCGCCCTGCCTTGCGCACCTCCTTGGCGCTGGTCCGGATGACCCCGCCCGAGGAGGTGATCGCGTACAGCTCGTCGTCGACGTCGACGATGAGCGCGCCGACCAGCCTGCCACGCCTGCGGTCGTGCTGGATGGTGAGCACACCCTTGCCACCACGACCCTGGACGGGGTAGTCCTCGATCGGCGTGCGCTTGGCGTACCCACCGTCGGTGGCCACCAAAACAAACAGCCCCTCCTGGACGACACCCATCGAGAGCAGCTCGTCACCGGCGTTGAACCGCATGCCCAGCACACCGGACGTGGCCCGGCCCATCGGGCGCAACGCCTCGTCGCTGGCGTGGAACCGGATCGACTGGCCGTCGGCCGAGATCAGCTGGAGGTCGTCCTCCGCCGAGCACAGCACCGCGCCGACCAGCTCGTCGTCGTCGCGCAGGTTGATGCCGATCAGGCCGCCGGCCCGGTTGGAGTCGAAGTCGGACAGCTTCGACTTCTTGACCAGGCCCTTCTTGGTGGCGAGCACCAGGTACGGCGCGACCCCGTAGTTCTTGATCTGGATGACCTGGGCGATCTCCTCCTCCGGCTGGAACGCCAGGAGGTTCGCCACGTGCTGGCCACGCGCGTTGCGGTTGGCCTCGGGCAGCTCGTACGCCTTCGCCCGGTACACCCGCCCCTTGTTGGTGAAGAACAGGATCCAGTCGTGCGTGGAGCACACGAAGAAGTGCTGCACGATGTCGTCCTGCTTGAGCTGCGCGCCCTGCACACCCTTGCCGCCGCGCTTCTGCGAGCGGTACAGGTCGGTCTTCGTGCGCTTCGCGTAACCCGTCCGGGTGATCGTGACGACGACGTCCTCGACCGCGATCAGGTCTTCCATCGACACGTCGCCGTCGAACGGCACGATCCGGGTGCGCCGGTCGTCACCGTGCTTGTCCACGATCGCCATCAGCTCTTCACGCACGATCGCGCGCTGCCGCTCCGGCTTGGCGAGGATGTCCTTGTAGTCGGCGATCTCCAGCTCGATCTCGGCCAACTGGTCGACGATCTTCTGCCGCTCCAGGGCCGCCAGGCGGCGCAGCTGCATCTCCAGGACCGCGTTGGCCTGGATCTCGTCGACGTCGAGCAGCTCCATCAGGCCCGTGCGCGCCACCTCGGGCGTCTCAGACCGGCGGATCAGCGCGATCACCGCGTCGAGCTGGTCGAGCGCCTTGACCAGGCCGCGCAGGACGTGGGCGCGCTCCTCGGCCTTGCGCAGCCGGAAGCGCGTGCGCCGGACGATGACCTCGATCTGGTGCTTCACGTAGTGCCGGATCATCTGGTCCAGGCGCAACGTGCGCGGCACGCCGTCGACCAGCGACAGCATGTTCACGCCGAACGAGTACTGCAGCTGGGTGTGCTTGTAGAGGTTGTTCAGCACGACCTTGGCCACCGCGTCACGCTTGAGCGTGACCACGATGCGCATGCCCGAGCGGCGGTTCGACTCGTCGGCGATGTTCGCGATGCCGGTGAGCTTCTGGTCGCGGACCAGGGTGGCGATGGTCTCCACCAGGTTGTCCGGGTTCACCTGGTAGGGCAGTTCGGTGACGACCAGGATCGTGCGGCCCTTGGCGTCCTCGTCGATCTCCACGACCGCGCGCATCTTCACCGAGCCGCGGCCGGTTCGGTAGGCGTCCTCGATGCCCGCGGTGCCCAGGATCTGGCCGTGCGTCGGGAAGTCCGGACCCTTGATCCGGGCGATCATCGCCTCGAGGGTCTCCTCGTCGGACGCCTCCCAGTTGTCCAGCGCCCACACCACACCCTCCGCGACCTCGCGCAGGTTGTGCGGCGGGATGTTGGTCGCCATGCCGACCGCGATGCCCGAGCTGCCGTTGATCAGCAGGTTCGGCACGCGCGACGGCAGGACCGTCGGCTCCTGGATGCGGCCGTCGTAGTTGTCCCGGAAGTCGACCGTGTCTTCCTCGATGTCGGCCAGCATCTGCATGGCCAACGGGGTCAACCGGCACTCGGTGTTGTGGCTGACGAAGCCGTCGGTGATGAACGCGTGGTCCTCGGTGTCCACTCGCAGGCTGAACACCGGCCGGACACCCGCGTCGGTGACCGACTCGACCGACGCGTAGTAGAACCGGCCGTCGACCAGCGGCTCGACCACATCCAGCACCTCGCGGTTGGTGATCCGCGCGGTGATCTCGTCGTAGTCGCGCTCCCACCGCTCGACACGGTCCACGTTGTGCCGCCGCAGCCAGTCACGCTCGGTCCACCGGGTCGCCCCGTGTGCCCGGACGTAGTCACCCACGAACGGCACGTGGTCGCTGCTCATCGACCTGCTCGCCAGTGGGACGGCGTCGAGGATCGCGTTCAGCTTGTCCTGCTTCGCGCCCAGGAAGCCCACGTTGCGGGCGAACAGGCGCGCGTCACGCCGGTTGGTGATGACGACCTTGATCTCACCGTTCTCGTAGTTCACCAGCGTGCTGACCACGCCGAACTCCAGCAGGAGCTGCTGGACCTCGCGGGCGAGCTGGGCGCTGCGCGTGGAGTACGAGACCTGCACGGTGTTGCGCGGCAGGGCCGAGGCGGAGCCGTCACCGGTGAACAGCGAGGACAGGAACGCCCGCTTGACCACCTCACCGGCCGCCCAGACGAACTCCGGCACGCGCTTGGCGGCGCTGCGCTGCCCCACCATCCCACCGAGCACGCTGACCCGGAGCTGGGTCATGTCCTGCACGTCGAGCTCGTGGAGGACGGACCCGGACTTGATGGTGCGCGAGTACACGTAGCGCGGACCGCCGACCGCGTCGTCATAGGCTTCGACCACGCGCTGGAAGTACTCGGCATCGACGTTGTTGAAGCCTGCACGGTTCTCGGACACGAAGCCCTCGCTGACGAAGGCGCCGGCCAGGATCGCGGACGAGTAGTGCCCGATCTCCGGCAGATCACCGCCGTCCTGCGGCGTGCGCTGCATGACCACGCGGTCGCCCGGCTGGATCTCCTCCAGCAGCTTCCACAGCAAGGTGGGCACGCCGAGCACGTTGACCAGGCACAGCACCGGGTGGTTGTGCGTGCCGGTCAGCTCGTAGCCGTTCTTGGTTCGCAGCTTCAGCGTGGGATGCTCGCCGGAGTGGAACAGCATGTCGGCGCGCACCGGGTTGCCGTTGCGGTCGAGCACCTTGAGGTCGATCGGGTTGTCGCTGTTCGGCTTGGCGTCCGGCACGAGGTCGCCGATCCGCGGCGAGGAGCCGTCTGCTAGGCGAATCCGGGTTTCCGGAACGGAGCAGTACCTCATGGCCGCTGCCGGGTCGTTGCCCGGGGAGCCGAAGTTGCCCTGGCCGTCGATCAGCGGGTAGCGCTGCGACCACGGCTGGGCGAGGCGGACCAGTGCGTCGTAGATGGCCGAGTCGCCGTGCGGGTGGTAGTTGCCCATCACGTCGCCGACCACGCGGGCGCACTTGTTGTAGCTGCGTTCCGGGCGGAAGCCCGAGTCGAACATCGAGTACAGCACGCGGACGTGCACGGGCTTGAGGCCGTCGCGCACGTCGGGCAGCGCTCGTCCCACGATCACGCTCATCGCGTAGTCGATGTACGAGTTCTGCATCTCCTGCTGGATGTCGCGCGGCTCGGTGCGGTCTCCACCGACCGGGGGCAGCGTCGTCTCGCTCACAGTTCTACTTCCTTAACAGGGGCCGGGGAGAGATCAGACGTCGAGGAACCGCACGCCCTTGGCGTTGCGGGTGATGAACGCGCGGCGGGCTTCCACGTCCTCGCCCATGAGCACGCTGAACAGCTCGTCGGCCGTCGCGGCGTCGTCCATGGTCACCTGCGTCAGCACCCGGTTGGCCGGGTCCATCGTCGTCTCCCACAGCTCGGAGGAGTTCATCTCGCCGAGGCCCTTGTAGCGCTGGATGTTGTCGTCCTTGCCGATCTTCTTGCCCGCGGCGAGACCGGCCTGGATGATGCCGTCGCGCTCGCGGTCGGAGTAGGCGTACTCCGGCTCGGCCCGCTGCCACTTGATCTTGTAGAGCGGCGGGTTCGCCAGGTACACGTGGCCGTGCTCGATGAGCGGGCGCATGAAGCGGAACAGCAGGGTGAGCAGCAGGGTGCGGATGTGCTGGCCGTCCACGTCGGCGTCGGCCATCAGCACGATCTTGTGGTAGCGCAGCTTGGCGAGGTCGAAGTCCTCGTGGATGCCCGTGCCGAACGCGGTGATCAGCGACTGGACCTCGTTGTTCTTCAGCACGCGGTCGATGCGCGCCTTCTCCACGTTGATGATCTTGCCGCGGATCGGCAGGATCGCCTGGAACATGGAGTCGCGGCCCTCCTTGGCCGAGCCGCCCGCGGAGTCGCCCTCCACGACGTAGATCTCGCACTCCTCCGGGTTGGTGGAGCGGCAGTCCTTGAGCTTGCCCGGCAGGCCGCCGATGTCGAGGGCGCCCTTGCGGCGCACCAGCTCACGGGCCTTGCGGGCGGCGATGCGGGCCTGCGCCGACGACACCGCCTTGGTGACGATCGTCTTCGACTCGTTCGGGTGGCGCTCGAACCAGTCGGCCAGGTGCTCGTTGGTCGACTTCTGCACGAACGACTTGGCCTCGCTGTTGCCCAGCTTGGTCTTGGTCTGCCCCTCGAACTGGGGCTCCTTGAGCTTGACCGAGACGATGGCGGCCAGGCCCTCGCGGATGTCGTCGCCGGTGAGGTTGGTGTCCTTCTCCTTGAGCAGCTTCTTCTCGCGCGCGTACTCGTTGACCACGCGGGTCAGCGCGGCGCGGAAGCCCTCTTCGTGGGTGCCGCCCTCGTGGGTGTTGATCGTGTTGGCGAAGGTGTACACCGACGGCGTGTAGCCGGTGTTCCACTGCATCGCCACCTCGACCTCGAGGTCTTCGCCCTTGGCCTCGAACGAGACGACCTTCTGGTGGACGGCCTCACGGGTGTGGTTGATGTGGCGGACGAAGTCCTCCAGGCCACCCGGGTAGTGGAAGGTGCGCTCGCGCACGGCCGCCACGTGGCCCTCGGCGTCGGCCTCCTCGTCGCCTTCCTGGATGCGCTCGTCGCGCAGGATGATCGTGAGGCCCTTGTTGAGGAACGCCATCTCCTGCAGGCGGCGGGAGATCGTCTCGATGTTGTACTCGGTAGTCTCGAAGATCGTCGGATCGGCCCAGAACGTGATGGTCGTGCCGGTCTCGTCGGTCGGCTCGCCCTTGGTCAGCTCGTGCGCGGGCTTGGTGTTCTCGAACCGCTGGTTCCACGTGAAACCCTCGGTCTTGACCTCGACGTCGACGGCGGTCGACAGCGCGTTCACCACGGAGATGCCGACGCCGTGCAGACCGCCGGACACCGCGTAGGAGTCGCTGTCGAACTTGCCACCCGCGTGCAGCTTGGTCAGCACCACTTCGAGCGTGGGCCGCTTCTCGACCGGGTGCATGCCGATCGGGATGCCGCGGCCGTCGTCGATGACCCGGACGCCCCCGTTGGCCAGCAGCGTCACGTCGACCACCGTCGCGTAGCCCGCCATGGCCTCGTCGACCGAGTTGTCCACGACCTCCTGGATCAGGTGGTGCAGACCGCGCTCGCCGGTGGAACCGATGTACATGCCTGGCCGCTTGCGGACCGCTTCCAGGCCCTCCAGGACGGTGATCGAGGACGCGTTGTACTCATTCTTCTTGGCTGCCACGGGCCTGGTGTCTCCTCGGACTTCACGCGACTGGTTCCGTCGCCGGGCGACGCTGGGTTGCGCTCCCCTCGATTCTACCGGGGCAGACCGACAGAAACCCACTTAGGACACCCCTGGTTTGCTCACAGGCGGCCCGAAGTGAACGCCGCCGGGTGCCGACCGCCGCTCGCGGGGTCAAAATCGACTGGTGAGCGCTCACCGCGCCACAGGATCGCCGCTGCGGCCCTGACGCTCGTCACCCGTAGGTGTCACGTGGTCCGCGGCCCGGAGCGTGCCTGGGGCCGTAACGCCAGCTCGGGGCCGCCGGGCCCTGCACCTTCAACTTCTGCACGACGCCGTTGCCGACACCCGCCGCGATCCGCTTGAGCAGGTCGCGCTGGAGCAGCCGCAGCTGCGTGGCCCAGGCCGTGGAGTCGGCCTGGACGGTCAACTCGCCGTCACTGAGCGCAACCGGCTGCGCGTGCTCGGCCACGTCCTCACCGACCAGCTTCGGCCACCGGGCGAACACCTGGCCACCGGCCAACCGCTCCGCCCAGCCGCGGTCGGCGGCGAGCCTGGACGCCAGCCTGCCCAGCGGTTGCGGGTCGCGGTCGTCCGGACCGGGGCCGGACCAGCGGCGTCGCCGACGACGGCCGGTGGGAGCCCCGGCACCCTTGCGCGCACCCCGCGCACCGCGTGCCTTGGCGGAGGCACGGGCGGCTTCGAGGGCGGCGCGGGCGAGGTCCGATCCCCGCAAACCACCCTCTCGTGTCGCGTCGACTGTGGATATGTCCGGTTCTGGGACCGAGTTATCCACACCATCCACAGGGTTGTCCCCAGATGTGCGTCGGGTCACACCCGTTCGGGGCAACTCGTCAGACACGGTGCACCTCCCCGTGGCGAACGTCGAACCGCAGCCCGTCCAACTCCTCGGGCACGTCCTCCACGACCGCCGCCGTGATCAACACCTGCTCCGCGCCGGCCGCCACCTTCGCCAGCTGGCGACGCCTGCCGCGGTCGAGTTCGGCGAACACATCGTCCAGCACGAGGACCGGTTCCGCCCCTTCGACACGCAGCAGCTCGTACCCGCCGAGGCGCAGCGCCAACGCGAAGGACCACGACTCTCCGTGACTGGCGTAGCCCTTCGCGGGCAGGTCGCCCAACGCCAGGTCGAGGTCGTCGCGGTGCGGTCCGACCAGGCACACGCCCCGCTCGACCTCCTGCCCGCGCACCCGGTGCATCTCGGCGAGCAACGCGTCTTCGAGCTCGTCGCGGTCGTGCGTTTCCGGGAACGCCTCGCCGAGGCTCGACCGGTACGCGATCCGCGCGGGTCGGGACTCCGGCGCCACCTCCGCGTACGCCGCGGCCACGTGCGGCGCGATGTCCGCGACCAGGTCCAGCCGCGCGGCCAGCAGCTCGGCGCCGTGCCGGGCCAGGTGCCCGTCCCAGACGTCGAGCGTGCTGATGTCGGCGTTGCGCGACGCGCGCACGCTCTTGAGCAACGCGCCCCGCTGCTTGAGCACGCGCTCGTAGTCGCTGCGCACCCCGGCGTAGCGCGGCGCGCGCGTGGTCAGCAGCTCGTCCAGGAATCGCCGGCGCTCACCGGGGTCGCCGCGCACGAGCGCCAGGTCCTCCGGCGCGAACAGCACCGTGCGCAGGATGCCCAGCACGTCACGCGGGCGCGGCACCGGGCCGCGGTTGATCCGCGCCCGGTTCGCCTTGCCCGGCGTGATCTCCAGCTCGACCAGCAGCTCGCGCCCCTCGTTGACCACCGCCGTGCGGACCACCGCGCGCGCGGCGCCGTGCCGGACCAGCGGGGCGTCCGTGGCCACCCGGTGCGAACCGAGGGTGGCCACGTACCCCAGCGCCTCGACCAGGTTCGTCTTGCCCTGGCCGTTGCGCCCGACCAGCACGCTCACGCCCGGCTCGAACACCAGGTCCGCGTGCTCCCACGACCTGAAGTCGGTGACTTGCAGGTGCCGGACGTACAACTCGTCAGCTCTGCGTGCTGCCGGAACCGGACGAAGGACCCGCGGCCTGCACGGCGTGCCCGCCGAACTGGTTGCGCAGCGCGGCGACCGCGCGCATCGCGGGCGAGTCGTCCTGCCGGGACGCGAACCGGGCGAACAGCGCGGCGGAGATCACCGGCGCGGGCACCGCGTGCTTGATCGCCTCCTCGACGGTCCACCGGCCCTCGCCGGAGTCCTCGACGTGACCGCGCAGGTCGTCCAGCTCCGGGTCCGAGTCCAGCGCGCGCACCAGCAGGTCCAGCAGCCACGAGCGGACCACGGTGCCCCGCTGCCAGGCCTTGATCGTGGCGGGCACGTTCTCCACCAGCTTCGAGGCCTCCAGCAGTTCGAAGCCCTCGGCGTAGGCCTGCATCAGGCCGTACTCGATGCCGTTGTGCACCATCTTGGCGAAGTGGCCGGCGCCGACGGAGCCCGCGTGCGCGAAGCCCTCCTCGCGCGGACCCTCCGGGCGCAGCGCGTCGAAGATCGGCATGGCGCGCTCGACGTGCTCGGCGTCACCGCCGACCATGAGCCCGTAGCCGTTCTCCAGGCCCCACACGCCACCGGACACGCCGGCGTCGACGTAGCCGATGCCCTTGTCGCCCAACGCCTTGGCGTTGATCTCGTCATCGGTGAAGCGCGAGTTGCCGCCGTCGATCACGAGGTCGCCGGGCTCCAGCAGGTCGCCGAGTTCGGCGACGGTCTGCCGGGTGATGTCGCCGGCGGGCACCATCACCCACACCAGGCGCGGTGCGTCGAGCTTGCCGACCATGTCGGCGAGCGAGTCGGCGTCGGTGACTTCGGGGTTGCGGTCGTAGCCGACCACCTCGTGCCCCGCGCGGCGGATCCGCTCGCGCATGTTGAAGCCCATCTTGCCGAGGCCGACGAGTCCGAGCTGCACGGTCGTTCCCTCTTCCCTAGCGTCTGTGGATGGCGTTGTGGATCAGCCGGGCAGGCGCACGGGCATCAGCAGGTAGAGGTAGCCCGGCGCCACGTTCCCATCCTCGTCCACCGGCTTGAGCAGTGCGGGCCGGCTGGGTGTGGTGAAGGACAAGTGCGCCCTCGGCGTGCGGACGGCCTGCAGGCCCTCCAGCAGGTACGTCGGGTTGAACGCGATGGTGACCGCGTCGCCGGTGTAGTCGACCGGGAGCTCTTCCTCGGCGCTGCCCTCGTCGTCGCCGCCCGCGGACAGGCGCAGGCCGTTGTCCACGAACTCCAGCCGGACCTGCGTGCCGCGTTCGGCGACCAGCGATACGCGCTTGATCGCCTGCACCAGCGCGTCGACCTCGATGATCGCGGCGGCCGAGTGCTCGGTGGGCAGCAGCTGGCGGTACTTCGGGAAGTCGGCGTCGAGCAGGCGGGTGGTCGTGCGGCGGCCCGTGCCGGACAGGCCGAGCAGACCGTCGTTCGCGGCGAGGGACAGCGCGATCTTCGCGCCGGACGCGCCCAGCGTCTTCGCCGAGTCGTTGAGGGTCTTGGCCGGGACGAGCACGGCGACCTCGCCGAGGGACTCGTTGGGCTCCCACGGGAACTCGCGCATGGCGAGCCGGAAGCGGTCGGTGGCCACCAGGGTCACCTTGCCCTCGCCGATCTCCAGCCGCACGCCGGTCAGCATCGGGAGCGTGTCGTCCTTGCCCGCCGCGACGGCGACCTGGGCCACGGCCTCGCCGAAGACGTCGCCCGGGAGCTCGCCGGCGAGCTGCGGCATGGACGGCAGCTGCGGGTAGTCCTCGACCGGCATGGTCGGCAGGCTGAAGCGGGCGCTGCCGCACGAGATCGTCATCCGGGAGCCGTCGACCGCGATCTCGACCGGGTGGTTGGGCAGGGCCTTGGTGATGTCGGCCAGCAACCGACCGCTGACGAGCGCCTTGCCGCCGTCGGCGATCGTGGCCGGGACGCCGCACTGGGCGGACACCTCGTAGTCGAACCCGGAGACGGTCAGCGCCTCGCCGGAGCCGTCCTCCGCCCCGGCGTCGAGCAGGATTCCGCCGAGCACCGCGACAGGCGGCCTGGACGGCAGGCTGCGGGCGACCCAGGCGACGGCGTCGGCCAGGCCGTCGCGCTCGACGCGGATCTTCATGAGGCGTCCTTCCTCAAGTCGGCATGACCAACAACAGCATGCGTTGCGGTGGGGGTTGGGGAGCCGCGGCCCTCGCCGGATCTTCCGACCCTCGGCGCGGAGGCTCCCCACCGTAGAGCGTCGGGGTCGAGTTCGTCACCTCGGGGCCACACCCGGGGCGGGGCGCTGCCGAGCGTTCGTCCCCGGGCCCGACCACCGCCTGTTTTTCTTTTGTTCTTCTCTTCAAGGGAAGACAACAGCAACAGCAGTAGGGCCTGTGGATTGTGTGGACAACCCCTGTTCTCGCAGCTCGTCGCCCGCTTGGAGGTGTGGACGGACACGGGGTGTCACCCGGGGACAAGTCGGCGCACCCGGGGAGAACTACCGGGCTCGTCCGTTCGGTCCACAGGAAGGCCGAGTTGTCCCCGGGTTAATCCCCGGGTGTGGGCCGAGTTGTACCCGGGTGCTGCACAGGGTGATGGTGGGCCGAATCTCCCCCGACGGGGCACTTTTCTGAGCCTGTGGACAACTCGTAGCCGGTCGTTCACCTGCTCCGGGACGTGCGACGCATCCCCTGGGGTGGGCCGGAAACGCCCTCGACCACGCCCCACAGGGGCATGGGTACCTCACACGGGTGACACGAAACGACCCCCACCGGCCCCGTGTCCACGCCCGGGTGCGGACACCGCCCAGACGGCTCCGGGCGGCCCGCGGCGGGGACGGCACCCGGGTGGCGGCGGCGGACCCGGACGGCACCCGGGTGCGGTGCGGCTCGCCCCCGGGTGCGACGGCGGGCACCCGGGGGCGAGCGCGGGCACCCGGGTGTGGCGGTGGGCGGTCCGACCCGAGCGGAGGCCCGCTCGGACGACGACCCCGGCTCGTGCCGAGGAGGACCGGGCGCGACTCGACGGGCGCGGGCTCGACCGAACCACGGACGCGGGCTCGGCCGAGCCGACGGGTGGGGGACGGCCGAGCCGACCGACGCGGGACGGTCGAACCGACGGACGCGGGACGGCCGAGCCGACGGGTGCGGGTTCGGCGGGCGGCAGTCGGTTCGGCGGCCGGTCCCGCCTGGAGGGTCCGGGCACGGCCGAGCGCGGGCACGGCGAGCCGCCGATCACCACCCGAAGGTGTGCGGGGTGCGGTCAGCCGGAAAGGCGCAAGCGTTTGCGGGGTGTCAGGGGACGTGACGGGTCAGGGCGTGTGGCGGGCGCGCTGCTTGATGCGCGACGTCAGCTCCTGCACCTGCTCGTACACCCGGCGGCGCTCGGCCATCTCCTTGCGGATCTTCTTGTCCGCGTGCATGACCGTGGTGTGGTCGCGGCCGCCGAACGTCTGGCCGATCTTCGGCAGCGACAGGTCGGTGAGCTCCCGGCACAGGTACATCGAGATCTGCCGTGCCTGCGCCAGCACCTTCGTCTTACCCGGGCCGCAGAGATCGTCTATGGACACGCTGAAGAACTCCGCCGTCACGGCCATGATCGTCGGCGCGGTGATCTCGGGCGCGTGCGAGTCCGGGATGAGGTCCCGCAGGACTATCTCCGCCAGCTGCACGTCCACCGGCTGCCGGTTCAGCGACGCGAACGCCGTCACCCGGATCAGGGCGCCTTCGAGCTCGCGGATGTTGCGCTCGATCCGCGCCGCGATGAACTCCAGCACCTCGGCGGGCGCGGCCAGCCGGTCCTGCGCGGCCTTCTTGCGCAGGATGGCGATGCGCGTCTCCAGCTCCGGCGGCTGGATGTCGGTGATCAGGCCCCACTCGAACCGCGTGCGCAACCGGTCTTCCAACGTCTCCAGCCGCTTGGGCGGCCGGTCGGAGGAGACCACGATCTGCTTGTTCGCGTTGTGCAGCGTGTTGAACGTGTGGAAGAACTCCTCCTGCGTGCCTTCCTTGCCCTCCAGGAACTGGATGTCGTCGACCAACAGCACGTCGATGTCCCGGTACCGGCGCTGGAAGGCGACCTTGCGGTCGTCGCGCAGGGAGTTGATGAAGTCGTTGGTGAACTCCTCGGTCGACACGTACCGCACGCGCATCCCGGGGAACAGCCGCTGCGCGTAGTGCCCGACCGCGTGCAGCAGGTGCGTCTTGCCGAGCCCGGACTCGCCCCAGATGAACAGGGGGTTGTACGCGCGGGCGGGCGCCTCGGCCACGGCCACGGCGGCGGCGTGCGCGAAGCGGTTGGACGCGCCGATGACGAACGTGTCGAAGTTGTACTTCTCGTTCAGCCTGGTCTGCGAGGCCACCGGGTTGGCCGGCCGGGTGTACGGCATGCCGCTCGGCGCGGCGTGACCACCGCTGAACGTCGGCCAGATCTCGGTGACGGCGGCGAGCGCCTCGCCCTCCTCGTCGACCTCGTCGTCGGTGTCGCCCTCGGTCTCCGCCTCGACCGCGAGCCCGCCGTTGACCGACACCGCGGCCGGACCGGGGACCGGCACGGGCACGGCGCCCGGCACCGGGATCGGCGTGGTCAGGGGATCGGGCGAGTCGACCTTCACGGCCAGCGAGACGGCCCGGCCCAGTCGACGGGACAGGGCGGCGGTGATGGGCTCGCGCAGCGCGCGCTCGATGGCTTCCTTCGCGAAGTCACTCGGCGCGGCGAGCAGCGCGGTCCCGTCGAGCAGCCCGATGGGTCGGGTCACGCGCATCCACGCGCGCTGTTGGGGAGACAACGTGCTGGCTGCGAGCTCCTGCACGACCTGCTCCCACACGAGACCCAGATCGGCCTGGTGGTCGGACACCTCCGCGCTCCCCTCCCCTCGTGACGGCTCCGCGGTCAGTCCCCCGGGGAACTTCCACGACGTGGACACGGAGAATAGAGGCATCCACAGAGTTATCCACAACTGTGCACGAACGTGGCCCGGAGCGCAGCGGCTCCCCCCGTTGCTCCCGAGCACCTGCGGCCAGCGTGGCGGCGGCTCGACCCCCTCCGGGTCCTCCCGCACTACCCGCATCCACCCGCGAAGGCAGCACGCTAACAAGGTGCGGGCCCTGCCACAAGGCGTACCGCCGTGCAAGCCCTTTACGTGCGCCGAACGCCGCGTCCCGTGCCCGGGTGCGACCCCGATTTGAACCGCGCCCCCGGGGCTGCGTACCCTCGTAACCGTCTCCCGCTTGCGTGGGGTGCTTTTCGCGCGCCTAAGGCTAGTTCGCTGGGGACAACCACAGACCTGCTTGGCAGTTAAGCACCGGGAGTCCGACCGTGAGCAAGGGTAAGCGCACCTTCCAGCCCAACAACCGTCGCCGTGCGAAGACGCACGGGTTCCGGCTGCGCATGCGCACCCGCGCCGGTCGCGCCATCCTGGCCGCGCGCCGTGGCAAGGGCCGCAAGCAGCTGTCCGCCTGATCGCCGCAGCGCCGTGCTACCCGCGGCCAATCGGCTGACCCGCAGCCAGGACTTCGGCCTGGTGGTCCGCCGAGGCCGCCGGGCCGGCCGGTCCCGGCTGGTGGTGCACGTCCTGGTGGCGACGGCACCCGACGGCGGTTCGACGGGGCGACCCACCTCGACCGCATCGGATGGCGTTCCGGCGGGACAACCCACCACGGCGGAGCAACGCACCTCGGCGCAGCCCACCTTGGACCCGTCCAAGGTGGGCTTCGTCGTGAGCAAGGCCGTGGGCAACTCCGTCGTCCGGCACCGGGTGAGCCGCAAGCTCCGGCACGTGGTGCGCGAGCGCCTCGACGCGCTGCCGCCCGGAACTTCGCTCGTGGTGCGCGCGTTGGCACCGTCAGCCGATGCGGACAGCGCCGAGCTCGGCCGGGACCTCGACGCGGCGCTGAACAAGGTGCTGCGATGACGACCGTCCAGGTGAGCCCCGTCGTCCGGGCGCTGCTGCTGCCGGTGCGCTTCTACCGGAAGTTCATCTCACCGGCGCTGCCCCCGACCTGCCGTTTCCACCCGAGTTGCAGTGCCTACGCGGTGGAGGCGTTGACCGTCCACGGTGCGCTGCGCGGTTCCTGGCTGACCCTGCGCCGGCTGGGCCGCTGCGGACCCTGGCACCCTGGTGGCCTGGACCCGGTTCCGCCGAGGCGAAACGCGGTCCCCGACCTTCCTGCCGAGGAGTAGCTAGTGCTCAACTTCATCTACTACCCGGTGTCCTTCATCCTGTGGTGTTGGCACTGGGTGTTCGGCCACGTCTTCGGCGAGTCGAGCGGGTTCGCGTGGGCCCTGGCGGTGGTGTTCCTCGTCTTCACGCTGCGCGCGATCCTGTTCAAGCCGTTCGTCGGCCAGGTCCGCTCGATGCGCAAGATGCAGGAGTTCGCGCCCGAGCTGCAGAAGATCAAGAAGAAGTACGGCAACGACAAGCAGCGCCAGGCGCAGGAGATGCAGAAGCTCCAGTCGGAGCACGGCGTCAACCCGCTGGGCGGCTGCCTGCCGATGCTGGTGCAGATCCCGGTGTTCATCGGCCTGTTCCACGTGCTGCGCTCGTTCAAGCCCGGGTGGGGCGAGGTCTACTTCTTCGACGCCCAGGGCGTCGAGTCCTTCGTCAACGCGAAGCTGTTCGGCGCGAACCTGTCGACGTTCATCACGATGCCCGGCAACGAGCTGGAGGCGCTGGGCGACACCAGCCGCAACTCGGTGCTCCTGGTGTCCATCCCGTTGATGATCATCGCCTCGATCGCGACGCACTTCACCGCGCGCCACTCGGTGGCCCGGCAGACGCAGGCGGCGGCGGACAACCCGCAGACCGCGATCATGAACAAGCTGACGCTCTACATCTTCCCGATCGGCGTGCTCGTCGGTGGCCTCTTCTTCCCCATCGCGATCCTGCTCTACTGGCTGAGCAACAACGCGTGGACGCTGGGTCAGCAGTACGTCGTGTACCACCGCATCGACCGCGAGGAAGAGGCGAAGAAGGTCGAGGCGACCCAGCAGCGCTCGGCGCTCGCGCCGAAGCCGGGCGTGAAGCCCGCGACCAAGCCGAAGCCCGGTCAGAAGCCGCAGCCCCGCAAGCCCGCGGGCACCCAACCGGCCGGCACCAAGCCCGCGGGTGCGCAGCCGGCGGACATCGAGCCGGCTGCCGGCGCGCAGCCGGCGACGGACGGCGCCGAGTCCACCGGGACCGCGAAGCCGTCCACCGAGATTCCCGGTCTGAGCCCAGACCGATCCCCAAGCAAGAAGCAGGGCAACAAGAAGCGTCGTTGACCCTGGAGAGGAGACATCGTGTCGGAGACGTTGCAGGCGGCCGACGTGGACGCACCGGAGGCCGACGAGGTCCCGCCGGCGCGGTCGGGGAATTCGGAGGACCTGCTCGTCCAGGAGGGCGACATCGCCGGGGACTACCTGGAGCGGTTGTTGGACCTGCTCGACTACGACGGCGACATCGACCTCGACGTCGAGGCGGGTCGGGCGATCGTGAGCATCGACGGTGGTGACGACCTGGAGAAGCTGGTCGGTCCCCGCGGCACGGTCCTGGAGTCGTTGCAGGAACTGACCCGGCTCGCCGTCCAGCAGGAGACGGGCGTGCGCAGCCGCCTCATGCTGGACATCGCCGGGTGGCGCGCCGGACGACGTGCCGAACTCGCCGATCTCGGCCGGACGACCGCGGAGAAGGTGGTGGCGACCGGTGAGAAGGTGCGGCTGCACCCGATGACGCCGTTCGAGCGGAAGGTCGTGCACGACGCCGTCGCCGCCGTGGCGGGCGTGCACAGCGAGAGCGAGGGCGAGGAGCCGCAGCGCCGCGTCGTGGTGCTGCCCAAGCCCTGAACGGGCTCCACGTGGAACGGCCCCGGTCCCTGGTGGACCGGGGCCGTTCCGCTTCCCGGCGGTGTCAGCGGGCCAGCACGAGGTAGCGCTCGTCGTCGACCTCGCGGCCCCACAGCGCCGGGTCGGTCAGCGGCCGGACGTCCCCCTCCCCCAGCAGCGCGACGCACTCGGCAGCGGTCAGACCGGCGCCGGTAGACCAGCGGCCCTCCACCAGGACCAGGCGCCCGCCCGGCTTGAGCAGCGCCCGCCACCGGTCCAGCGCGGCGGCCGGGTCGGGCAACGCCCACAGCACGTGCCGCACCAGCACCACGTCGAACGACGCCGGCGGGTACGGCGGGTCGGCGGCGTCGCCCTGGCGGAACTCCACGCCGGGCACCTTCTCCCGGGCCGCGGCGAGCATCCGCTCGGACAGGTCGAGCCCGCGCACGTGGTGGCCGGCGTCGGTGAGCAACGCGGTGAGGCTGCCCGTGCCGCAGCCGAGGTCGACCACGGACGCGGGGGCGGGCGGCAGCAACGGCAGGAGCAGGTCGGCCCACGCACGCCGGACGTCCGGGTCCCGCAGCCCGTGGTCGGCGTCCTCGTCGAACGTCGCCGCCCGGTCGTCCCAGAACCGCGACCGCGCGAACGTGGTCAGCCACTCGCGCTGCCGGTCGGTCTCGGGCACGTCCCGCCCGCGCGCCTCGGCGATCGCCTGCCACGCCGCTTCGGGCGACGCGCCGTCCATCACCAGCAGGGCGCCCGCCACCAACGACGACCGACCGATCCCGGCCCAGCAGTGCACCAGGACGTGCCGCCCGGCACGCAGGTCCTGGAGCACCGGCTCCAGCTCCAGTGCGGCGGCGGGCACGTCGAAGTCCGGGATCGGCACCCGGTGGAACGCCAGGCCGGCGTCACGGGCCGCGTCGGCCTCGTCCGTCAGGTCGAGCTCGGCGAGTTCGGCGTCGGTCAGGGCGCACACGACCACCTCCACGCCGGCGGCCGCCAGGTCGGCGAGGTGTCGGAGGCTGTGCGGGTGTCCCATGGTGCTCAACACCCCCGGTCGGATCGTGTACATCGCCAATCCCTTCCCCTCGTCACGTTTCACGTGAAACGGTCGCGGCATGACTGAGATCATCCGGAAGCTCCGCGTCGCCGCCTACGCCGTGATCATCGAAGACGGCCGGTTGCTGCTCTCCCGGTGGCTGGGTCCGGACCGGCCGATGTGGATCCTGCCCGGCGGCGGGCTGGACCACGGTGAGGACCCGTACGACGCGGTGGTCCGCGAGGTGTTCGAGGAGACCGGCTACCGCGCCGAGGTCGACCGGTTGCTCGGCATCCAGAACGTCCACGGGCCGATGATCCGCGACCAGGTCGAGGTCGACTACCACCGGATCCGGATCCTGTACGAGGCGCATGTCGTGGGCGGCGAGCTCACCTACGAGGTGGGCGGCAGCACGGACCGGGCGGCGTGGTTCCCGCTCGACGAGGTGCCGGGTCTGGATCACGTCGAGTCGGTCGACTACGCGCTCGAACTCCTCCGCGTGCTGCCGAAGGATGGACGGATCGCCAGTTTCACGTGAAACACGCGGATCTGGTCACTTCGATTTGGCGTGTCGCCGGGGTGATCCGTCATAGTGGGGACCGGCACATCTCGTGGGGCTCACCGCCTCCTCGGCGAGACGCCCAACCCCATCGCCCACACCCGGCCGCCGCCGGCGTCTGGTGTGGTTTCACGTGAAACGTCCCGGACGGAGACATGGCCGCAGAGGTGGAAGACCGCGCGAAGAGGGTCTTCGGTGACCACTACGACAAGGCGGTCGCCTTCACGGCACTGCTGACCGAGCACGGCGTCGAGCGCGGGCTCATCGGTCCTCGGGAGGTCGAGCGGCTCTGGGAGCGCCACATCCTGAATTCGGCCGTCGTGGCGGAGTTGCTTCCCGAAGGCGCGCGGGTCGTGGACGTAGGCTCGGGCGCGGGCCTGCCGGGCATCCCCCTGGCGATCGCACGGCCGGATCTCGACCTCACGCTCCTGGAGCCGATGGCGCGCCGCGTGGCGTGGCTGACCGAATGCGTCGAAGCCCTCGATCTGAAGGTCACCGTCGTGCGCGGGCGGGCCGAGGAAGGGCCGGTGCTCGACCAGCTGTCCGACAGCGACGTCGTGACCGCTCGGGCGGTGGCTCCGCTGGAACGGCTGACGCGGTGGTGCCTGCCGCTGCTGCGGCCCGGTGGACGTCTGGTCGCTCTCAAGGGGGAGAGCGCCGCGGAAGAACTGGAACGCGACGCCGAGGCGGTGCGCCGGGCCGGAGGGATCCGACCGCGCGTCATCACCTGCGGTGGCGAAGTACTCGAACTGCCGACGACGGTCGTGCTCGTGGAGCGCGACGAGCAGGCGAGCCGCCGTGAAGGCGGGCGTCGCAGAAGGAAGGATCGGTGAACGTGTACCCCGACCCCCTGCAACCGGTGTTCCAAGCGGCCGGTGTTTCACGTGAAACCGAGCCCGAAGGTGTGGTGGGCGCCGGCGAGGTGCTCCGTCCCGCGCACGACCCGAACTTGGCAACCAACGTGGAACCGGCAGGAGACAGCACCGTGTGGACCCCCATCGCGGAAGAAGCGGCACGCGCCACCCGCGTCCTGCACCCCGACTCCCTCCAACTCCCCCGCCCGGACCGCCGCCGCGTCATGGTGGTCGCCAACCAGAAGGGCGGCGTCGGCAAGACCACCAGCACGGTGAACCTGGCCGCCGCACTCGCCATCCACGGGCTCAAGGTCCTCGTCATCGACCTCGACCCGCAGGGCAACGCGAGCACCGCACTGGCCGTCGAGCACCGCTCCGGCACGCCGTCGGTCTACGAGGTGCTGATCGGTGAGATCTCCGTCGCCGAGGCGGCCCAGGTCAGCAACCAGTCCCCCAACCTGTACTGCGTGCCCGCCACAATCGACCTGGCCGGCGCGGAGATCGAGTTGGTCTCGATGGTGGCCCGCGAGTCGCGGTTGAAGGAGGCGCTCAGCCCCGAGGCGCTGGACCCGATCAAGCCCGACTACGTGTTCATCGACTGCCCGCCGTCGCTCGGCCTGCTGACCGTCAACGCGATGGTCGCCGCGCAGGAGGTGCTGATCCCGATCCAGTGCGAGTACTACGCGCTGGAAGGCCTGGGGCAGCTGCTGCGCAACATCGAACTGGTGCAGGCGCACCTGAACCCGACGCTGAACGTGTCCACCATCCTGCTCACCATGTACGACGGCCGCACGAAGCTGGCCGACCAGGTGACCAGCGAGGTGCGCGGTCACTTCGGCGACACGGTCCTCAAAACGGTGATCCCGCGCAGCGTGAAGGTCTCCGAGGCACCAGGATTCGGTCAGACGGTGCTCACCTACGATCCCGGCTCACGGGGCGCGATGAGCTACCTCGACGCGGCACGGGAGATCGCCGAGTTCGGCGCGGAGATGGGGTCGGCATGACGGAACAGCGCAAGGGTGGCCTCGGCCGCGGGCTCGCGGCCCTGATCCCCAGCGGCCCGCCTCCGGGCACACCGGCGGCGTCGCCGGCCCGGTCGGCGGCCAACGGGTCGTCCGCCCCTGCGCCCTCCTCCTCGGCGCCGACCGGGGAGGTGGCCGGCGCGGTGTACCAGGAGCTGCCGGTCAACTCGATCCGCACGAACTCGAAGCAGCCGCGCCAGGTCTTCGACGAGGAAGCGCTGCGGGAGCTGGAGCACTCGATCCGCGAGTTCGGGCTGATGCAGCCGATCGTGGTGCGCGCGATCGGGCCCGACCACTACGAGCTCGTCATGGGCGAGCGGCGGTGGCGGGCGACCCAGCTGGCGGGGCTGAAGACGATCCCGGCCATCGTGCGGCACACCGCCGACGACGTGATGCTGCGCGACGCGCTGCTGGAGAACATCCACCGCGTCCAGCTGAACCCGTTGGAAGAGGCGTCGGCCTACCAGCAGCTGCTGGAGGAGTTCGGCGTGACGCACGAAGAGCTGGCCGACCGGATCGGGCGCAGCCGGCCGGTGGTCACCAACACGATCCGGTTGCTGAAGCTGCCGCTGCCCGTGCAGCGGCGGGTCGCGGCGGGCGTGCTGTCGGCCGGCCACGCGCGCGCGTTGCTGGGGATCGAGGATCCCGGTGTGCAGGAGGAGCTGGCCACCCGGATCGTCGCGGAGGGGATGTCGGTCCGGGCGACCGAGGAAGCGGTGACGCTCGCCAAGGGCGCGGAGCCGGCGAAGGCGAAGGCGGCCCGGCGCAAGCCGATCCAGGCGCCCGGCCTGCAGGAGTTGGCGGAGCGGCTGTCGGACAACTTCGACACCCGGGTGAAGGTCGAGCTGGGGCAGCGGAAGGGTCGGATCGTGGTCGAGTTCGGGTCGGTGGACGACCTCGAACGGATCATCCAGCTCATGTCGCCGGAAGCGGCGCAGCGAGGACGCGCGGCGGAGTAGGGGCGGCGTCGACCACCTGACGTCCCGCCGGACGCACGTGGTCGACGCTCGACTAGCGGTTCACGGTCGCCCAGACCATCCCGGTCACGGTCACGCGCTTGCGGTCCGCGCCCGGGTCGGGCATCTCGTCCACGCGGAGCAGCCCGCGCCGGCCGCTGTCGGCGCGCAGGCACACGAAGCTGCCCTTCCGCACCTGCTGCCACGTCAGCGAGCCGGCCCAGTCCGCCTGGTCCCGGCAGCGCTCGAAGCTCTTCGGCTCGTCCGCGCCGACCGGCGCGAAGCCGGTGCCGTCCCGGCCGATGATCCCGGACTCGCTGAAGAAGATGTCGCTGCCGTTGCCGTCCGTCGAACCGCCCCACCCGCTGGACGTGCCCCACCGGCGGTGGGAGTCGAAGATCAACCCGTACCGGTCGAGCTCGATCTCGACCACGCCGCTGCTGTAGATCTCCTCGGTCGAGGGCGCGAACTCGCCGAGGCCCGCCGCGGTCGTCGTGGTGGGTCCCGCCGGGGTGGTCGTGCCGGAGGTGGCGGACTTGGCCGTCGCGGTCGTCGCGCTCGGCGTCGGACCGGTCGAGGAGCGGAGGGCGTCGAGCTGCCGATCCCGCTCCCCCACCGCCAGCACCGCGTACCAGGTCACCAGGGCGAGGCTCGCCGCAGTCAACGCCGCGAACACCGGGTCCAGCCGGCCGCGGGCGAACGCCACCACCCCGCGCCACAGGAGCGCGGACAGGCTCGCGAGCAACACGGCGAGCACGAGCTTGCGACCCACGTCCCCGGCCGGCAGCAGGAACGCCGCCACGCTGAAAGCGGCGCCGAAGATACCGGCGAACGTCACCAATCCGGCCGTCACGTTGTGCCGCGAACGGTCGTCGTCGTCCGTTTCCACCCCGCACCACCGCCGATCCGGCCGGATGACGACCACGATAGCGACGGACCCAAAAATCGGACAAATGGGATTCGTGCGGCCCGCAAGGGATCACCCCGGGGCCTTATGTCACGGTGACGATGACGGCCCGCGTCCGATCGGACACGGGCCGTCACCAATAAGTGAGAGGGTCTAACGGTTTACCGCTCGCTCGACGAGGCCGGCGTAGATCTCACCGAGGGACTTGCCGGCGGCTTCGACGGCCATCGGCAGCAGCGAGGTCTCGGTCAAGCCCGGCGAGACGTTCACTTCGAGGAAGTGGACCGTGCCGTCCGCGGCGACGATCGCGTCGGTGCGCGACACGTCCCGCAGCCCGAGGAGGCGGTGGGCGGCGACGGCGAGCTCGCCGACCGCCTGTGCGGCCTTCTCGTCCAGGCGGGCCGGGGCGTGGAAGTCGGTCAGGCCCGCCGTGTACCGGGCGGTGTAGTCGTAGACACCGTTCTCCGGGACGATCTCGACCGGCGGCAGGGCGTACGGCCCGTCCGGTCCGTCGACCACGGCCACGGCGACCTCGACGCCCTCGACGAACCGCTCGGCGAGCACGGTGTCGCCGTACGCCAGGCAGCCGACCATCGCGGTGGGGAGTTCGGCCGCGTCCCGCACCACCTGGGCGCCCAGTGCCGAGCCGCCCTGGTCCGGCTTGAGCATCAGCGGCAGCCCCAGGCGATCGACCATGGCGTCCAGCACCGGCTGGGCACCCAGCTCGCGGAACGTGGCGTGGGGCAGCACGGCCCACTCGGGGGTGGTCAGGCCGGCACGGGCCAGCTCGCCCTTGGCGGTCGGCTTGTCCCAGGCACGGCGGCAGGCGCGCGAGTCGGTGCCGACGAACGGGACGTCCATCAGCTCCAGGATCGTCTGCACCGACCCGTTCTCACCCTCGCCGCCGTGCAGCGCGACCACGACGGCGTCCGGCCGGTGTTCCTTGAGGCGGGTGAGCAGGTTGCCGTCGGCGTCCCACTCCTCCACGACCAGGCCGACCCCGCGCAACGCCGCGGACAACCTGCGACCGGACCGCAAGGACACCTCCCGCTCGTGCGAAAGGCCCCCGGACAGGACTGCGACCCAGCGGTTGGACAACTCTCTACTCCTGATCAAGCGGTATCGGGCGACGGGCTGTTCGTGCCCGAGAACGGGTTACCCGTGATGGCGCGGCCCACGGTGGGGCCGAACGTCTCGTGCAGCTCGATCTCGTCCTTGATGACGTTCGCGAGCCGCCGCACGCCCTCGCGGATGCGTTCGGGCGTCGGGTAGCAGTACGAGATGCGCAGCTGGCGGCTGCCGAGGCCGTCGGCGTAGAAGCCGGTGCCCGAGGCGTACGCGACGCGCTGGGTGATCGCGCGCGGGAGCATCGCCTTGGTGTCGATGCCCTCGGGCACGGTCACCCAGACGTAGAAGCCGCCGTTCGGCTTGTTCCACGTGGAACCAACCGGCATGTGCTGTTCGAGCGCGGAGATCGCCGCGTCACGGCGTTCCTGGTAGGCCTCGCGGTAGGTCTTGATCTGGCCCTTCCAGTCGTGCGTCGTCAGGTAGCGCGACACGATGAGCTGGTTGAGCGTCGGCGGGCACAGGGTCGCGGACTCGGCGGCCAGCACGAGCTTCTCGCGCACCGCGTGCGGCGCGAGGACCCAGCCGACCCGCAGGCCCGCGGCGAAGGTCTTGGAGAACGAGCCCAGGTAGACCACGTTGTCCGGGTCGGCCGACCGCAGCGCCGGGTAGGTGACGCCGTCGAAGCCCAGCAGGCCGTACGGGTTGTCCTCGACCACGAGGATGCCGTGGGTGCGGCAGATGTCGAGGACCTCGGCCCGGCGCTGGACGGCGAGCGTCACGCCGGCCGGGTTGTGGAAGTTCGGGATCGTGTAGAGGAACTTGATGCGCCTGCCGGACCGCTCGACGGCGGCGATGGCCTCGCGCAGCGCCTCCGGCATGAGGCCGTCGGCGTCCATGCCCACGTGGACGACCTGGGCCTGGTAGGCGGTGAAGGAGCCCAGCGCGCCCACGTAGGACGGCCCCTCGGCCAGCACGACGTCACCGGGGTCGCAGAAGATCCGGGTGACCATGTCCAGGCCCATCTGGGAGCCGACGGTCACCACGACGTCGTCCGGGTGGGCCTTGATGCCCTCCAGCGCCATGACCTCGCAGATCTGCTCACGCAGCTCGGGCACGCCGTGCGCGCTGCCGTACTGGAGCGCCACGAGGCCCTCCGTGGCCACCACATCGGCCACTTCCGCGCTGAGGGAGTCCAGCGGCAGTGCTGCCAGGTGGGGCATCCCTCCCGCCAGGGACACCACCTCAGGCCTGCTCGCCACCGCGAAGAGCGCCCGGATCTCCGATGCCGTCATGCCCGCCGTCCGCGCCGCGTACCGGCGCAGGTGGGGGTCGAGGCTTCTGGCTCCCTGCTTGGGGGGCTGTCCGGGTAGGTTCACGGGAAACTCCGTAGGTGGGGCGTTACCGGCGGGTTTGTTCCCGCCCGAGTGTAACGGCCGTCCCGTTCGGGGCATCTGCCTTCCGGGCGGGGGTCACATCCGCCTATCCTCGTGGGGGGACGTGTTTTCGGGGGCTTGGAGGTCGGGGTGTCGCGTCGTGTCGTGGGCGTCACCTTGGACAACCTGGAGAACCTCTCCAAGCACAGTCGTACCTGCGTGTTCTGGGAGCTCGCGCCGCACCTGAAGGAGCAGGCCGAGGAGTTCGGGGACACCGAGTTCGAGAAGGAGGCCTGGGTCTCCAGCGTGCTGTTGGAGTGGGGTTCCTGCGGTCGGATCATCTACGCCGACGGGATTCCCGCCGGTTCGGTGTTCTACGCGCCGCCCGCGGCCGTGCCGAGGTCGTTGGCGTTCCCCACCTCCCCCGCCAGCCCCGACGCCGTGTTGATGACCGGCCTCGAGGTACTGCCGGAGTTCCGCGGTGGCGGCCTGGGCCGGGTGCTGGTGCAGACGGTGGCCAAGGACCTCACCCGACGCGGCGTGAAGGCGATCGAGGCGTTCGGCGACAACCGGCCGGAGGTCGACGGGCCCAGCTGCGTCACGCCGGCCGACTTCCTGCTCCAGGTGGGCTTCAAGACCGTCCGCCCGCACCCCCGCTGGCCGCGGTTGCGGCTTGAGCTGCGCAGCGCGTCCTCCTGGAAGGAAGACGTGGAGGCGGCGCTGGAGCGGTTGCTCAGCTCGGTGACCGTGTCCACGGCGGCAGCGGCGGAGCCCAGTCTCAAGCCTGTCTGACACCCGTCCTGACCTGCGGTTTCTTCGCCGCGAGTTGACATGCAGGTATTTGCCTGCATAACGTGCGGTGTGGACAAGGTGTTCAAAGCCCTGGCCGACGAGACGCGCCGCTTCCTGCTGGACCGGCTGCACGAGGAGAACGGCCAGACCCTCGGTGAGCTGTGCGCGCGGCTGGGCATGACCAGGCAGTCCGTCACCCAGCACCTGGCCGTGCTGGAGGCGGCGAACCTGGTCAGCACCGCCCGCCGGGGCAGGGAGAAGCTCCACTACCTCAACCCGGTGCCGCTGCACGAGGTGCAGGAGCGGTGGATCGACAAGTTCGAGCGGCCGCGGCTGCGGCTGCTCAGCGACGTGAAACGACGAGCGGAGGAACCGGTGAAGCCGGAGTTCGTGTACGTGACGTACATCGAGAGCACGCCCGAACGGGTGTGGCAGGCCCTGACCGACGCCGATGTGACGGCCGAGTACTGGGGCCACCGCAACGTGTCGGACTGGCAGGTCGGGTCCGGTTGGGCGCACCGGCGCACGGACGGGTCGGACGTCGACGACGTGGTGGGCCACGTCGTCGAGGCCGAGCCGCCGCGCCGACTGGTGACCACGTGGGCCGACCCGGCCGAGCCGTCGGTGACGTCCACCGTGACGTTCCTGATCGAGGCCTACGGCGAGATCGTGCGGCTGACCGTCACCCACACCGGCCTGGCCGACGAGGCCGATCGCGCGGGTGCGGCGTCGGGCTGGGCGGCCGTGCTGTCGAACCTGAAGTCGTTGCTGGAGACCGGTCACGTGCTGCCGGGCATCCCGTGGGAGATGCCGGCCCGCTAGTAGCGGTCGACGTCGCAGCTCTCCAGCGTGCCGCCCTGGAACAGGTCGAGCGCCTGCTCGCTGACCACGAGCTGGCCCTGGTCGGTGACGCCGAGGTCGTCGACGCCCGCCTGGCCGGTCACCTCCAGCCAGTGGAAGGTCGGCAGCTCCGTGCCCTCCAGCATCTCCTGCGCCTCGTCGGAGAGGGTCACCGTGGCGCGCCGGATGCGGAACGCGTCCAGACCGCTGTCGACCAGGGTGTCGGCCAGGTCGTCCGTGACCAGGTACACCGGGAACGCTTCGACCAGGTCGTCACCCGACCAGTCGGTGATCTCGTAGTGCACCGCTTCGATGCGCGGCGGGTGCGCCGCGGCGTCGATCACCGTGCCCTCGCCCAACACACCGGCGACCTCGGGTTCGAGGCGGTAGAACTCCATCGTGCTCCTCACCGGCGGCGCCGGCCAATAAGATCGACTCGTGGACGTGGGGGTGGAGATCCAGGGCAAGGTACTCGCGATCATCGAGGGATCGCGGGACTTCGAGAAGATTCGCACACTGCTCGACGGGTGGCAGGCCGAGGGCATCCCGCGCGAGCACCTGGTGGACGAGCTGACCGACCTGATGCTGGACCTGCGGGCCCAGAACCGCGCGGACGACGAGGACGCCGTCGCCGAGGTGCTGGACGTGCTGACGGGCTGGTAGGCGCCCTACCCGGCGGCCGTGGCGAAGCTCCGCGCTTCAGAAGTCGGAGCTGGCGGGTGGGCCCGGTGGGGTCAGCGGATCTTGCCGGTGGCGACCTCGTGCCGCAGCAGGTCGTCCATGGTGAACGTGCCGGTCGGCTGGTCGTCCTTGCCCAGCAGGTACAGGCGCTTCACCGCGACGAGGATGCCCTCGGCCACGACGTCGCGGAAGGACGGGTTCGCCAGCCGCTGCCGGTCGCCCGGGTTGGTCAGGTAGCCGACCTCGACCCGGACCGCCGTGCAGCGGGTCATCCGCAGCATGTCCCACGTCTTGGGGTGCGTGCGGCAGTCCAGCATCCCGGTCCGCGCCACGATCTCGCGCTGGATGAACCCGGCCAGCGCCTCGCCGACCGTGGACGACGTGCCGTTGCCCGTGCCGAAGTGGAACGTCGCCACACCGCTGGCCAGCGGCGAGTCGTTGCGGTCGGCGTGCAGCGACAGGATCAGGTCGGCGCCCGCCTCGTTGGCGAAGCGCGCGCGCTCGCCCTCGTCCGGGTTGTGGTTCGGCCCGCGCGTGAGCAGGGCTTCCATGCCGGTGGCGGCCATCTTGCCCTCGAGCAGCCTGGCCAGGTCGAGCATGACGTCGGCCTCGGACACGCCGTCGACCACGACGCCGCGGTCCGCGCCGCCGTGACCGGGGTCGATGATGATCCGCTTGCCGGAGAGCCTCGGCCCGGCCCGGCGGACCCGCTCCTGCTCGCGCAGGAACACCGGCCGCCCACCGCGCACCTTGGGCTGGAGCTGGCGCAGCGCGCGGACCGTGTCCGGACCGCACATGCCGTCGACGATCAAGCCGTAGTCGCGCTGGAAGCTCCGCAACGCCAGTTCGGTCTGCTGACCGAACTCGCCGTTGGCCCGACCGGCGTCGTAGCCCAGCTCCAGCAGGCGCTCCTGCAACGCGGACACGTCGTCACCGGTCACCGGCTGCGCGATGAGGAACGCGAGCGGGCGGTCGCCGAGTCGGTAGGTCGCGTCGCGCAGCGCGCGGTACGTGGCCGGGCCGACGATGCCGTCGGTGATGAGACCCCGCTGCTGCTGGAACGCGCGCACAGCGTGCTCGACCGGCAGGTCGAACACCTGGGACGGCTGCGGATCGGACAGCAGACCGAGCTTCGTCAGCGTTGCCCTGACCTCGGCGACGTCCGGACCGAAATCCCCGCGGCGGAGTAGCAGCATGCACCCCTCGCTCACTAAGGCGCCGACATCCGTCGACGCAACCTTGACGCCCTATTGTGCCTTGCTCCGGCCGACGCCACGGACGGGGCTACTGCGAGTGGTCACGGATCCACAAACGGGTGACCCGTCCGCCTCTGCAAAAGACGGACGGGTCACCCGTTCGGGTTGCGCTCAGAGCACGTCGGACAGGTCCTTGAGCAGCGCGGCCTTCGGCTTGGCGCCGACGATCTGCTTCACCGGCTTCCCGCCCTGGAACAGGATCATGGTGGGCACGGACATGATCTGGTAGTCCCGCGCGATCGACGGGTTCGCGTCGATGTCGAGCTTCGCGACGGTGATCTTCTCGGAGTGCTCGGCGGCGATCTCCTCGAGCACCGGGGCGACCATCTTGCACGGGCCGCACCAGGTGGCCCAGAAGTCGACCAGCACCGGCTTCTCGCTGGTGAGGACGTCGTCGGTGAAGGTCTGCGCGGACGTGACCACGGTGGAGCCTGCCATGTTGTATCTCCCTTGCGGAAAGTGTGGGTTCAGCTGGTGGAGACGGGCTCGCCGTAGCCGCCGCCGACGTGCTCGGCGGTGACGGCGGCCTCCGTGGTCCCGTGCTCGGCGAGCCAGCGCTCCGCGTCGATCGCGGCGGCGCAGCCCGAGCCGGCGGCGGTGATCGCCTGGCGGTAGGTGTGGTCGACGAGGTCGCCCGCGGCGAACACGCCGTCCACGTTCGTGTGGGTGGTCCGGCCGACGACCTGGACGTAGCCCTCGCCGTCCACCTCGACCTGGCCCTTGACCAGTTCGCTGCGCGGGTCGTGGCCGATGGCGACGAAGAAGCCGGTGAACGGGTGCTCGGTGACCTCACCGGTGCGGGTGTCGCGGGTCTTCACCCCGGACACCGAACCCGCGCTCTGGCCCAGCACCTCGACCACCTCGGCGTTGAGCAGCCACTTGATCTTCTCGTTGCTCCGCGCGCGCTCCAGCATGATCTTGGAGGCGCGGAACTCCTCGCGGCGGTGGATGATCGTGACGGTCCGGGCGAACTTGGTCAGGAACGTCGCCTCCTCCATCGCCGAGTCGCCGCCGCCGATCACCGCGATGTCCTGGTCGCGGAAGAAGAAGCCGTCGCAGGTGGCGCAGGCCGACACACCGCGGCCGAGCAGCTCCTGCTCGCCGGGGACGTGCAGGTAGCGCGCCGCCGCGCCCATGGCGAGGACGACCGCGCGGGCGGCGTACCGGGTGCCGTTCGCGGTGACGTACTTCACCGGGCCGTCGAGCTCCAGGGCGTCGACGTCCTCCGCGCGCAGCTCGGCGCCGAAGCGCTTGGCCTGCTCCCGCATCTGCTCCATGAGGTCGGGGCCCATGATGCCGTCGCGGAAACCGGGGTAGTTCTCGACTTCGGTCGTGGTCATCAGCGCGCCGCCGTACTGCGAGCCCTCGAACACCAGTGGTTCGAGCTGGGCACGCGCCGCGTAGACCGCCGCGGTGTACCCGGCGGGCCCCGATCCCACGACGATCAGGTTCCGAACGTCCGACACCCTCGACCTCCGTTAGTCGCTCCCGGACCTGGATCACCCGGCCCGGCTCTTCGCACAACGGATCGTAGGGTGCGGTAATTCCGCGCGTTCGCGGTGAGTTCGGCTACACGGCTCGGCTACGGCTCGATGGTGCTGTTCGCCAGGACGCCCTCGGGGTTGTCCGGGCCGCAGGTCTGGGGGTCGACCACCACGATGCGGTACGCGCCGGGCGTGCCGCCGGGCAGGATCGCCATCACGGCGGGCTTGTCGTCCAACGTGATGGGGCTGACACCGAGGGGCTTGCCCGCCGTGATGTTCGCGCCGCGCAGGCAGTCGGCCAGCTGCTCCTGGTTCTCCAGCGGGCCGTAGTTCTGCGCCTTGAGCACGTCGCCGAACACCGGGCCGAAGTTCTCGCCGCGCACCGCGGGCATCTTGTCGCCACCGGGCGGCAGGGCGGTCGCGCTGGCCGGCGTGGTCGAGGTCTTGTCCCCCTGCGCCACGCCGCCGTCGCCGGCGGTGTTGTCCCGGGGGATCGCCACCACCGCGACGCCGACGGCGACCGCGGCCGCCGCGAGCAGGCCCGCGCCCCAGCCGAGCCGCTTGGCGCGCCGGGCCTTGGCCTGCGCGAAGTCGATCACCGGGGCGGTCGGTCGTGCCTCGTCGGCGAGGGCCGCGTCGATCCGCTCGGCCACGTGGCGCGGCATGGGGATCGGCGGCAGGTCGCGCAGGTCGTCGAGCGTCGCGTCGAGGGCGGCGAGGATCTCGCGGGCCTCGGGGTCGTTCTCGACCAGCGGCCGCAGCTCGGCCTCGGTCCGCGGGTCCAGAGCCCCCGCGTGCAGATCAGCCAGCAGGTCGACGGACCACGGCGGCCCTGAACGCCGCGCATTGCCGGTCATCGTTCCTCCAACTGACGTCCCTGTTGCACCTGCACATCGTTCACTGGGACGTTCGCATCTGCACTCTGGTTCCGGAGGTGTCCCAGAACTTTGGCGAGCTTGGCCCGCCCGCGGGCGCACCTGGACTTGACGGTGCCCTCCGCGATGCCCAGGAGCTGCGCCGTCTCGGCCACCGAGTAGCCCTCCACGTCGACCAGCACGATCGGGGCGCGCTGCTCCTCCGGCAGCTCGTTGAGGGCGGCCTGGACCACCAGGCGGGTCTCGCGCTCGGCCATCGCGTCGCGGGGCGCCACCGGCTCGCCGGGGCCCGCCTCGGGCAGGGGGACGGTCGGCCTGGTCTGCCGCCTGCGCATCCGGTCGAGGCAGGCGTTGACGACTATTCGGTGCAGCCAGGTGGTCACCTGCGACTCGGCCCGGAAGCTCGCCGCCGCGCGGAAGGCCGAGATGAACGCCTCCTGCAACGCGTCCGCGGCTTCTTCCGGATCGCGCAACGTGCGCAGCGCGACGGCCCACATGCGATCCCGGTGCCTGCGCACGAGCTCGGAGAAGGCGTGCGGGTCACCCGCGGCGTGCGCCGCGATGAGGTCTGCGTCCGAGCTGGCTGCGGCGGTCACGCCGGGAGCCTATCGGGCTCGGGCAACCCCGCTCCTCTTCCCCTGCACGGGCGAGTGCCGACGCCCCGGCACTCGCCCGCCGCGACCGCGCGTCACAAGTTCACCCATTCGACGAGCTGGACGATGACGCCGTTCGGGTCGGTCACCTGGAACAGGCGCTCACCCCACGGTTCCTCGCGCAGCGGCATGGTGATCTCGACGCCCGCCGCGCGCAGCCGGTCGTGCTCGGCGGTCAGGTCGGCGACCGTGAAGGCGACGATCAGCCCGGCGGCGTGCTGGTCGCGGAAGCCCTCGGGCAGCACCTCGGTGCCCCGGCGCAGCAGCACCAGGTCGACCGCGTCCTCGTGGCCGAGCGACGCGAACCCGTCGGCCGCCATCTGCTCGGTGTAGCCGAAGTGCGTGGTGAAGAAGGTGCTGGACGCGGTGACGTCGTCGACGTTGAGCGACAGCGTGGACTTGGTGATCAAGCGGTCTCCTCGGTGCGGGATCGGTGGATCAGTACGAGCGGCGGCGCGGCACGCCGGTGGCGCGGGTCGGCCTGGCCGGCTGGTGCTTGCCGGGCAGCGGCCTGCGGTCGACGCGGGTCGGGCGGTGGTTCCGGTGCTCTCGTCGCAAGGTGGCTCCTCCGTTGTTCTTGCTACGAGTGCAATTATACATTCGTACTACCTAACGTCAAGACGAAGTTTGCTCCCGACGTACGAATCTGCCAAGGTGGGGCCATGACCAGCACGAATACCGGCCTGCGGGAGCAGAAGAAGCAGGAGACCCGGCAGGCGATCTCCGACCACGCCACCCGGTTGTTCATCGAGCGCGGGTTCGAGGAGACGACGATCGCCGACATCGCCGAGGCGGCGCGGGTGGCCAAGAAGACCGTCACCAACTACTTCGCGCGCAAGGAGGACCTGGCCCTCGACCAGCACGAGGAGTTCACCGCGGGCCTCGCCCGCACGGTCGCCGCACGGGCCGTCGGCGAATCGGCGCTGGCCGCGCTGCGCACGGCGTTCCTGGAGGCCGCGGCCGGGCACGACCCGGTGATCGGGTTCTCCGGCCTGCCGTTCGCCCGGATGGTCGTGGACAGCCCCACCCTGACCGCGCGCCTGCGCGAACTGCACGAGGCGCGCGAGGAAGCCCTGGCCGCCGCCCTGGCCGCCGAGACCGCCGCCGAGCCCGACGACATCACGCCCCGGGCGGTCGCCACCCAGCTCGGGGGCGCGCACCGGCTGCTGTTCGGCGAAGTGCTGCGGCTGACCGTGGAGGGGCACGACAACGCCGACATCGCGGCCACCGTCACGCGGTCCGCGCACCGCGTCTTCGACCTGCTCGAACCGGCGCTGGGCGGCTACGCGACCCGCACCTGAGGGCTACTGCGCGCGGGTGTAGACCAGTTCGGCGATCTCGGAGCGGTTGTTCTTGCCGCTGCCCGTGAGCTTGGTGATCCACACCAGCAGGTGCTGGGTCGGCTCGTGGTCGCCCAGCTGGATCTGGGTCTGCCCCGCCGACAGGGTCGCGTTCGCGATGACCTTCGTCTCCTCCAGCGGCGCGCCGGCGGCACCCGCGACGCGGATCTCCACCACCGTGCCCTCGCTGGGCGAGGTGATCGTCACCGACGACAGCTTCACCGGCTCGGCGAACCCGGCCATCAGCCCGATGCCGGGCTTGAGCGCCGGGAACGGCTGGAAGTAGTTCTCCGTCTGCCACACCGTGGTCGGGTTGTTGTCGGCCGCGCGGCTGGCCCGGTTGGCGTTGTCGGGCTGGTTGGTCACGTCGTACACGCCGACGGACGCGGGCTGCACGGGACCGGCGGGCTGGGGCGCGGGCGGCGCGGGTTGGCCGCTCTGCCCCGGCGCGGTGGACTGGCCGATCACCACCGTCGGTCCGCCGCCGCCCGACGGCTCGTCGCTGAAGAAGCTCACGATCTGCACGCCGAGCCAGACGACCACGGCCAGCGTGGCCACCGCGAGCACGGCCACGCTGATCATCAGCTTGTGCTTGCGGTCCTTGTCGCGGACCGGGCGCTGCGTGGTCCACACCGCGCCGTCGTCCGCCGCGTCGTCCTGGACCGGCCGGATCAGCGCGGTCTGCGCCTCGGACCGGGTGATCTGGTCGAGCACCTGGAGGATCGCGGCACTGGTCCGGATCCCGCCGACGCTGGTGTCCTCCAGGCTGCGCACCGCGACCGACGACAGCTCGTGCGGCACGTAGGGGTGCAACGCGCTCGGCGCGAGCACCGCGCCGTCCGGCCCCGTGGGCGCGGCGGGCACGCCGTCCGGGCCGTCGGGCAGCGCCCACTTCCCGGTGAGCAGCAGGTACAGGATCGCGCCGAGGCCCTTGACGTCGTCACGGGCGATCGCGTCGGGCCGCGGGCCGGGGAACGCCAGCCGGAGCCTGCCGTCCGACGTCACCCGGATGCGCTGCGGGTGGTCGGCGCCGAGCACGAGACCGGCGTGGTGCGCGCCCTCGATCGCCGCGCCGAGCGGTTCGAGCAACCGCGTGGCCGCACCCGCCGGCAGCGGGCCCTCGGCGATCAGGTCGAGCAGGTCCGTGCCCTGGGTCCACTCGGCCACGATCACGCCGAGGATGCCCTCGTCGGGCCTGATCCCCGCCCCGGGTGTCAACACGTCGATCACCCGGGCCACGCCCGGGTGGGTGAAGCTGGAGGCGTGCATGGCGCGTTCGGCGGTCCGCTTGGCCCGCGCCGCGGCGGCGTGGTCGGCCGGGTTGCCCACCAGCACGGTCAGCGCCACGTCCCGGTTGAGCTGCCCGTCCCTGGCCCGCCACAGGTGCGCGTCGCACCGCCGGTCCACCCCGGAGCGCGCCAGCAGCCGGTACCGGCCGTCGCCGATCACCCCGCCGGGCACCAGCGAGGTGTTCTGGATCGGACCGCTGCTCACGGGGCCGAGGGTACGTGACCGGGTCGGGTCAGAGGGGTCATCGGCGACCCACCAAACGACTGATCTTGCCGATCGCGGGCTTCACTTCCGGTACCCGGAACAGGGCGAGCAGGAGGAAGCTCAGTGGTAGACCGACGATCGCCTGGACCACCACCTCCACCCAGGCACCCGCCACGCGGGACTCGATTCCCAGCACGCGGACGGCGAGCCACGCCAGCCCGGTCGCCGCCGCGAAGGCGATCGCGGACGCCACGACCGTGAGGCAGATCGTCCACGCGGTGTAACCGGTGCGCAGCCGGCCGAGCCTGATCCGCAGCCACAGCTGGCCGACCAGGGCGCCGACCACGAAGCTCAGCGACATCGCGACCGACACGCCGACCGCCAGCTTGTCCGGCGGCGCGATCGCCAGGAACCCGTACAGCAGCGCGATCCGCACCACCACGATGATCCCCTGGATGATCGTCGGCGTCCGGGCGTCCTTCAACGCGTAGAACACCCTCAGCTGCAGCAACGTGATCGCGTACGGCACCAGGCCGAACGCCGACAGCGCCAGCGCCGTGCCGATCTCCTCGCCGCCACCGACGTCGGACTTGCCGAACGAGAACAGCGCCAGGCCGATGGAGACGCCGGAGACCGTCATCAACGCGCTGAACGGCATCAGCAGGATCGCCGACATCCGGTTGCCGAACGCCAGGTCGCCGACCAGCGCGCCGGTGTCGTGCGCGGCCGCCGCGCGGCTCATCTTCGGCATCAGCGCGGTGAGCAGCGACACGCCGAGCACCCCGTACGGCACCTGCGCGATCAGCCACTGCATGTTGTAGACGGTGATCGCGCCGCGGTCGTGCGTGGCGACCTTGGTCAGCACGACCATGCTGACGAAGCCGAGCGCCACGTACAGCAGCACCCAGAACGCGAGGCCGCCGAACTCCGACAGCCGCCGGTCCCAGCCCCACCGCCAGCGGAACCGGAACCCGGTCCGCCGCAGCGCGGGGACCAGCACGGAGGCCTGCAACGCCACGCCGAGCATCGTGCCGAGGCCGAGCACCAGCAGCTTCGGCTGGCCCATCCGGACCGGGTCGAGCGAGATCTCCCCCGGCATCAGCCAGTACACGACCAGGGTCGCGATCACCACGAGGTTGTTCAGCACGGGCGCCCACGTGGGCAGGCCGAACACGTGCCGGGTGTTGAGGATCGCGCCGATCAGCGCGGACAGCCCGTAGAACACGATGCCCGGCAGCACCAGGTAGGCGAACGCGGTGACCAGCTCGGGCTTGGCGTCGGACGAGTCGATGAACAGCGCCGTCAGCAGCGGCGCGCACGCGATCGCGATGATCGTGCCGATGCCGAGGACCACCGCCGACATGGTGATCATCCACTGCGCGTAGGACTCGCCGCGGTCGCCGTCCTCCTTCTCGGCGCGCACCAGCAGCGGGATCGCCACGCTGGTCAGCACGCCGCCGAGGAGCAGCTCGTTGATCATCGTCGGCAGCGTCGTGGCGACCTGGTAGGAGTCGTTGAGCACGTCGACGCCGACGATCGCGATCAGCAGCAGCTTGGACAGCAGCCCGGAGGCGCGGCTGACGATCGTGGCGACGGCCATCGAACCGCTGGCCCGCGCCAGCGACGGGCCCTGGGGCTGCTCCTGCGTCACCGTGGTTGTTCCGCTCAACTCGTGCTCGACCTCTCCGGCGTGACCCCGCTCGCATCGTCCGGCACCTGTGCCGTGGCGGCCCGCGCGGCCCGCACCCGACGGTAGATGCGGCGGGCGGACAACAGCACCAGCGCGGCCGCGGCCAGGCCGGTGATGACCACGGTGATCGTCCCGTACGCCGAGGACGACACCTCCAACCGGGCCCGTTCGCCCAGCTCCACGCCGCTGGTGGTGACCAGGCGGATGTGCACCGGGAACCGCCCGGACCGCTGCACCTCGACCGGCACCCGCACCAGGCGGTCGCCGCGCGCGGGCAGCTCGACGTCGGCCAGCTCCTTGGCCACGATGCCCGGCGTGTCCTCGATCACGATCCGCACCGTGATCCGCACGTCGAGCCGGTTCTTGATCGACAGCGGGATGGGGCTGTCGCCGGAGCCGAGCAGGATCGGGCTGTTCGGCTCGGTCACCGTGACCTGGCCCTGCAACCCGTCGATCTGCTCACGGCCGACCGCGAGCGCGCCACGCGCCCCGTCCTCGTTGCCGCGCCACGCGCCCGACACCGCGCGCAGCAGGGTCATCCGCAGCGGGTCGATCAGGTCGCGCGGCTCGGCGGACGCCGCGTCCGGCTGGCTCATCGACTCCGACAGCTGCTGCAACCGCCGCCACGAGTCCGCCACCGACGCGGTGACCGCGGGCGGCACCTCGCGCGCGCCCGCCTCGACCGGGTAGCTCAGCGCCGCCGTCTGCTCCGGCGGGGCCGCCAGCAGCGACTCCAGCGCGACCGGGGTCGCGAACCCCCCGGCGACCAGGGACTTCGTCGTGCGCAGCAGCGTGTCGACCTCACCGGTCGGCGCGTTCCAGCGGCGCGGCGGCGCGATGACCACGTTCTGGCCGGTGCTCTGGAACCCGGCCCGGAACGTCAGCGCGGCCAGCGCGTTCTGCACCGACACCGGCCGGGTCTCGCTCGGCGTGGTCACGCCCGCGACCGGCCGGGTCGCCGCCGTGCCCTGCAGCGCGTCGGACACCATGCCGTCGATGCGCACGGCCGTGACCGGCTTGCCGTCGGCCACGTCGAACCGGACCGGCCCCGTGCCGGGGGTGCCCGCCACGGCCGACTGGTCGAGCACGAGGGACGTGACGCCCCGCCCGGTCAGCGCCGCCAGCGTCTGCTGGTCGAGCACGCCGTCCTCGGGCCAGGTCAGGCCCTGGGTCGGCTGCACGCGGAGGATGTCGCGGATCACCTCGGTGCCGTCGAGCGCGAGGTCGCCGAGGCCGCCCAGCTCGGCGCGGGACAGCGCCACGAGGTCGGCGTCCGCGTCCGGCAGCGCGATCACGCACCGACCGGCGACCAGCAGGCGCAACCGGTCCAGCCACAGCTCGGCCCCGCTGCGGCCCTTGCCCGCGCCCTGGCCGCGCACCTCGTAGCCCTGGGCCATCGCGGCGACCGTGCGCAGCAGGTCGGGGTCGACGGCCAGGCACACGCCGGCGGCCAGCGGGCTCGTCAACGCCGATTCGTAGGCCATGAGCAGGCCGTACAGCCGACCGCCCATGGACACCGAGCCCGCCAGCTCGTCGTCGGTCAGCACGGTCGGGTTCGCGGTGACGATGCGCGGCCGGTCGGCCAGCGGCCACAGCAGGGTGAGCTTGGCCGGGTTCGCGGGCGGGGTCGGCGCCTGCCCGCCGGGCATCGCGAGCACCGGCAGCAGGGTGCTCAACGCGGCCAGCCGGGCCCGGCCGCCGTACGCGGGCACGCCGTTGATGTTGGCCAGGACCGGGTAGATGCCGGGTTCGGTGATCCGCAGCGAGGTGGGGTCGGTGCCGCCCAGGGGGACGGTGAGCCGGAACGGCTTCGACTCGTTCTGCTCCAGGCGGTCGGTGACCGGGGTGAAGTTCGGTTGCACGAACTCCGCGTCGGTCGGCTCGCGCAACGCCTTGCGGACCTCGTCCTCGCTGGTCAGCGGCTGTCCGCGTTCCAGGCGCAGCTCGATGTCCTCCAGCGCCCGGTCGCCGACGTTGACGACCTTGCCGGAGATGGTGATCGAGTCGGGCCCGTCGGAGGTGATCACCCGCGGGGTCATCTCCTCGACGTCCAGGCGCAGCCACACCTGCGACTGCTGGCCGGGCTGGCTGGACAGCGCCCTGGTCGCCCAGACCTGGGTCGCGGGCGCCGGTCGGACGGGCAGCCGCCCGCTGTCGACGGGTGCCGCGGGGGCCGCGGACGCGGACGTCACGACCAGGACCCCCGCCGCCGCTAGTGCGGACAGCAGCCGTTTCACGCCGACTCCGCTCCGTCCGTCTGGTACTCGGAGAGCAGTTCGGCGGCTCGGCGCACCAGTCGACGCTCGTCCGCGTAGGCGAGCCGGTCGTCCAGTTCGCCAAGGGGCACCCACGCCACCTCGGTGACCTCCACGTCTTCGTCGGAAAGCTCGCCGCCCACCGCTTCCAGCAGGAAGTGGTGGACGGTCTTGTGCACCCGCCGGTCCTCGGCGACGAACCAGTAGTCGATCGAGCCGAGCGGGCGCAGGACCTTGCTATGAATACCCGTCTCCTCGGCGACCTCGCGCACCGCGGTCTCTTCCGCGGTCTCACCGGCCTCGATGTGACCCTTGGGCAACGACCACAGCAGCCGGCCGCGGCGGTCGAGCCGCCCGATGATCGCGGCGACGTGCTGCTCGAAGTCCAGCACCAGTCCGCCCGCCGACGTCTCGTCGACGGTCTTCAGCCGCCGACCGCGACGCCGGTTCCGGCGCCTCGGCTTGGGACCGCCGGAGCGACCGGACGACTGGGGCATGCCCTGATGGTAGTGGCGACCAGCGATTACGGGACGTGACAGCGGGGTTGCCGGAAGTGATCAACAGCGACCGGCCCCTGTGGACAACTCGTTCGGGTCGCACCCCGCCGACCAGTAGGCTGGCTCTTCGTGTCCGTACCGATCGCCTCCGCCGCCACTTCTCCCGGGCAGGACGATGCCGTGGTGGAACTGCTGAGCGCACTCCCCGTCGCCGACGAGCTGGCCGCCCGCTTCGCCGCGGCCGGCCACCGGTTGTACCTCGTGGGCGGCAGCGTGCGGGACGCCATGCTCGGACGGCTGTCCGGCGACCTCGACTTCACCACCGACGCGCGGCCGCCGCAGGTCATGGCGCTGCTCAAGGGCTGGGCGGACGCGATCTGGGACACCGGCATCGCCTTCGGCACCGTCGGCGCGACCAAGCACGGGCAGACCGTCGAGGTCACCACGTTCCGCGCGGACAGCTACGACGGCGTGACGCGCAACCCCGAGGTGACCTTCGGCGACAGCATCGAGGGCGACCTGGTCCGTCGCGACTTCACCGTCAACGCGATGGCCTACGACGTGGTCGACCGGCGGCTGGTCGACCCGACCGGTGGGCGGGAGGCGCTGCGGACCGGGGTCCTGGACACCCCGGCGACCCCGCAGGAGTCGTTCTCCGACGACCCGCTGCGGATGCTGCGCGCGGCCCGGTTCGTGTCCCAGCTCGGCTTCACCGTCGCGCCCCGCGTGCGCGAGGCCATGGCGGCCATGTCCGGCGAGCTGAGCCGCATCACCGCCGAGCGCGTGCAGGCGGAGCTGTCCAAGCTGCTCACCGGCGCGCACCCGCGGGCCGGGGTCGAGCTGATGGTCGAGGCCAAGCTCGCCGACGTGGTGCTGCCCGAGCTGCCCGCGATGAAGCTGGAGATCGACGAGCACCACCAGCACAAGGACGTGTTCCACCACTCGCTGGTCGTGCTCGACCAGGCCATCGACCTGGAGGAGACCCCGGAACCGGACCTCGTGCTGCGGCTGGCCGCGCTGCTGCACGACATCGGCAAGCCGGACACCCGGCGGTTCGAGGAGGGCGGCGGGGTGTCGTTCCACCACCACGAGGTGGTCGGGGCGAAGATGGTCCGCAAGCGTTTGCGCGCCCTCAAGTACGCCAAGGAGATCGTCGAGGACGTCGCCCAGCTCGTGTACCTCCACCTGCGCTTCCACGGTTACGGCAGCGGCGAGTGGACCGACTCGGCGGTGCGCCGCTACGTCACCGACGCGGGCGACCTGCTGCCCCGCCTGCACAAGCTGGTCCGCGCCGACTGCACCACCCGCAACCGGCGCAAGGCCAACGCCCTGCAGCGCACGTACGACGACCTTGAGCGCCGCATCGAGCGGATCGCCGCCGAGGAGGACCTCCAGCGGGTCCGGCCGGACCTCGACGGCAACGAGATCATGCGGCTGCTGGGCGTGCCGCCGGGGCCGGTGGTCGGCCGGGCGTGGAAGTTCCTCAAGGAGTTGCGCCTGGACCGCGGTCCGCTCGACCACGACGAGGCGGTCGCCGAGCTGCTCGAATGGGCCCGCGCGGAGGGCGTCGAGCCACCGCGTGACTGACACCAAGTGAGCAATCTGGTGCTGTGGGCTTGGCCAGTGACACCCCGTTGCGGGACCATGACTGTGTGCGTCGAACGCGCACTGGGGGTGGTGTCGTATGAACGCTTGGGGATTGTCCGAGGGGGGCACCCGGGCTCAGGGGTTGGACGAGTTGTCGGACCGGCAGCGGGCCGTGCTCCGCTGCCTGGCCAGGGGGCTCGCGGACCACGAGATAGCGCGGGTGCTGGCGTTGAGCCAGCACCAGGTGGGGGCGGTGGTGTCGGAGATCCTGCGTGCGCTGAACCTGCGCGACCGGATGGCCGCCGTGGTCTACGCGCACGAGACGGGGATCATCCGACTACCCCTGCCGCGCTGACCTCCTGACCAGCAGCAGGTAACCGAGCAGGCCGAGCAGGTACGCCACCGTCGCGGCGATCACGAGAGCCGGCGCCCTCCCGTCCAGGGGGACGACGGCCGCCGCGGCGGTGACGGCTGCCACCTGCGTGACGTTGAACAGCGTGTCGTACAGGGCGAACACCCGGCCGCGGACCTCGTCGCCGATGTCGCCCTGCACGGCCGCGTCCACGCACAGCTTCACCACCTGGCCCGCGAACGTGAGCACGAACGACGCGGCCAGGATGGTGGGCAGCAGCATCGGCAGGCCGAGGCCGAGCTGGGTGGCCGCGGCCAGCAGCAGCGCGCCGCAGACCGTGCCGCGCCGGCCGAGCACGTCGACGACCCGGTCGGTCACCAGTCCCGCGAGCAGGATGCCCGCGCCACCGGCGACCGCGACCTCGCCGAGCCCCGCCATGCCCGCCTTGAACGGCCCGTGGTCGGTGAACGTGTTGCGCATCAGCAGCAACGTCAGCAGCAACGACGCCCCGAACGCGGCCCGGTGCGCGAGCAGCGCCAGCAGGGCGGCGGCCACGCCGGGCGCGCGCCACGCGGCCCGCGCGCCGTCCAGCAGACCCATGGCGACCGCGGTGAGCGTCCGGTTGGGCTCGTCCACCTCGTCGGGTCCGAGGGCTCCACGCGCGAAGCGGGAGGCCAGGAACGCGGCGCCCAACGACCCCGCGACGGCGAACGTCGTGGTCCACGCCGAGCCGCCGTCACCGGAGCCGAGCACCGACCGCAGCCCCACCGCGCACCCCGCGCCGAGCACGGCGGTCAGCGCGCCGAGCGTGGTGACGAACGCGTTCGCCTCCACCAGGTGGTCGCCCTCGACCACGTGCGGCAGGGAGGCGGACAGGCCGGAGCCGACGAACCGGCTGACACCGGTGACGAACAGCGCCGAGGCGTACAGCGGCACGCCGCCGAGCCCGAGGCCGACGGCCGTCGCGGTGAGCAGGATGAACACGGCGCGCGTGAGGTTCGCCACCACCAGCACCCGGCGGCGGTCCCACCGGTCCAGCAGGGCGCCCGCGAACGGTCCGATCACCGAGTACGGGAGCAGCAGCACGGCGAACCCGGCCGCGACGGCGAGCGGGTCGGTGTGGCGCTCGGGGTTGAACAGGACCGCGCCGGCCAGGCCCGCCTGGAACAGGCCGTCGCCCCACTGGGCCGCCAGCCTGGAGGCCAGCAGCCTGCGGAAGTCCGCCACCGCGAGGAGCTTCCGGACACCGAGGTGGTGCTTCGCCGCGGTGGAGCCGGCCGTGGTCACGTGGTGAGCCTATGCCTCCTGGGGCGTCCACCACGAAGGCCGGACCCGCGTGGGGTCCGGCCTCCCTGGTGCCAGGCGCCCGGTCGCCTCTCGGCGGGTGGCACTACGCGGCTCCAGCCGGACGGTATTCCGCGTAGGCGTTTCAGTGGGCCCGGGGGACTCGATGGCGCCTGACGTTCCTTGCAACGAACACGGTAACCCGGATGTTCCGGCGCGGCGGAGGTGCCGCTGTCGCCTGGGACACGCGCGTTGTCTGGGATCATGCTCGGTGTGCGCCCTGATGCCGACGTCGAACCGGGTTCGCTGCTGGTCGCGGCACCGAGCCTGACCGACCCCAACTTCCGCCGGACGGTGGTCTACGTCATCGACCACCGCGACGAAGGCAGCCTGGGCGTGGTGCTGAACCGGCCGAGCGAGGTCGCCGTCCACGACGTGCTGCCCGCCTGGGGGCCGCACGTGAGCCGACCGCAGGCGGTCTACATCGGCGGGCCGGTGGAGCAGAAGACGGCGCTGTGCCTGGCCGCGCTGCGCACGGGCGAGGACCTCGCGTCGCTCGAAGGGGTGGTCGGCGTGCACGGCCCGGTGGCCCTGGTCGACCTGGACGCGGACCCGGACGCGCTGGTGGCGAAGGTGCGCGGGATGCGCGTGTTCGCGGGCTACTCGGGCTGGGGCGAGGGCCAGCTGGGCAACGAGGTCGGGCGCGGCGACTGGATCGTGGTGAAGGGCCTGCCCGACGACGTCATGACGCCGCCGAACGTCGACCTGTGGGGACGGGTGCTGCGCCGGCAGGGGATGCCGACGGCACTGCTCGCCACCTTCCCGACCGACATCCGCCGGAACTAGCCTCAGGCCCGGCTGAGCACGCCGCAGCCGCCGCCGGCGCCGGAGCACGCGCACCCGCCGCAGCCGGCGGGGGCCTGCTCGGGCAGGGCGTCGGCGGCCCGGTGGCCGAGCACGCCGCCCGCGCTCGCGACGACCACGCTGCCGACCAGCCCGACCAGGCCGATGACCAGCGTCAACGCCGGGTTCACCGCCGCCGCGACGGCCGCGACGACGGCGATGGCGCCCGCCGTCAGGTTGGGCACGCCGGCGATCTTGTTGGCCAGTGCGAACGTCTCGTCGTCGCGCAGCGTGGCCTTGGTGCGCACGCCGAAGAAGCGGTTGCGGTGCAGGCGGCCCCGCACGCCGAGGAAGCCGACCGCCGCGAACGCGACCCCGATCAGACCCAGCACCACAGGCAGCACGATGTTCACCCCACCGAGGGTAGGCGGGTGATCCGATCTTGGTGGCACCAGCCCCGGCTTCACTCGATCGTGGTCTTACGGACGGCCGGTCCGGTCGGAAAGCTCGTCACCATGGGAATTCGATCTTGGCTGGCCGGGTCGGTGGTCGTCGCCGCGCTCGTCTCGGCCGCGCCCGCCGCCTCCGCGGCGCCCGGCGTCCGCTTCCTCGGCCACACCACCCTGCCGAACGCCATGCAGTTCGAGGGCACGACGGTCGGTGGCCTGTCCGGCGTCGACCGGGACCCGACCACCGGCGGGTACGTCCTGATCAGCGACGATCGCTCGTACACGACCCCGGCCCGCTTCTACACCGCCGACCTGCGCGTCGACGCCTCCGGCGTGCACGACGTCCGGATCACCGGCACGCGCGCCCTGCGCCACGCCGACGGCGGCACCTACTCGCCACCGGCCCTGGACGACGGCCGCACCGTCGACCCCGAGGAGATCCGGGTCGACCCGGTGACCGGCGACTACTGGTGGAGCCAGGAGGGCGAGCGGCCCAGGACCGCCGGACCGGTCGTGGTCCAGCCCTCGATCCAGCGGGCCGACCGCGACGGCGGCTACGTGAGCAGCCTGCCGCTGCCCGGGAACTACGCCTACACGCCCGACCGCGGCCCGCGCCGCAACCTCGCCCTGGAGGCGATCACGTTCTCCCCCGACGGCGTGCTGCTCACCAGCGTGGTCGAGGGACCGCTCCTGCAGGACGGCGACCTGCCGACCGTCGACCGGGGCGCGCTCACCCGCCTCACCGTGCAGACCCGGGACGGCGCGGTCGTGCGCCAGCACGCCTACCCGCTGGAACCGCTGTTCGCCGAGCCCGAGCCCGGCCCGTGGGGTCCGGACACCGGCGTGCCCGCGATCCTCGCCGACCCGAAGGTGCCCGGCCGCTACTACGCGCTCGAACGCAGCTGGGTGCCCGGCGCGGACTACAAGGTGCGCCTCTTCCAGGTCGACATCGCGGGCGCGACGGACGTGCGCGACCAGGACGTGCTCGCCGACGACGTGCGCCCGGTCCGCAAGAAGCAGCTCGCCGACCTGCACGACTTCCCGCTGCCCGTGATCGACAACGTCGAGGGCCTGACGTGGGGCCCGCGCCTGCCCTCCGGTGAGCGCACCCTGCTGCTGGTCAGCGACGACAACTTCGCGGCCGAGGAGTTCACCCGGTTCATCGCGCTTGCGCTGCGCTGATACCGTTGACGACATGAGCAAGGCCCGCCTGCTCCTTAGCTAGCCGCGCAGACCTCGACAGCCAGGTCCGCGCGGCAACCCCTCATGCCCTTCCGGGCTGGGGGGTTTCGTCATGTCAGGGGCAGGTACCGATGGAGAGGGACATCCCGATGAGCACCGACGCGGCGGACGCGACGCCCGCCTACCGCTACACCGCCGAGCTGGCCGGCGAGATCGAGCGGCGCTGGCAGCGGCACTGGGAGGAGCAGGGCACCTTCCACGCGCCCAACCCCGTCGGGCCGCTCAAGGGCGACGTGCCCGCCGACAAGCTGTTCGTGCAGGACATGTTCCCGTACCCGTCGGGCGCCGGCCTGCACGTCGGCCACCCGCTGGGCTTCATCGGCACCGACGTGTTCGCCCGGTACCACCGGATGAACGGCCGCAACGTGCTGCACACGATGGGCTTCGACGCGTTCGGCCTGCCCGCCGAGCAGTACGCGGTGCAGACCGGGCAGCACCCGCGCAAGACCACCGAGGACAACATCCAGACCTACCTGCGGCAGATCCGCAGGCTGGGCCTGGGCCACGACGAGCGGCGCCGGATCTCGACCATCGACCCGGACTACTACAAGTGGACCCAGTGGATCTTCCTGCAGATCTTCAACTCCTGGTACGACCCGGCGGCGGGCCGGGCCAGGCCGATCGCCGAGCTGGAGGCGCAGTTCGCCTCGGGTGAGCGGCCCACGCCGGACCGGCCGTGGGCGGAGCTGACCCGGCCGGAGCGGGAGAAGCTGCTGGGGCAGCACCGCCTGGTGTACCTGTCCGAGGCGCCGGTGAACTGGTGCCCCGGCCTGGGCACCGTGCTGGCCAACGAGGAGGTCACCGCGGACGGCCGCAGCGAGCGCGGCAACTTCCCGGTGTTCCGGCGCTCGCTGCGCCAGTGGATGATGCGGATCACCGCGTACTCCGACCGGCTGATCGACGACCTGGACCGGCTGGACTGGCCGGACAAGATCAAGGCGATGCAGCGCAACTGGATCGGGCGCTCGCACGGCGCCCGGGTCAAGTTCGCCGTGGCCGGGCACGACGGCGTCGACATCGAGGTGTTCACCACCCGGCCGGACACGCTGTTCGGCGCGACGTACATGGTGCTGGCGCCCGAGCACCCGCTGGTGGACGTGATCGCGTCCGCCGAGCAGGCCGACACGATCGCGGCCTACCGCGCCGAGGTGTCCCGCAAGTCCGAACTGGACCGGCAGGAGAACAAGGACAAGACCGGCGTCTTCACCGGCGCGCACGCCACGAACCCGGTCAACGGCGCGCTGATCCCGGTGTACGTGGCCGACTACGTGCTGATGGGCTACGGCACCGGCGCGATCATGGCGGTGCCCGGCCAGGACCAGCGCGACTGGGACTTCGCCAAGGCGTTCGACCTGCCGATCGTCCGGACCGTGCAGCCGCCCGCGGACTTCGACGGCGAGGCGTACACCGGCACCGGCCCGGCGGTGAACTCCAGCCACGAGAGCAGCGTCAGCCTGGACGGCCTGGACGTCGACGAGGCCAAGAAGAAGATCATCGCCTGGCTGGAGGAGCAGCGGCGGGGCGAGGGCACCGTCCAGTTCAAGCTGCGCGACTGGCTGTTCTCCCGGCAGCGGTACTGGGGCGAGCCGTTCCCGATCGTCTACGACGCCGACGGCACGCCGATCGCGGTGCCGGAGTCGATGCTGCCGATCGAACTGCCCGATGTGGACGACTACTCGCCGCGCACCTTCGACCCGGAGGACGCGAACTCCGAGCCGTCGCCGCCGCTGTCGCGCGCCGAGGACTGGGTCACCGTCGAGCTGGACCTGGGCGACGGGCCGAAGCAGTACCGGCGCGAGACCAACACCATGCCCAACTGGGCGGGCTCGTGCTGGTACCAGCTGCGGTACGTGGACCCGACCGAGCAGGACCGGTTCGTCGACGCGGAGAACGAGCGGTACTGGCTGGGCCCGCGCCCGGCCGAGCACGGCGCGTCCGACCCGGGCGGTGTGGACCTGTACATCGGCGGCGTGGAGCACGCGGTGCTGCACCTGCTGTACGCGCGGTTCTGGCAGAAGGTGCTGTTCGACCTGGGTCACGTGTCCGGCGACGAGCCGTACCGGCGGCTGTTCAACCAGGGCTACATCGAGGCGTACGCGTACCGCGACTCGCGCGGCGCCCCCGTGCCCGCCGAGCAGGTGGAGGAGCGCGACGGCAAGTACTTCTTCGAGGGCGAGGAGGTGCGGCGCGAGTACGGCAAGATGGGCAAGAGCCTGAAGAACGTCGTCACGCCGGACGAGATGTGCGAGAAGTACGGCGCGGACACGTTCCGGCTGTACGAGATGTCGATGGGTCCGATGGACGTCTCGCGGCCGTGGGCGACCAAGGACGTCGTCGGCGCGCAGCGGTTCCTGCAGCGGTTGTGGCGCAACCTGGTCGACGAGACCACGGGCGAGCCGCGGGTGGTCGACGTCGACCCGGGCGAGGACGCCCTGCGGCTGCTGCACAAGACGATCGCGGGCGTGCACGACGACTTCGCGAACCTGCGCTACAACACGGCGGGCGCGAAGTTGATCGAGCTGAACAACCACGTCACCAAGCACTTCCCGGGCGGCGCGCCCCGCGCGGTGGCCGAGCCGATGGTGCTGATGCTGGCGCCGCTGAGCCCGCACGTCGCCGAGGAGCTGTGGTCGAAGCTGGGCCACACCGACTCGCTGGCGCACGGCCCGTTCCCGGCGGCGGAGGAGAAGTACCTGGTCGAGGACACCGTGGAGTACCCGATCCAGGTCAACGGCAAGGTGAAGGCGCGGGTGGTCGTGCCCGCGTCGGCGTCCGCGGACCAGGTCGAGGCGGCGGCGCTGGCCGACGAGAAGGTGGCCGAACTGCTGAACGGCGGCACGCCGCGCAAGGTGATCGTCGTACCCGGCCGGCTGGTCAACGTCGTGCTGTAGCGGGGTTCACGGACAACGGGTTCGCAGGAGCGGGCCCACGAGCGGGTTCACGGACGGGGCAACTGGGCGGCCACTTCGGTCATCGCGTCGAGCAGGTCCGGCTCGACGTGCCCGGTTGCCGGTTCGGACTCGGCGATCGTGATCGTGTTCCCCCTGGTCTCCGACCAGTAGTGGCGGGCGGTGAAGCGGATGTCCGCCATGCCCAGCAGGGAGCTGCCGAGCGGTCTCACGTCACCGGTGCCGTGGACGTCGATGAGCCGTTCGAACCGCTTGGTCCGGGCGCGGTCGCCGAAGGACACCCACACCACCGACACGACGGCGGTGTTGCCCGCACCGTCGTCGGTCGCGAAGATCCAGCGGTCGAGCGCGGTGCACGGCGTGTGCACGAAGAACTCGCGGACCTGGCCGAACGAGTTCGACAGGCACTCCAGGTCCTGCTTGACCGCTTTCCGGCGGATGCGCGTGCCCAGGCGGTTCACCGCGCCGTCGGCGTCACCGTCGCGCGCGTTCTTCTTGCCGTCCGCCTTGCGCGCGTTGAGCCCGGGTGTCGACCCGCTCGTCGCCGTGCTCGTGGACAACGCCGCTTCACCGGCGACACCGGCCGCGCCCGCCAGAGCCACCACGGCCGCCGCGACCACCGCGCCGCCTTTGCCTGCTCCTTTGTCGGAGCCGCCACCAGGGCCACCGATCCTGCGTGCCATGCCGCCTCCTGGTCGTCCCGGCTGATGGGGATCGACCATGCAAGCGTGCGGTGGGGGGCGGTGTCGCGGATACCGGTCAGGACCGCTCGAAAGGTCCAGCGATCTTCCGCAATAGTGCTGCCCGTCGCGCGGTGGGGGCCCGGACTAGGGCCGGGGCAACTGGGCGGCCACTTCGGTCATCGCGTCGAGCAGGTCCGGCTCGACGTGCCCGGTTGCCGGTTCGGACTCGGCGATCGTGATCGTGGTGTCCTTGGTCTCCGACCAGTAGTGCTCGGCGGTGAACTGGACGTCCGGCAGGCCGACGACCCCACCGCCCAGCGGTCGCACGTCGCCGGAGCCCGCGACGTCGATCACCCGGTCGAACTGCCGGGCCTGGTTGCGGCCCGGGAAGGTCACCCACACCACGGAGACCAGCGCGGCGTTGCCCGCCTGGTCGCCGACGGCCAGGAGCAAGCGGTCGAGCGTGGTGCACGGCGTCCGGGCGAAGAAGTCCCGCACCTGGCCGAACGAGTTGCCCAGGCAGTCGAGCTCCTGCTTGAGCGCCTGCCTGCTGATCCCGACACCGAGGTGGCCCATCGCGCCCTCGGCGTCACCACCGCGTGCCGCGCGCTTCGCGTCCCACTTGCGCACGCCGATGCTCTCCACCGGTGCCGCACCGCCACCGCCGCTCGCGCCCGAGTTCAGCGCCGCGCCACCGGCCCCGCCCGCGCCCGCGAGGACCACGAGCACCGCGGCCACCAACGCCACGCCGCCGGATCCCTTGTCGGAACTCTTCCGTGCCACCATCCCCCCGCCCCGAGACGTTCTCGCCGTGCGGCCCACCCATGCAACCCGCCCGAGCGCCGGTGGTTGCGGTGCGAACGCGAAAAGCCCTCGAACGGCCCAGCAGGTATGCCCGGAAGTCGCACCTCACCGTTGCGGAGGGTTCTCCCGCCGGGCCGGCTTCACGGGCGCGACAGGTGGCGGAACCCCATCTCGCCCAGGATCTGCGCCAGCATCGAGTCGAACATCGGTTCCGGGTTGGACACCGCGAACGGGAACCGGCCGAAGACCTCCAGGGCCACGTGACCGTAGATGCGGACCCACGACTGCGTGATGTGGTAGACCGCGCCGAGCGGCAGCACGTGCTCGTCCACCACGCCGCCGCGGTCGGTCACGGTGGCCAGCAGGACCTGCTGGAACGCGGTCAGGTCGGCGTGCAGGTCCGCCGGCACGTCCAGGTCGCCGAGGTCGTCGGGCAGCGGGTGGCTCGCGATCAGCCTGCCCGCGACCTCCAGGAACACCCGGCCGAACTGGTCGCCCACCTGGCTGCGGTCGTCGGTCGGGGCGCACGAGCCGAGGGTGTCCTCGGTGGAGGCGAACACCAGCGTGAACTCCTGCGGGTGCGCGAGCGCCCAGCGGCGGAAGCCGCGGCACACCGCGTAGACCTGCGCGCTGACGTCGTCCTCGGCGATGTCGGCCAGGTCGGCGTCGAGCTCCGCGGCCAGGTCGGTGCAGATGTCGTCGGCGAGCCGGCGGAGCAGGTCCTCGCGCGAGTCGTAGTACCGGTAGAGGGCCGGAGCGGTGATGCCGACCTCGCGTGCGATGGCACGCAGAGTCACGGCGTCGCGGCCGTGCTCCACGAGTAGGGCACGCGCCTGTCGCCGGATATCACGCTCGGTCTCGGCACGTAGCCGTTCCCGGCGCGTGGCCTCGGTCATATTCACCCAATCAGGTTGTAAACGGTGTTCACCCGGGTATAACTTCGCGACGAGTAGTGAACGGTGTTTACGGAGTTGACGCCATTCACGCAACGGTAGCCCATCTGCCTGGGAGGACGCGTGTTCGCGAAGTGGGGGTCGTTGGCGTACCGCCGCAGGTGGGTGGTGTTGATCGCGACGGTGGCACTGGCGGTGGTCGGCGGCATCTGGGGACTGGGCGTGTTCGACCGGCTCAGCCAGGGCGGCTACGAAGCGCCGACGAGCGAGGCCGCGCGGGCCAACCAGGTCGCGCAGGACGCGTTCGGCCGCCAGGGCGGTGACGTCCTGGCGGTCTACGACACCACCGATCCGGCCCAGCTCCAGCGGATCTCCGCGGAGCTCGCCGATCTCCCGACCGACGCCGTGCTGAGGGTGCTGCCGCCGGTGCCGTCGCCGGAGAGCGGCAAGTCGCTCGTCGTGATCACGCTGCGCTCGGGTGACAACAACACCCAACTCAAGCAGTACGAGCAGATCGCCGACCGGCTCCAGGTCGACGGGCTGGCGACGCAGGTCGGCGGCCTGGTGCCGACCCAGAAGGCGATCAACGACATGTCCGCCTCCGACCTGACCAAGGCCGAGGCCGTCTCGCTGCCGATCGTGCTCGTCCTGCTCATCATCATCTTCGGCGGCCTGGTCGCCGCGTCGCTGCCGGTGGTGGTCGGCGGCCTGGCGATCGCGGGATCGCTGGGCGTGCTGCACGCCGTTTCGCTGGTCGCCGAGGTGAACTCGTTCGCGGTCAACGTGGCCAGCCTGCTCGGCCTCGGCATGGCGATCGACTACGGGCTGTTCATGGTCGGCCGGTTCCGCGAAGAGCTGGCCGAGGGCCGTGACACGCCGGACGCCGTGCGCCGGACCGTCATGTCGGCGGGCCGCACCGTGCTGTTCTCCGCGACGCTGCTGGTGATCGCGCTCGCCGGGTTGCTGCTGTTCCCCCAGGGCTTCCTGAAGTCCCTGAGCTACGGCGGCATGTCCGCGGTGGCGATCGCGGCGATCGTGTCGCTGACCCTGCTGCCCGCGCTGCTGGCCGTCCTCGGCCACCGCGTGGACAAGCTCGCCATGCCGTGGCGCAAGAAGAAGACGGCGTCGGAGGGCGGCTGGCGCAGGCTGGCCGGCCACGTGATGAAGCGGCCGGTGCTGTTCGCGCTGCCGATCGTGCTGGTGCTGCTCGCGCTCGGCTCGCCGTTCCTGGGCGTGAAGTTCGGCGAGGTCACCGAGAAGGTGCTGCCCGAGGGCAACCCGGCCCGCGTCGCCGCCGAGACGGTGAACAACGACTTCGCCGCGCTGTCCAACGCCGGCTTCAAGATCGTGATCACCGGCGACCCGTCGCCCGCCGACGTGCAGCGGTTCGCCGGCGAGGTCGGCGCGGTGCCCGGTGTCGGCGAGGCGCAGGTCGCGGCGGAGCCCGCCGACGGCGTGTGGCTGGTCAACGCCGGACTGGACCAGGACGCGTTGAGCGACGAGTCCAAGCAGGCGCTGCGGGACGTGCGCGCGTTGGCCGGCCCCGGTGACGAGGTGCTCGTCGGCGGCAGCACGGCGATGGTGACCGACAGCCTCGACGCCATCGGCGAGAAGCTGCCGCTGATGATCCTGCTGCTGGTCGGCGCGACGTTCGTGCTGATGTTCCTGGCGTTCGGGTCCGTGCTGCTGCCGATCAAGGCCGTGGTGATGAGCGCGCTGAGCCTGTCGGCCACGTTCGGCGTGCTGGTGTGGGTGTTCCAGGACGGGCACGGTGCGTCGCTGCTCGGCGTCACGCCCGCGCCGCTGGAGTCCGGGATCGTGGTGCTGATGGCGGCCATGGTCTTCGGGCTGTCCACCGACTACGAGGTGTTCCTGCTGTCCCGGATGGTCGAGGCGCGTGGCCGTGGCGCGTCCACCGAGGAAGCGGTGACGGCGGGCCTGGCCAAGACCGGGCGCGTGATCACCGCGGCGGCGCTGCTGCTGATCGTGGTGACCGGCGCGTTCGCGTTCTCGCAGATCACGATGATGCGGTTCGTCGGCGTCGGCATGATCCTGGCGCTCGCGCTGGACGCCACCGTGGTGCGGATGCTGCTGGTGCCCGCGGTGATGAAGCTGCTCGGCGACGCCGCGTGGTGGGCTCCGGGGCCGCTGCGGCGGATCCAGGAGCGGATGGCGATCCACGACGAGGCGCCGGAGGACGGGACGGCCGACGCGGACCGGGCCCGGGTGACGCAGCCCGCCTAGGACAGGTCGACCGGTTCGAACGCGATGGCCGTGGCCGTGAAGCCGCGGCCATCGTCCTCCAGGCCGCCCAGCTGGAACGTGCTCAGCACTCTGTTGTCCGCGCTGTCCAGCACGGTCGCGGTGTTGCCGCCGGACAGGAACACGCGGCGGTCGCCGGGTGCGACGGCGAGGGTCTTCGCCCTGAACCGCAACGTCTTCGCGGCCCGGGTCGCGGTGTCGACCACGGCGACCCGGCGGTCGAGCGCGACGTAGACGCGCCGCCCGTCCGGGGTGACCGCGATGCTGCCCGCGCCCTTGCCCACCGGCGTCGACCAGCGGACCTCGTCGGTGCGCGGGTCGATCATGGAGACGGTCCCCCGGCCTTCGCCGAGGTCGAGCGAGCTGACGTAGACCGCGTTGCCGTCCGGGCTGATCGCGACGTGCTGCGGCATGCCGCCGACGGTGATCGTGGTCTTCGGGCTGGCGGTCTCGGTGTCGAGCACGCTGACGGTGCCGTCCTGGGCGTTGGCCACGTAGAGCCGGCGGCCGTCGGGCGTGACCGCGATGCCCTGCGGCTGACCACCCGCCTTGATCGCGGCGACCAGGCGGAACGACGCCGGGTCCACCACCGCCACCGCGCCACCGCCGGTGACGTAGAGGCGTTTGCCGTCCGGGCGCAGCACCGCCTGCGCCAGCTGCGCGCGGACGTGGATGCGGCCGACGACCTTGCCCGCCACCGGGTCGACCGCCGTGATGACGCCCGCCCAGCCGTTGACCACGTACACCCGGTGGCCGCCCGGTCCGACCGCCGCGCCCGTGGTCCAGGCACCGGTGTTCGCGCTCGCCACGACCCGGCCGTCGGAGGTGTCGAGCACCTGCACCCGCCCGCCGTGCGCGACCACGTACGCCTTGGGCGCGGGTGTGCCGGCCACCGTGACGACGTGCGAGCGCTCCTGCCCCGCGGCGGAGATCGCGGCGGCGACGAGGACAGCGGCGGTGCCCAGGGCTGCGGTGCGGCGTCGTCCCCACATGGCTGGGATGGGAACACCGCGATGCGGTCGGATTCCACCTTCGTCCTACGGACGAGTGCCTTTTGTGCCGGACCGGGTGATCGTGGCCGGGCTGACGGCGGTCTCGGCCCGGGTGCCGCCCGCGGCGGCGGGACGGGCGGCATCGGCGGCGGTGCGCCCGGCGCCGGTCGCTCGGGGGGCGAAACGACCGACGCCGGACTCCTGCCGGTGCCGGAGCACCGGTGGTCGAACCCCGACGACGTAGACCTCTACACCAGGTTGACGCAGTCCGCTGCGTTTTGGATCCCGAGAGCTACGAATCAGCCGAAATTCGTCGAGTTGCCACCAGCTTGGCGTAACGGGTGCCCGCCGTCAGGAGGACGAGGCCCGCGCCGATGAACGCGAGCACGCGCGCGATCCCGTCCAGTGCGGCCATGTCGAACAGCAGCAACTTCGCCACCGCCGCTCCGACCAGCACCAATCCGGCCACCCGCAGGGACTTCCGGTCGATGCCGCGCACCAGCAGCACCAGTGCGGCGACCGTCCACGACACCGTCACGATCGAGTGACCGAAGAGGAATCCGGTCACGTCCTGCGACACCAGCAGCGCACCGCACAACACGACCCCGGCCGCCGCGTACAGCAGCACGACACCCGTCAAGATCCACGGGAACGGGTGCCTGCCCAGGACGCCCAGGCTGGTGGCCGCCCACGGCAGCACGACCATGAGGACACCGAGGACCAGCGCGGTCAGCATGCCGGACACCAGGAAACCACTGGTCTCCGCCCGCCACGGCTCGTCGAGCAGCAGTCGCGGCGGCACGGCCTGGGCGACGGTCAGCAGGAACCCGATGGCGCCGAACACCAGCGACCCGAGCAGCGGACCGCGTGACGCGAGGACCTTGGCCAGGAACGCCAGCAACAGCGCTTCGGCCAGCACCGCCGCCGCGCGCGTGCTGCCGTCCAGGGCGAACGCCGTCGCCTGGAACAACGCGAACACGCCGACCGCGCCGACCGCCGCGCTGAAGTTCTTCGGCAACGAGCGCCGGCCGGCCGCCCACAGCGCGAGCATCATCACCGCGACCGCACCGGCCACACCGGCGGCGAGGTCGGGGTCGAGGACCGCGGTGGTCAGCAGCGCGGGCATCGGCGAGCCGACGGCGAGGGCGAGCGCGGTGACGTCACCGGGCCGGGCCCTGATCGTGAGCACCGCGGTGGCCACGCCGATCACGGCGGCCAGCAGGGCGAGCCCGGCCAACGTGTACTGGTCGGTGCGCCCGATCACCAGGACCGCGGCGATCAGCGGCGGAACGCCCGCCGTGACCGCGAGCCACGGCCAGTCGCGCTTGAGGTGCACCGGACTGGCCGCGATCTTCAGGACCAGCAGGAACGCGACGAGCAGCGGCGTGAAGCCCTGGGTGAGGACGGGCGCGCACAGGGCGCAGGCCGCCACCACGCCGATGGCCAGGACGGCCGAGTCCCAGCGCAGCGCGAGCAGCAGGCCGCCGCCCGCGATGAGCAGCCCGGCGGCGAGACCGCCGCCCTCGGGCAGGTACTCGTAGATCGAGGTGGCCGCGATGACGTCCAGGTAGAGCACGGCGATGCCGGTGGCGGCGAGGGCGAACGCGCCGGTGCGGCCGGTGGGGGTGCGGTGCAGCCACAGGCCGAGGCCCACCAGCGCACCGCCCAGCGCGGCGCCGCCGAGGACGCGGGGCAGCGGGCCGAGGTAGCCGCGTTGCACGGCCAGGACGAGGAGCAGCACGACACCGAGCAGCGTGACCGCGCCACCGACCCAGGCGAGGAGCTTGCTCCCCGCCCCGTCCTTGCTGAGGCGGTCGAAGAGGGTGGGGCCGGGCGGCGGCGGTGGCGCGGGCGTCCAGTAGGGCGTGGGCGCACCCCAGCCCTGGTCGGTCCGTGGCGGCGGGGGCGCGCCTGGGCCGGTGGGCTGACCGGGGCCGTACGGCGGCGGAGCACCCGGGTAGACCGCGGGTCCGCGCGCCGCGGTGTAGGTGGGGGCTTGCGGTCCCGGGCTGGTCGGGTAAGCCGTGACCGGCGGGGTGGGGCCGGTCGGCCGGGCCCCGGCCTGGTCCTCGACGTGCGGCCGCGGGGCGGGTGCGCTCGGTGCACCGGCGGAGGCGCTGGTCGCCGCGCTGGTCACCGCGCTGGGTGCCGCCGCGCTGGGCGCTGCCGTGGTGGTTGACGCCGTGGTGGTTGCTGTCGTGCTGGGCGCCGTCGTGCTGGTGATGGGCGTGTTGGTGACGGGAGGCGTGGTCGCCGTGGCCACCGTCGACACGCTGCCGACCCGGTGGAGTTCCTGACCCACCGCCTCCAGGCGGCGGCCCAGGTGGCCCAGTTCGTCGGCCAACCTCGTCAGGGGGTCCTGCGCAGTCCCGGTCATGTGACCAGCGTCGCCCCGATCGGGTGTATCCGGAATCCGTACCACTACTCAAGCTGGTACCGAACTGGTCACGCCGCCGGCCGCACCGGGGCCTGGCAGAGTTCCACCGTGACTGTTCTCGTGCTCGGATCGGCCAACGCGGACCTCGTCGTGTCGGTGCCACGCCGCCCCGCCGGCGGTGAGACGGTGCTCGGCGGCGACACGGTCGTCCTGCCCGGCGGCAAGGGCGCCAACACCGCCGTCGCCGCCGCCCGGCTCGGCGCGCCGGTCGCGCTCGTCGGCGCGGTCGGCGCGGACCAGTACGGGGAGCTGCTGCTGGGCTCGCTGTCGTCGTCGGGTGTGCGGACCGACTTCGTCCGCACGTCGTCGCGACCCACCGGCCTGGCGTACATCACCGTGACCCCGGACGGCGAGAACTCGATCGTCGTCGCCCCCGGCGCGAACTCCGACGTCGGCACGTCCGATGTGGACGCGCTCACCTGGGACGACGTGTCGGTGCTGGTGTGCTCGCTGGAGGTGCCGGTGTCGACGGTGGCCCACGCGGTGCGGACCGCCGCGGCGCGGGGCGTGCGGGTGGTGCTGAACCTGTCGCCGGTGGTCGAGGTGCCGGCGTGGACGCTGGCCGGGCTCGACCCGCTGATCGTGAACGAGCACGAGGCCGCGTCGCTGGCGTCGTCGTTCGAGGGGTTGCTGGAGCTGGGCCCGAAGTCGGCCGTGGTCACGTTGGGCGCACGCGGCGCGGCCGTCGTCACGGCCTCCGGCGTGGTGGAGGTGGGCGCGCCCGAGGTGTCCGTTGTGGACACCACCGGCGCCGGGGACGCGTTCGCGGGCGCGCTGGCGTTCGGCCTGTCGACCGGCTCGTCGCTGGTGGAGGCCGCCGGGTTCGCCGCGCGCGTGGCCGCGGTGTCGGTGACGTCGCCAGGGGCGCAGCCGTCGTACCCGACCCTGGAGCAGGTGCGTGAGGGTGAGCAAGGACCGGGGTAGCGGGTTCGGGACCGGTGGCGTTGGCTGTCCTTACGTCCCGCCGACCCGAAGGGTATGGTCTAGACCATGTCGAGCGCGCGGCTGAGCGGTGTCGGGGTGAGTTCCGGTCGGGCTTCCGGTCCGGTGGTCCGGGTGGCCGAACCCCTGGGTGAACCACCGGCCGGACCCGCGCCCGCGGACCCGGCCGCGGAGGCCGCGCGGATCAGGCCCGCCGCGCAGGCGGTCGTGGCGTGGTTGCAGGAACGGGCCGCCACCACCAGCGGCGAGGCGAAGGACGTGCTGGAGACGACCGCGGCGATGGCGGCCGACCCCGCGTTGCTGTCCCAGGCCGAGAAGCTCGTGACGTCGGAGTCCCTGCCCGCCGCGCGGGCCGTGCACCAGGCCGCCGCCGGGTTCATCTCCGCGCTCGAAGCAGCCGGCGGGTACATGGCCGAACGCGCCCGCGACGTGCGCGACGTCCGGGACCGGCTGGTCGCCGAACTGCTCGGCGTGGCCGCACCGGGCGTGCCGTCACTGTCCTCGCCGTCGGTCCTGGTGGCCCGCGACCTCGCGCCCGCCGACACCGCCGGGCTGGACCCGGCCATGGTGCTCGCGCTGGTCACCGAGGAGGGCGGCCCGACCTCACACACCGCGATCCTGGCCAGGTCGCTCGGCATCCCGGCCGTGGTCGCGTGCCGCGGCATCCTGGACCTCGACGCGCCCGCCCTGCTCGTGGACGGCGACACCGGCGTGGTGCAGGCCTCCGACGGCACGGTCCGCGCGGCCCACGTCGCCGGGCGGGCGGAGTGGAACGGCGTCGGCGCGCTGCGGGACGGGTACCGGGTGAAGGTGCTCGGCAACGTCGGCTCGCCCGCCGACGCGGTCGCCGCGGCCGCGGGTGGTGCGGAGGGCGTCGGCCTGTTCCGGACCGAGTTCTGCTTCCTGTCCGCGTCGTCGGAGCCCTCGGTCGAGGAGCAGCGCGAGGCCTACGCGGCGGTGCTCGCGCCGTTCGCGGGCAAGCCCGTGGTGGTGCGCACCCTGGACGCGGGCGCGGACAAGCCGCTGCCGTTCCTGGCGCCCGAGCCGGAGCCGAACCCGGCGTTGGGCGTGCGCGGCCTGCGGGTCGCCTTCGACCGTCCCGACGTGCTGGAACGGCAGCTCGAAGCGATCGCCCTGGCCGCCGCCGACACCGACGCCGAGGTGTCGGTGATGGCGCCCATGGTCGCCACCGCCGCCGAGGCCGCGTGGTTCGTGGAACGGGCGCGTGCGGCCGGGCTCCGGCGCGCGGGCGTGATGATCGAGATCCCGGCCGCGGCGCTGGTCGCCCACGAGGTCCTGGCCGTGGTCGACTTCGTCTCCATCGGCACCAACGACCTGGCCCAGTACGTGTTCGCGGCGGACCGGCAGGTCGGCGCGGTGGCCGCGCTCAACGACCCGTGGCAGCCCGCCCTGCTGCGGTTGATCAAGCTGGTCGGCGAGGCCGGCACGGCCCTGGGCAAGCCGGTGGGCGTCTGCGGCGAGGCCGCCGCCGACCCGCTGCTGGCGTGCGTGCTGACCGGGTTGGGCGTGACGAGCCTGTCGATGAACCACACCGCGCTGGCGGGCGTCGGCGCGAAACTCGCCTCCACCAGCTTCGACCTGTGCCAACTGGCCGCCCGCGGTGCGGCGGCCGCCGCCGATCCCGCCTCGGCGAAGCTGGCGGCGCGCGCGCCGCACTAACCGACGGCGTCCAGCAGGGCGTCGCGGACCAACCTGATCAGCGGGTGGTCCTCGCTGCCCGCGCGCACCGCCGCGACCACCCGTCGCAACGGAGCCGTGCCGCGCACGGGCACGCCCGGCACGGCGTTGCGCGGGACCAGGGCCACGCCGGCCCCGGCCCGGACCAAGGCGTCGACGGCCCGGAAGTCGTCGGACGTGTGCGTGATCCGCGGCGCGAAGCCGGCGTGCTCGCAGGCCAGTTGCACCACGTCCCGCACCGGGTTGCCCGGCAGCGTCACGACCCAGTCGTCGTCCGCGAGGTCGGCCAGGTCGACGTCGGCCGCACCGGCCAACGGGTGCGCGGGCGGCAGCACCACGTCGAACGGCTCGGTGTAGAGCGGGAACCGGGTCAGCCGCCGGTCGTCCGTGCGCAGCCGGTACTCCTCGGTGATCGCCAGGTCGATCTCGCCGTCGAGCAGCAGCGGCACGCTGGCGTGCCCCTCCACGTCGCGCACCCGCAGCGTCACGCCCGGCGCGGACACCCGCAGCGCGGCCAACGCGGGCGCCACCACCTGCGTGATCGCCGACGCGAAGCTGCCGACCTCGACCCGGCCGGTGGTGCCGGACGTGAACGCGGCCAACGTCGCCTGCGCCCGTTCCAGCTCCGCGGCCACCGCGTTGGCGTGCCGGACCAGGAGCTCACCGGCCGCGGTCAACGACACCCGCCGTCCGCGCCGCCGCAGCAGCGGGTGCCCCACCTCCGACTCCAGGGCGGCCAGCTGCTGCGACACCGCGGACGGCGTGAGGTGCAGCGCGTGCGCCGCCGCCGTCACGGTGCCGTGGTCGGCGAGCGCGCGCAGCACCCGCAACCGCCGCGGATCGATCACCGGCCCGTTGTCACGACGTCCACCCCCGGCACAGGCACAGGCACAGGCGCGGGCCAGGTCACATCCGGTCCCGGGCCGCCACGAACGCGTCCACCGCCCGGTGCACGTCCTCGGTCGAGTGCGCCGCCGACATCTGCGTCCGGATCCGCGCCTTGCCGTGCGGCACGACGGGGTAGGAGAAGCCGATCACGTAGATGCCCTGCTCCAGCAGCAGGTCGGCCATCCGGGACGCCTCCGCCGCGTCACCGATCATCACCGGGATGATCGGGTGCTCGCCCGGCAGCAGGTCGAAGCCCGCCTCGGTCATCCGCGAGCGGAACAGCGCGGTGTTCTCGCGCAGCCTGGTCAGCAGCTCGCCGGACGAGCTGAGCAGGTCCAGCGCGGCGATCGCGGCGGCCGTGATCGAGGGCGCCAGCGAGTTGGAGAACAGGTACGGCCGCGACCGCTGCCGCAGCATCTCCACGATCTCCGCCCGCCCGGACGTGTAGCCGCCGGAAGCGCCGCCCAGCGCCTTGCCGAGCGTGCCGGTGACGATGTCCACCCGGTCCTGCACGCCGAACAGCTCCGGCGTGCCGCGCCCGTTCGGCCCGGTGAAGCCGACCGCGTGCGAGTCGTCCACCATCACCAGCGCGTCGTACCGGTCGGCCAGGTCGCAGATCTCGTCCAACGGCGCCAGGTAGCCGTCCATGGAGAACACGCCGTCGGTGGCGATCAGCCGGTACCGGGCGTCGGCGGCGTCCTTGAGCTGCCGCTCCAGGTCGTCCACGTCCCGGTTGCGGTACCGGTACCGCCGTGCCTTCGACAGCCGGACGCCGTCGATGATCGACGCGTGGTTCAGCTCGTCGGAGATGATCGCGTCGTCCGCGCCGAGCAGGGTCTCGAACAGACCGCCGTTGGCGTCGAAGCACGAGCTGTACAGGATCGTGTCCTCGGTGCCCAGGAACGCCGACAGCCGGGACTCCAGCTCCTTGTGCGGCTCCTGCGTGCCGCAGATGAACCGCACCGACGCCATGCCGAAGCCCCACCGGTCCAACGCCTCGTGCGCGGCCTCGACCAGCCGCGGGTGGTCGGCCAGGCCCAGGTAGTTGTTGGCGCAGAAGTTCAGCACCTCGGCGCCGGCGCCCACCCGGACGACGGCGTTCTGCGGTGTGCCGATCACCCGCTCGGCCTTGTAGAGCCCGGCCGCGCGGATCTCGTCCAGGCCGGTCCGCAGGTCCTCGCGCATCGCGCCGTACATCAGTGAGCTCCCGTCCAGTCGAGGATGACCTTGCCGCACTTGCCGGCGCGCGCCGTCGCGAACGCCTCGTCGAACGCCGTGTAGGCGAACCGGTGCGTGATCACCGGCGACAGGTCGAGGCCGCGTTGCAGCAGCACGGACATCGAGTACCAGGTCTCGAACATCTCCCGGCCGTAGATGCCCTTGATGTGCAGCATCTTCAGCACGACGCTGCCGAAGTCGACCGCGAAGTCCTCGGCCGGCAGCCCGAGCATCGCGATCCGGCCGCCGTGGGCCATGTTGCCGATCATCTCCTGCAACGCGATCGGCTTGCCGGACATCTCCATGCCCACGTCGAAGCCCTCCGACATGCCCAGCTCGGACTGGGCCTCGGAGATCGTCCGCTCGGCGACGTTCAGCGCGAGGTCGACCCCGACCTTGCGAGCCAGGTCCAGCCGGTGCTCGCTGACGTCGGTGATCACCACGTTGCGCGCGCCCGCGTGCTTGGCCACGGCCGCCGCCATGATCCCGATCGGGCCGGCGCCGGTGATCAGCACGTCCTCGCCGATGACCGGGAACGACAGCGCGGTGTGCACGGCGTTGCCGAAGGGGTCGAAGATCGCCGCCACGTCCAGGTCGACGGGTGCACGGTGCACCCACGCGTTCTGCTCCGGCAGCACCACGTACTGCGCGAACGCCCCGTCGCTGTGCACGCCCAGGCCGCGCGTGTTGGCGCACAGGTGCCGCCGGCCCGCCTTGCAGTTGCGGCACGTGCCGCAGACCAGGTGCCCCTCGCCGCTGACCAGGTCACCGACGTGCACGCCGGTCACCGACCCGCCCGTCTCCACCACCTCGCCGACGAACTCGTGCCCGAGCACGAGCGGCGCGTGGATGTTGTGCGCGGCCCACTCGTCCCACGAGTCGATGTGCAGGTCCGTGCCGCAGATGCCGGTGCGCAGCACGCGCACGACCACGTCACCGGGGCCGGGGGCGGGGTCCGGGACGTCGGTCAACGACAGACCCGGTCCGGCGGTCGTCTTGACCAGTGCCTTCATGCGGGCGAGTGTGCCCCCGCCCCCTAGTGCAGTCCATCAGGACTTTCTGAATTCACTCGTAAGTTCAGCTTCACTGGCGATGTTGCGGACCATGCCGCCGAACACCAACCCGTGGAACGGCCACACCAGCCACCAGTACACGTGCCCGGCCAACCCGCGCGGCACGAACACCGCGCGTTGCCGGTAGGTCGACCCACCGCCCTCCGCCGCCGCGACGCGCAGCTCCAGCCACGCCAGACCGGGCACCCGCATCTCCGCGCGCAACCGCAGCAGCCGTCCCCGGTCGAGCTCCTCCACCCGCCAGAAGTCGAGCGCCTCGCCGACCTGCAACCGCCGCGGATCACGCCGACCGCGGCGCAGCCCGACCCCGCCCACCAGCCGGTCCAGCCACCCGCGCGCCGCCCAGGCAGGCGGGAACGAGTACCAGCCGTGCTCGCCGCCGATGCCCTCCACGACCTGCCACAGCCGCTCGGGCGAGGCGCCGGTCCGCCGTTCCCGCACGTCGACGTACGACGAGCCGCCCGACCAGTCGGGGTCGGTGGGCAGCGGGTCGGCGGGCGCGCCCGGCACCGACGCCCCCGACCAGCGGGTCTCCACCTCCGCGTCGCGGACCTTCGCCAGCGCCAGCCGCACCGCCCGGTCGTAACCGGTGTTCCGGCCCGGCAGGTACGCCTCGACGTCATGCTCCCGGCACACCACCTCGTGCACCAGCGACTCGATCAACGGCGACGCGATCGAGCGCGGCACGGGCGTGACCAGGTTGACCCAGTGCGCGGACAGGTGGGGTGTGAGCAGGGGCACCGGCAGCACGCGCCGCCGCCGCAGCCCGGCCACCCGCGCGTACCGGAGCATCATCTCCAGGTAGGTCAGCACGTCGGGGCCGCCGATGTCGAACGCCCGGTTCAGCTCGGCCGGCAGCCGCACCGCGTCGACCAGGTACCGCAGCACGTCGCGCACCGCGATCGGCTGGACCCGGTTGCGCACCCAGCGCGGCGTGACCATGACCGGCAGCCGTTCGGTGAGGTAGCGCAGCATCTCGAAGCTCGCCGACCCGGACCCGATGATCACCGCCGCCTGGAGCACCGCGGCGGGCACCGCGCTGCGCAGGAACACGTCCCCGACCTCCTTGCGCGAGGCCAGGTGGGGCGACAACGCCGCGCCCGCCGGGTGCAGCCCGCCCAGGTAGACGATCCGCTGCACGCCCGCGTCCTCCGCGGCGCGCGCCGTGTTCTCGGCCGCACGCCGGTCCGCGTCGGCGAAGTCGGGGTCGCTCAGCGAGTGGACCAGGTAGTGCACGACGTCGACGCCGCGCATCGCCGCGTCCAGCGACGCCGGGTCAAGCACGTCGCCGCGGACCACCTCGACCTGCCCGGCCCACGGCACGTCGCGCAGCTTGCGCGGATCGCGGACCAGGCAGGTGACCCGGTGACCCGCCGCGACCAACCGGGGCACGAGCCGTCCGCCGAGGTAGCCGGTCGCTCCGGTGACGAGGCAGTGCACACCGCGATCCTCGTCGGCCGGGAGGCGTCCCGCACGACGGGGCACGTCACGCGTGCCGCAGCCAGCGGGCCTTCTTCATCTTGATCTCGACGTTGCCCGCGCGCACGTGGCCGTGCACCACGAAGTGCGGCCGCCCGTGCAGGCCCGTGCCCACCTTGTCCTTCAGGTTGCTCGCGGCCAGCTCGACGCCCTCGGCGTTGACCGTCGCACCCTCCGGCAGCACCAGCTTCACCGACCCGGCGGTCACGTCCAGCTCGATGTCGACCACCGCGTGCGGGATGGAGGCCTGGCGGAAGTCCAGGTCCGTCGACCCCATCCGGTTGCGCACGACCAGCTGCCGCGGCACCGTCCAGTTGCCCTTGCGGTTGACCGTGGACATGGTGGCCTTCAGCTCCTGCCGGTCCTGCGGCACGGCCAGGACCTGCTCGTTGTGCACCATGCCGGGCAGGTCCATCAGCACCGCGTTCAGCTCGCCGCGGGTGCGCGCGGCCAGGGCCGTGTCGGTCCGCTCGGTGAACTCGTCCAGCGTGATCAGCCCCCGGCCGATCGCCTTCTGCAACAGGCCGACGACGTGCTCCCGCTCGGCGTCGGACACCCGGAAGTCCTTGGGGTCGGTCATGGCTCAGCCCTCCGGTTCGACGTCGAGCCCGTGCTCGATCGCGTAGCGCGCCAGCTCGACGCGGTTGTGCAGTTGGAGCTTGCGCAGGGTGGACTGCACGTGGTTCTCCACCGTGCGGTGCGAGATGACGAGCCGGTTGGCGATCTGCCGCGCCGTCAGCCCCTTGGCCACCAGCCGCAGCACCTCGGTCTCCCGCTCGGTGAGCTGCGGCTTGTCCTCGTCCGGCGTGGCGGCCATCCGCCGGTACTCGCCGAGCACCAACCCCGCGAGCCCCGCGGTGAACACCGCGTCACCGGCCGCCGTCCGGTTCACCGCCTCCACCAGCTCCTCGGCCGACGCCGACTTCACCAGGTAACCGGACGCGCCCGCCTTCACCGCCTCCAGCACGTCGCTGTGCTCGCCGCTCGCGGACAGCACGAGCACCCGGGTGCCCTCCAGCGCCCCGGTGATCATGGTGGTCGCCTCCACACCCGTCGTCTCGCCCAGGTTGAGGTCCATCAGCACCACGTCGGGCCGCACCGCGCGGGCGATCCGCACCGCCGAGGCGGCGTCACCGGCGGTCGCGACCACCTCGAAACCGCGCTCGGACAGGTCGCGCGCGACGCCGTCGCGCCACAGCGGGTGGTCGTCCACCACCATCACGGAAACGCTCATCGGAATACCCGCACCTCCCATTCGGTGCCCTCCCCCGGCCCCGTTTGCAGCTCAAGGGTGCCACGCAGGGCTTCGACCCGACCCCGGATGGACTGGGCGACACCCATCCGGCCCTCCGCCTCGGCGGAGGCGAGCCGGCCCTCGGGGATGCCGGGGCCGTCGTCGCGCACGCTGATCACGACCTCCTCGCCGAGGTCCTCGACCAGCACCCACGCCCGCGCCTGCGCGCCCGCGTGCTTGTCCACGTTGGACAGCGCCTCGCGCACCACGGCGGTCAGCTCGAACGCCGTCGCGGCCGGCAGCATCACCTGCGTGGCCGGCGTGGACACCTGGAACCGCGACGTGGCGAGCAACTGCATCGCCGGCCGCAGGTCCGCGTCACCGTCCACGGTGGACTCCGTCGGCGCGGCGGCCACCAGCGACCGCAGCGCCACCTCCTGCTCGCCCGCCAGCTCGGCGAGCTCGGCCGCCTCGCCGCCGAGCTCCGTGCCGCGCTTGCGCACCCGCGCGAGAACTTGCAGCACACCGTCGTGGATCGACCGCGCGAGCCGCTCGCGCTCCGCCGTGGCCGCCTCGGTCCGCAACGCCTGCGCCAGCCGCACCGCCGAACGGCGCGCCGTGGACGACGCCATGCCGACCACGAAGCCCGCGCCCGACAGCAGCACCACGTCCCGCACCAGGTCGACGGTGAGCTCCACGCGGTTGAGGTAGGTGCTCAACCCGACGACGAACCCGGCCACCGCGCCCGCCACCTGCCCGCCGAGCGCGCCCGCCGCCACCGCGGGCCCGCACGCCCAGATCGTGGTGATCAGCGGGACGTCGTACAGGAACTGGGCATCGGTCATGATCAGCGGCGACAGCGACATCAGCCCGCACGAGACGACCAGGTCGGCCACCACGATCCAGGTCCGCCGGCCGTCCTCCCGGCTGTAGGCCTGGATGGTGAACGCCGACCAGAGGGCCATCGCGGCGATGGTCGCCCAGGCCAGCCACGGCCGCTCGTACTCGTTCCGCTGGTCGATCGCGTTGCCCAGGGCGAACAGGAACGTCACTATCCGTAGCGCTACCGTCCCCCGCCAGAGGTGGGCGACGGGGTCCTCCATCACCGATGTGCCCTGGTCGGCTGGCTTCGTCTGCACGGCGTGCCCCCTTCGCGCCCAATCTTGCCGTGTCGGAGTGGTCTGGCTAACCCCCAGGTGGCCGTCTGTTCCGATACCGACACATGTGGGAGGCTGGCGGGGAGTCACCGAGCGTGATCTCGCGGAGTCTGATTCTCTCCGGGGGTGAAGATCATGCCCGAAGGCCGTGGCGAGGGAGGGCCGAACGTGCGCCACTGGCCACTGTGGACGCTGCGGCGCTCCGCGCTGGCCTACTGGCTGCTCGTCGAGGTGCTCGCACTGGGCGTCGTCGTCTACGCGATCGTGACGTCGCCGCAGCCCACACCGGGTCAGATCGGCCGGTTCGCGGCCATCGCGGGCACCGCGGGTGCCGTGATCATCGGCAGCTCGATCTACAGCCACCGGGTGGGCGAGGCCGCGCGCAACCCGTGGGCCGCCCACCTGTGCTACCTCACCGCGGGCCTGGTCGGCCTGCCCTGCAACCTGCTCGTGCTGCTGCTCTTCGGCCCCGCGCTGCACGGCGTGCTGACCCAGCGGCCCGAGTCGCACCGCTGGGTGTTCACCCTGTCCGCGACGACGTTGGCGGTGTTCGCCACCCGCTTCGCCATCGGCTGGGCCGAGCCGAGCACCGACCTGGCGGTCATGGTGGTCGGCGCGACCGTGCTGCTGGTGCTCCGGGCGGCCCTGATCGCGCTCGGCCTGAAGCTGCGCAGCCCGCGCGCGCCGGGCGAGGAGGTCGTCGGCGAGCCGATCGACGTGGTGCTGGGCGTCGTCGCGGTGAGCATCGGTGGCCTCATGGGCTTCGTCGCCGTCACCACCCCGGTGCACGCGTTGATGGCCGGACCGCCGCTGGCGCTGCTGGAGCGCGCCGCCCAGCTGCCGCAGTGGCGGCGTTCCGCGCAGCGCGACGCCAAGACCGGGCTGGCCAACGCGGTGCACTGGGACGGCCGTGCGCGCTACGAGCTGTCGAAGGCGCGGGTGCGCGACCGGCCGGTGGCCGTGCTGCTGCTCGACCTCGACCACTTCAAGCGGGTCAACGACGAGGTCGGCCACCTGGCCGGTGACTCGGCGCTGAGCGCGGTCGCCCTGCTGCTGACCAGCACGGTCCGGCGCGGCGACCTGGTCGGCCGCTTCGGCGGCGAGGAGTTCGTCGTGCTCCTGCCCGACGCCGAACCGGCCATCGCCCGCGCGGTGGCGCAACGCGTCCGGCACGCGGTGGCCGACCTGGCCGTGCCCACCGTCGGCACGGACGGTCGCGAGCACCTGCTCACCGGCCTCACCGTGAGCATCGGCGTGGCGACCACCAGCAGGTTCGGCTACGAGCTGCCCGACCTGCTGGTGGCGGCCGACTCGGCGCTCCTCGCGGCCAAGGGCTACGGCCGCAACCTGGTCGAGATGGCCTGACCCGCGCCGCCCGACCCTGCCGCCCTGACCTGCGCCGCCCGACCTCTGTCGCCTGCCCTACTGCCGGCCGCTGTGCTCCGCGGTCGGCCCCTCGGTGTCGTCGATGTCCTCCACCCGGTCCCCGCCCGTGTCGATGGGACCGCTCTCCTGCGGCTCCAGCACGTCGACGTCGCGTGCCTCCACGCCCTTGTCGGACTCCGACAGCAACGACCTGATCCCCGAGTTCAGCACCGCCAGCAGCGGCACGGACAGCAGCGCGCCCGCGATGCCGGCGACGACCAGGCCGGTGGTGATCGCCAGCACCACAGCCAACGGGTGCAGCTTCACCGCGCGCCCCAGCAGCAGCGGCTGGAGCACGTGGCTCTCCAGCTGCATCACGCCGATGAGCACGGCCAGGATGATCAGCGCCTCCACCGGCCCGTTGGCCACCAGCGCCACCAGCACCGCCACCGCGCCGGTGATCACCGCGCCCACGATCGGGATGAACGCGCCGAGGAACACCAACGCCGACAGCGGCACCACCAGCGGCACGTCCACGATCCACAGGCCGATGCCGACGCCGACCGCGTCCACCACGGCCACCAGCGCGGTCGCCCGCACGTACGACACGAGCGAGGCGAACCCGCGCCGTCCCGCGACGTCGGCCCGGCCGCGCACGTCGTGCGGCACGATCCGGATCACGAACCGCCAGATCGCGTCGCCGTCGTGCAGGAAGAAGATGAGCGTGAACAGCGCGAGGATCAGCCCGGTCAGCAGCTCGCCGACGGTGGCCGCCGTGGTGAGCGCGCCCGAGGTGATCTCGGCCTGGTTCTCCTTGACCGTCTCCAACACCCGGTCGAGGTACTGCTGGAGCTGGAGGTCGCTCAGGTGCAGCGGCCCGTCCTTGAGCCAGTCCTGGATCGTGTCCAGGCTCGCGCTGACCTGCTCCTGCAACTGCGGCAGGCCCTTGGAGAACTCGGTGATCACGAACGTGAGCACGCCGCCGACGATCGCGATGCCGCCGACCAGCACCACGCCCGTGGCCAGCCCGCGCGGGATGCCCGCCCTGGTCAGCTGCGACACCGCGGGCGACAGCAGCGCGGCCAGCAGCAGCGCCACCCCGGCCGGGATGACGATGGTGGCCAGGAACCCGACCACCTGGAACACCACGTAGAGGGCGGCCACCACGGCCACGAACCGCCAGCTCAACGCCGCCGACACGCGCAGCAGTCCCGGTACCCGGTCGCCGATCTTCGATTCCGTCCCCGTCACGCCGATCACGGTAGTCCGCCCCGGCCGCGCGGGTGGGCGGGTCGGACCGGCCCGGCACCCGGTCCGGGCATGTCGAACCCCACGTTTCGGATCCCGGCAAACCCTGGCGCACCCGGGGCCGCGGGTGATCGGATCGGTGGGTGACCGCCGAGACCGTCGAGGACGCCGTCCGCGCCGCGTTCGCCGCGGGACGCCCGCTGCGGTTCGACCCGAGGGCGCCCAAGCGGGAGCGCACGGTCCGCGGCGAACTGCTGTCGTCGTTGCTCACCGGCGGCGCGCGGACCGGCGCGTTGCGGCTGGTCGGCGCGAACGTCGTCGGCTCGTTCGCGCTCGAAGGCGCACAGGTCGAGCACGTCGTCGACTTCCTGGACTGCGCCTTCGAACGGCCGCCGGACCTGCGCATGGCCCGCCTGGTCGGCCTGCGGATGCGCGGCTGCAAGGTGCCCGGCCTGTGGGGCCGCAACCTGCGCGTCGGCAGCGACCTGGTGCTGGAGGCCGGTTTCACCAGCGACGGCGTGGTCGACCTGACCGACGCCTCGGTCGACGGCACGTTCCGGCTGGCGGGCGCGGTGCTGCGGAGCAAGGGCGGCGACCACGCCCTGCTCGCCGCCCGCATCCGCCTGTCGGGCTCCCTCCAGGCCATCGCGGTGCGCGCGGGCGGCGAGGTGCGGCTGCGCGGCGCGAACGTCGGCGGCAACGTGCACCTCGGCGGCGCGCGACTGCTCAACGCGGGCCAGAACGCGCTCGACGCCACCGGCGCCACCATCGCGGGCACCCTGTTCTGCGACGCCGAAGGCGGCCGGTTCACCGCCGAGGGCCGCATCCTGCTCGACGGCGCGCGGGTCGGCGGCAGCGTGGTGTTCTCCGGCGCCCGCCTGCACGCCAGCGTGGTCGACCGCCCGGTCCTGGTGATCCCGCGCGGCACCGCCGACGAGGCCGCCGCGCTCGTGGCCGACCGCATGCGGGTGGAGGGCAACGTGGAGCTGGACGACGGCTTCACCTCCTCCGGCACGGTGCGCCTGCCCAACGCCGAGGTCGGCGGCTACCTGCGGCTGTCCGGCGCGGTGATCGGCCGCCGCGACGCGGTGCGGGAGTCCGCGGACCAGGCCGGCGAGGCCGTCCCGCGCATCCCGGTCGCCCTGCACGCGGACGGCATCCAGGTGCGCGGCGACCTCGAAGCCCGCGGCGCGGTCAACGGCGGCCCCCACGACGACGGCTCTCGTGGCGCCGCGTTGACGGCCTACGGTCAGGTGCGCCTGGTGGACGCGCACGTGCGGGGGAGCGCGTCCCTGTCCGGCGTCCGCCTGCACGGTCCCGGCATCGACGTGCTGTTCGCCGACCGGCTGCGGGTCGGCGGCACGTTGTTCCTCCGCGACCTGCGCGCCCACGGCTCGCTGCGCCTGCAGAACGCCGAGATCGGCTCGACCCTCGACTGCTCCGGCGCGTCCCTGCTCGCCCCGCGCCGCCGCCCGGACGGCACGGTGAAGCCGTCGCTGGACGCCCGCGTGGCGGGGGTCGGCAAGGACCTCCTGTGCAGCCACGGCTTCACCGCCGAGGGCGGCGTGCGGATCCGGCTGGCCGAGGTCGGCAAGATGGCCACGTTCGCCGGCGCCCGGCTGGGCGGCCCGGGCAGCGACATCGCGCTGAACGCCTACGGGCTCACCGTGAGCCAGCTCGTGCTGCGGCTGTCCGAGGACCGGATCCCGGTCGGCCGGGTCGTCCTCACCAGGGTCAGCGCGGCGACCGTGATGGACGGGCCGGGGCTGTGGGCCGCCACCGGCGGGGTGGACGTCGAGGACTTCACGTTCCGCTCGATCGCGTCCACGCCGCACGTCGACGTGCGGACCCGGCTGCGCTGGCTGCGCGAGGTGCAGCCGGACTTCGCGCCCGGGCCGTACGAGCAGCTGGCCGCGGTGTACCGCGACGGCGGCGAGGAGGAGCTGGCGCAGCGCGTGCAGCTGGAGAAGCAGCGCCGGCGCTACTCGGAGCTCGGGGTCGCGGGCCGGGTGTGGGGGTTCCTCCAGCGCTGGACGGTCGGCTACGGGTACCGGCCGTGGCTCGCGATCGCCTGGCTCACCGCGTTCTGGCTGGTCGGCGCGATCTGGTTCCTCGGCCACGAGATGCCGAAGCTCAACGAGGACGAGTCGCCGTCCTGGAACGCGTGGCTGCTGTCGATGGACCTGCTGATCCCGATCGTGGACCTCGGCCAGGACGGCAAGTGGCGGTTCGGCGGCGCCTCGCAGTGGATTTCCAGCACGCTGATCGCGGTCGGCTGGATCCTGGCGTCCACGGCCGCCGCCGGCGCGGCCCGCGTGCTCAAGCGGGTTTGATTACCCGCAGTCATGCCCGAAAACACAGAGTGTTCGTCACACGATCCGGCGAACCAGGTGTGGAACGAGTGCGCACCCGCCTCGCCTGCTGGCACTCTCACGTCGTCGGCTTGATCACTTCGATCACCTCGCCGGCGGATCCCAGTGCTTTCGGCGGAGGTAGCAGCGATGTCGTGCGTTGACCAGCGGGTGGGAACGGGGGCGAGCCGCGTTCGGCGGCTGCTCTCCCGTGCCCTGCTGGTCGTCGGCGGCACGCTGGCCGGCACCGCCGCGGCCTGGGCGCTGTCCACCGCCGCCGCGTCCGCGCAGGCCCCGAGCGACCGCGACGCGGTCACCGAGGTCACGCGAGGTGTGCCGCAGGGCTCCCTCGCCCAGCGCGCGACGGGCGATCCGGTCGACGGCGCGTTGGCCCCGGTCGCCCGGGCCGTGCAAGACCTCGACTCGGCGCTGCGCACCCCGCGGGTGCCCGAGCCGAGCCCGCCCGACCTGCGCCGGGTCGCGGACGACATCCGCGGCACCGTCGGGGGCGTGCGCACCTGGTTCCAGCACCGCTCGTCCGAGCAGGCGCCCGTCGACGTGACCGTCGGCGGCGTCGTGGCGCAGCGCGCCACCGAGACCACCCCGGCCGCCACCGCCGTGCCGGTCACCGCCGGTACCCCGGTGGTGCAAGGGGTGTTCGGCAAGCTCAGCCGGATGTGGCTGGACGCGCCGGGGCAGCCGATCACCGCGCTGCCCGGCACCGGCGGTCGCTCCCTGCCGGGAGACCCGTCCGGACTTCCGTCGATGCCGTTCGCGCCGCTCGGCGCGCCGGCCCACTGCTCCTGCGGTGGCGACGGCTCCGGTTCCTCCGGCGGCGGCAACGGCCCGTTCACGGCCGTCACCGCCGACCACATCGACGCCGCGGTGGCCCGTGCGCTGTTCGCCACCACCGAGCGGAACGTCGTCACGCCGGGCAAGCAGCCCGGCATCACGCCCGACTGACCACAGCGCGCGGTCCGCGGCAGCTCATCGGTGAGCTGACCCGGTAATCGACCGTCGCGCCGCTTCGCGTGCGCTCTCCCACCGGTCGAGATGCCGCGCTACCCCACCCCTCTCACCCGGGTGGTCGTCGTCTCCGACGCGGGTTGCCGCGTCCGACCACCCTTCACCTCCCGCAAGGGAAACCAAAAGAAGGAGAACCCATGCAAACCTGGGCCAAGCGCGGTCTCCAGACCGCACTTGTCACGGGTGGTTTGCTGATGCTCGGTACGGGCATCGCTTCAGCCCAGGAGAACGTCAACCCCGACGCGAAACCGAACCCGCTCGACGCGAAGGTGCGCGTCCCGGTCGCCGTCGACCACAACAACCTGGGCACCCTCGCCGGCAACCACCAGCTGCCGGCGATCAACCAGGAGATCGGCACGCCCAGCGCGGCGGACCTCCCCGTCCGCGACGTCGCCGTCCCGGCCAACCCGCTGGTGCGCACCGCCCACGAGCGGCTGACCGGCGTCGACGCCACCAGCGCCACCCGCGGCAACACCGCCGACGCCGACGTCGTCGTGCCGGTCAGCGTCTGCGGCAACGCGGTCGCGGCGGGCGGCGACGCCTACAGCGACGGCGTCTGCACCCACTCCGCCACCAGCGCGGGCACCATCAAGACCGACGGCTCGTACGGCCCGTTGGCCGGCAACGTCGCGCACGGCGCCGCCGCCATCTCGCCCCAGGTCAACGGCAACGCGATCGCCGCCCTGGCCAACGCCGAGACCCGCACCACCTCCCGGCAGCGCGCGGTCGCGGGCGACAACGTCAAGACCTCGGGCCGTGACGGCTCGCTCTCGGGCAACATCGCCGCCGTGCAGGGCGCCCTGCCGGTCCAGGTGACCAACAACGCGGTCGCCGCGGGCGGCAACTCCTACAGCGACGCCAGGTCGTCCAACGACGCGCAGGCCGCCGGTTCGCTGGACACCACCGGCGACCGCAGCACCGCGGGCGGCAACGTCCTCGGCGCGCCGGTCGCCCCGATCGTCGCGGTCACCGGCAACGGCGTCGGCGCGGTGGGCAACGCGGACACGGCCACCGAGAACCGGGCGTCCTCCGACGCGGGCACCACCCACCGCGACCGGACCGACCTCCCGATGTGGTCGGCCACCTCCGGCAACGACGGCACCCTCGCGGGCAACGTCGTGCAGCCGGCGTTCGCCGGCCCCGTCGCCGCGGGCGACAACGCCCTGGCGGGCGGCGGCAACTCGCGCGTCGCCAACGCGATGGCCCACGACGCCGAGGCCGGGGGCAACAGCTTCACCTCCGGCCAGGACTCGGTGCTGTCCGGCAACTACGCCGACACCCCGCTCGCCCTGCCGGTGTCCGGCGCGGGCAACTCGCTCTCCGGCGTGGGCAACACCTCCGCCGCGCACGTGAACAGGGCCGGCGCGGTCGCGGGCGGCGACACGTTCACCAACGGCGACCGCTCCGTGCTGTCGGCGAACTCGGCGAACCTGCCGCCCGCCGGCGCGGCCGACCTGTGCGGCAACGGCCTCACCGGCGGCGGCATCGCCGAGGCCGACTGCCACAACGACGTCACCGCGGACTCCGGTGGCTACAACGGCACGACCGGCAACGACGCGGTCGGCTCCGGCAACGTCGGGCAGGTCCCGCTCGGCGCGCCCGCCGAGGCGTTCGGCAACGGCGTCGGCGCGGCGGGCACCCCCACCGGCCGGGCCACCGAGAACAAGACGGTCCGCTCGGGCCGGGTCGCGACCAGCGTCGACGACAACGGCACCGTGTCCAGCAACGTCGTGTCCGCACCGACCGCCCTGGGCGGCCAGGTGTTCGGCAACTCGGGCGGCGCGGTCGCCAACCCGACCTCGCAGACCGACAGCGACACCGAGATCGACCTCGGCAACCCGCCGCGCGCCAACGGCAAGCACGGCTCCGTCTCGGGCAACATCGTGCACCTCCCCACCTCGAACCCGGCGCAGGTCTTCGGCGACTCCGTCGTCGCGGTCGGCAACGGCTCGTCGGACACCACCAGCAAGCTCGACTCCCGCTCCGGCGGCTCGGCCATCACCACCGGCGACGAGGGTTCGCTGTCGGGCAACGTGCTGTCGGTGCCCGAGGCGTCCTCGCCGCAGGTGTTCGGCAGCGCGATCGGCGCCGGCAGCAACGTCGAGTCGGAGAGCCGCAACCAGTTCGGCTCGCACTCCGGCGGCGACGTGCAGACCTCCGGTGACGACGCGTCGTTCTCGGGCAACGGCATCGGCGCCCAGCCGTCGATCCCGCTGCAGGTGTTCGGCGACGCCGTCACCGCGGCCGGCAACGGCCAGTCCCAGACCGACAACAAGACCGGCCTGATCGCCGGTGGCGAGCACCTGACGTCGGCCGAGGACAGCTCGTGGTCGGGCAACCTGCTCACCGCGCCCGCCGGCGTCACGCCGTCGGTGCACGGTGACGCCGCCACCGTCGGCGGCCTCGCGGACGCGGCGACCGCCAGCCGGTCGCAGAGCCAGTCCGGTGGCGTGACCACCTCCTCGGGCCGCGGCCCGGTGACCGCGTACGACCTGGAAGTGCCGACCGAGGCGTTCGCCCGCGTGTTCGGCATCCCGATCGACGTGCTGGGCACCGCCACCGCGACCGCGCAGGACCGCAACGACGTGCGGACCGGCGAGGACAAGGGCGAGGGCACGAAGGTCCCCGAAGGCGGCCGCGGCATCCAGCTGCCGGCCGGTGTGGACAGCCTGATGCGGGCGACGGACCTGCCGAACATGGACGTCCTGGCCCTGCTGCGCAACGCCACTGTGCCGGTGGGCATGCCGGGTCTCGACGAGCTGCGCGGTCTGCCGATCCACGGCCTCCGCCAGGTCCGGACGCCGGCCGGTGACCTGCTGGCGAAGACGCCGGTGTCGAACCTGCCCGCCCCGAAGCTCGCCGCCCCGAAGCTGGCCGCGCCCGACCTGGACGCGCCGGACCTCGACGCGCCGGACCTCGACGCCCCGGACCTGGACGCCCCGGACTCTCCGAACGCCCCGGACCTGGACGCGCCGGACCTCGACGCCCCGGACCTGGGCGCGGCGAAGCCCGACTACCCCAGGGCGGAGCTGCCGACCGAGCAGCTGCCGATCGCGTTGCCGGCGAGCCAGTTGCCGACCGAGCAGCTGCCGGTGCTCCCCGTCCTCGCGGCGCTGCCGTACCTCGCCGAGCACCTGCCCCGCGTCGGCCAGGAGAAGCTGGAGGCCCTCGGGCAGGCCCGGCACCGGCTGCCCCGCCAGCTGGCCGACTCGGTCCGCGCCGCCAACAAGTCGTTGCCGCTGGTGACGCCGCTGTCCCGCACGGTGCGGCGCGGCGCGTCCGAGGAGCGCTCGTTCGGCGGCACCCTGCCGCTGACCGGTGACCTCGTCACCACGCAGGGCCTCCCGGTGGACACCCTGCCGCTGCCCGGCCTGCCCAGCCTGCCGACCGACGTCACCCCGGCCGGTCGCAGCCTGCCCGTCGCGGCACCGGCGGCGTTGCCGTTCGTCCTGCCGGTGCCCGGCGTGGCCCAGCCCCGCAGCCAGTCCTCGATGGTGCCGCCGCTGTCGCTGAGCGGGATGAACGTCAACCCCGTGCAGGGTGGCGTCGGCCCGGCCCGGTTCACCGAGGACCAGGCGCCCGCCCTGGCGGACATGGACGCGCGCAGCATGTTCAACGCGCTCGAAGACACCACCGTGATGCCCCGCATCTGATCCACCGGTACACACCCCCCCGCGACCGGGCCCCTGCACACCAGTGCAGGGGCCCGGTCCCGTTCGCCGGTCAACGGCGCAGGCGCTCCTCCACGTGGGCGATCACCGAGTGCAGCGGTGCCTCACCGTCACTGGTCACCCAGCACACCCGCACCCCGGTGCGCACCCGTTCGCCACCGAGCCGCACCGCCCGCCCGGCCAGCTCGCGCACCCGTGCCGCGACCGCCTCGCCGCTGCCGTCCGGGTGCTCCGCGACCACGGCGAACGAATCGCCGCCGTACCGCGCCACCGTGTAGTCCGCCCGTAAACCCTGCCGCAGCCGCTGCGCCAGCACGGTCAGCAGTTCGTCGCCGCGCTGGAAGCCGTGGGCCGCGTTCACCGCCGCCATCCGGTGCACGTCCGCCAGCACCAGCGACGCCAACGTGCCCCGGGTGCGTGCCCGGATCAACGCCTGGTCGAGGCGGTCCAGCACCAGCGCCCGCCCCGGCAGCCCGGTCAGCGCGTCGAGCAGCCCGGCGCTGTGCGGCACGTCGTCCTGCACGGGCCGCAGCAGCACCAGCACCTGACCGCGCTCCGCGATCGGGTAGTACTCGGCCCACACCCTGGCGTGCGGCAACACCACCGGGATGGTCAGCGGTGACCCGGTGCGCAGCACCTGCCCGGCCAGCTCCGCGCAACCGGGCAGCGGCGCACCGGAATCGTCGCGGGCCCCGGCGTCACCGAGCAGCGACGACGCCATCGGGTTCGCCGCGAGCACCACACCGCGCCCGTCCTGGAGCACGACGCCGACCGGCAGTTCCGAGACGAGCTCGTCCCACACCGCACGGGAAGCCGTCGTCTGTGCGGCAGTCATCGGGCGGGCAGTCATCGGGCGGGCAGTCATCGGGCGGGCAGTCATCGGACGGGTGCTCATGGGACTCGTGCCTTCCGCTGAGGCGAGGCCTGTCCGTGAAAGCCTCCCCGCGGGTAGCGGGCATTTCAATAGGACTGACGCCACCCGGTCCGGTGATCTTTGGCCGGCGGTGTAACGCCCAGCCCGGCGAGCATCCCGGCGAAGTCCTCCTCGGACACGATCGGCACCCGGTAGGCCCGCGCCCGCCGTGCCTTGACCGACAGCGTGAACGGGTCGGCGGCGACGACGACCCGGGTCGCCCTGGTCACGTACCCCTGGCTGACCAACCCGACCGACGCGGCCCGGTCGACCCACTCCTCGCGCGGCGAGTCCATCCGGCCGGTGAACACCACCCGGTCACCGCGCACCAACGCCACCGGATCCGGCCGCCGCCGCACCGGCGTGGCCGCACCGCGCCGCACCTCGGCCACGTCGCCGTCCAGCGACAGCCGCGGCACGGGGTCGGCCCGCGGCACGCCGGAACCCAGGTAGTGGGCGAACAACCGGGCCGTGGCGCGGGCGTCGTGCAACGCGGAGTGCGCCGACTCGGGCACCACCCCGGCGGCCTCGCAGCACGCCCGCAACGACCGCCCGGTGCGGTCGGGCAGGTACCGGTCGGCGAGCCGCATCGTGCACAGCCCCGTCAGCGGCAGGTCCACCCCGGCGCGGGCGAACTCGGCGGTGAGGAACCGGGCGTCGAACGACAGGTTGTGCGCGACGACCACCCGGTCGGCCAGCCGTGCCGCCACCGCGCCCGCGGCCTGCGCGAACGTGGGCGCGTCCCACACGTCGGCCGCGCGGATCCGGTGCACGTGCTGCGGCCCGAGGTCGCGGCCGGGGTTGAGCAGCGTGCACCACTCGTCGGTCACCCGGCCCGCGGCGTCCAAGCCGACGACGGCCACCTCGACGATCCGGTCCGAACCGCGCGCGGCGAACCCGGTCGTCTCCACGTCGACCACGGCGTACCCCATGATCGACGAACCTTACCGATCATGGTCAGGTCCGCAGCGCCCGGAGCACCAGATCCACGAGCACGTCGGTGAACTCACCCGTCAACGGCGCCGTCCGAAGGAACCACCGCTGGTAGACCGGCCCCAGCAACAACTCCACCGCCGCCGGCACGTCGACATCGGCCCGCACGTCCCCCAACCGCTGCGCGGACCGCAACCGCTCCTCCAACGCCACCCGGCGCGGCATCAGCAGCAACGTCACCAGGTCCGTGCGCGCCTCGTGCACCAGCACCCGGCACACCTGGTCGAACCGCCGTTCCGCCAGCTCGTCGGCCGCGGCCCGCAGCTCGCGCTTGAGGTCGACCGCCAGCACACCGCTGGGCAACGCGTCCGGCTCGGCCGGCCCGAACTCCACGAAGGCGTCGAACAGCAGCGGCCCCTTCGACGGCCACCACCGGTAGATCGTCTGCTTGCCCACGCCGGCCCGGGTCGCGACCGCCTCGATGGTCAACCGCGAGTAGCCGAGCGCCTCGACCAACTCCATCGCGGCCATGAGGATCGCCCGCCTCGAACGGTCGCTGCGCCGCGCCGCGTCGGGTGGCATCTTTCGATGGTATGCGCACTTCTGCGGTGCGGGAATGACCCACAACCGGACGAACAGGTGGCCCGCCGTCACCAGTACCGGTGCTGCTTCCCGTCGGTGTCGGTGATGAAGACGACCGCGTCGGCGCCGCTCAGGTCGGCTCGGGTCAGCGGGAGGTGGCCGCGCACCATCGGCCGGCCCGTGCCGAGTGACGGGGGAAGCGCGGCGCGCAGGGCCGGTGCCGGGAACAGGGCGCGTCGGGTGGTCGCCTCGGCCAGCACGTGCTGGAGGGTGCCCGGCTCGCGGTCGAGGCAGGCGTCGGTCGCCAGGAACAGGTAGCGCTCGCCGAGGGTGAGCCCGACCATCGCGCCGGCGCTGCCCCACGCCACGTCGTCCGCGCCGGGCCGCAGGTGGTTGTTGTGCGCGAACACCAGGCAAGGACCGCGTCGCTGCTCCCGGTCGACGATCGCGAGCAGGTTCTCCGCCATCATCTCGCTGCGCACGCTGGACAGCGTCGGGATGCGATCGGTCCCGGTGCCGGCCATGGCCGCGTGGTAGCGCAACAGGCCCCGGGCGGTACGCGCGTGCGCGGCGGCGTGGGCGTGACCGGTCGGGTCGGTGGGGCGCAGGCCGGGTGCGGCGCGGTGGAGCGCGCTCGTCAGGTCGTCCGCGACGATACGCAGGGCCCGAGCGCGGTCGGAGTCGCCGATGGACGCGGCCGGGTCGTACATGGCCGCCGGGTTCGTCCAGTCCGCCTCCTCGCCGAGCAGCGCGTCGAGGTCGCGGACCGAGGCCGGTCGCAGCGCGGCGGGCAGGTGGTCGACGACCGAGAACAGGGCGCGTCGCGGGCTCGGCGCACCGGAGTACTCCACCGGCGCGTCGAAGCCGTAGAAGCGGACCCGGTCGTGCGGCGGGCGGCCGGCGTTGTGCTCGCGGAGCCACTCGACGAGCTCGCGGTTGCCCGGCACGGCGCCGAACCCGTGGCTGAAACCGGTGGCGAGCACCGCGTCGAGCTCCGCCGTCGCACCGTTGACGTAGTCGTCGACCGCGGCCGCGGCGAAGAAGTCGATCTCCAGCGCGATCGACCGGTACCCCCGGTCGACCAGGTGGCCGAGCAGTTCGTTGCGCAGCAACGGGAACGCCTCGACCCCGTGCGCCGGTTCGCCCAGGGCGAGCAGGGCAGGCTCGGACCGCGCGGCGAGCAGCTCGTCGAACGCCCGGCCCAGGCCGGCCGGGCCGTCGAGTTCGCGGCCGAGCCCGCGCAGTGATGCGACAGTGGACACAAGCACCCCTTCCGGATGAACGTGCACTCGACGCTATCGTTGAAGGTTCGTGTGAGACTTCTGCGGCGACCACCTGGGTCTTCCCGGTCGAAGCCTCAATCGGAGGTGCGCCCTGCGGCCCGTCGACCTCGCCCGTGAGCACGGGTTGTCCGCCCAGGCGATCCGCAACTACGACGACGCCGGCGTCTTCCCGCCGACCGAGCGCGGCCGGACCGGCTACCGGAACTACACGCCCCTGCACGCGCAAGCCCTGCGTGCCTTCCTCGCGTTGCGCGCCGGGCACGGGCACCAGCCGGCGACGGAGATCATGCGTGCGATCAACCGGGGCGACACCGAGTCCGCCTACCGGCTCGTCGACGCCGCGCACGTCGCCCTGCTCGCCGAACGCGACACCCGCGCCGAGGTCGCGACGGCCCTCGGCGGCCTGTCCACCACCGCGCCCACCCCCGTGCCCGGTCGACCGCTGACCGTGGGCGAGCTCGCGCGCCGGGTCGGCGTGCACCCGGCGACGCTGCGCACCTGGGAGACCGAGGGCATCCTGCACCCCGACCGCGACCGGGCGACCGGTTACCGCCACTACGGACCCGCTTGCGTGCGCGACGCCGAGATCGCCCGGCAGCTGCGCCGCGGCGGTTACCCGTTGCACCAGGTCGCGCGGTTCGTGGAGGCGTTGCGCGAGGCGGGCGGGGCGGACGCGTTGAGCGTCCTTCTCGACTCGTGGCAGGACCGGCTGACCACGCGCAGCCGCGCCCTCCTCGCCGGCGCGGCCCAGCTCGACGGCTACCTCACCCTGCTCGACCAGGGCCGCCGGTGACGGCGCCGGCTGCTCCCGCCACGACGTCCTGTGCCGCCGGTCCCTCCTAAGGTCTCCGCATGCGCGCCGACCGGTTGGTCTCACTGGTTCTGCTGCTGCGCCAGCGCGGCCGGCTGTCCGCGACCGCGCTGGCCCGCGAGCTGGAGGTGTCGACCCGCACCGTGCTGCGCGACATCGAGGCGCTGTCCGCGGCCGGCGTCCCGGTCTACGCCGAACGCGGCCGGCACGGCGGTTTCGCGTTGCAGCCCGGTTTCCGGACCGAGCTCACGGGGCTGAACCACGACGAGGCCCTCGCCCTGCTGGTCGCCGGCTCACGGCGCGGCGCGCAGGCGTTCGGCCTCGGCTCGGCGCTCGCCTCGGCCATGCTCAAGGTGGTCGACGCGCTACCGGAGAGCCATCGGGACACCGCGGCCGGCGTGGCCGAGCGGTTGCTCATCGACCCGGAGACCGACCTCCTCTCGCGTCGGCCGGTCGCCGACGAGGTACCCGACCCGGTGGCGGCCGAGGTCCGGCGCGCGGTGTTCGCCGGGCACAAGCTGCGCATCCACTACGCGGCGGTGGACCAGCCGCCGAAGTGGCGCACGGTCGACCCGATCGGCCTGGTCACCGTCCGCGAGCAGGGTTACCTGCTGGCCACGAGGTCCGGTGCGGACCGCACCTACCGGCTGTCCCGGATCGTGGCCGCCGAGGAGCTCGCCGAACCCGCGCAGCGACCGGACCGGGTCGACCTGGACCGGGCCTGGCAGGAACGCGCCACGCGGTTCCGCGCCGGCGACGACCAGGTCACCGTGCTGGTCCGGGTGCACCCGGCGCGGCGCGAGGACCTGGTGGGCACCGCCGTGGCCGTCCTCGCCGAGGAGGCCGACGCGGACGGCCGCCTGCGGCTGGAGGTGACCTTCCAGGACTCGAGACACGCCGAGTGGGCGCTGTGGCAGCTCTCCACGAACGCGGAAGCCCTGGCCCCGCAGTGGCTGCGCACCGCCCTGCACACCCGCGCCGCCGCCGTAGCCACCCGCTACGAAGTGCCGTCCTGAGCGGCGGAACTCCGCCACGCGGGGCTCGGCCCGGTCAGCCCTGGGCGAGGTCGGCGAAGCGGCTGTAGTGGAGTTGGTGGGCGACGGTGATGGTGGCCGTCGGACCGGCGCGGTGCTTGGCGATGATCAGGTCCGCCTCACCCGCCCGCGGGTCGTCGCGTTCCCACGCGTCCGGGCGGTTGATCAGGATCACCATGTCGGCGTCCTGCTCCAGGGAGCCGGACTCACGCAGGTCGGACAGCTGCGGGCGCTTGTCGGTGCGCTGTTCAGGGCCTCGGTTGAGCTGGCTGATCGCGATCACGGGCACTTCGAGTTCCTTGGCGATCAGCTTCAGGTTCCGGGAGAACTCCGAGACCTCCTGCTGGCGGGACTCGGTGCGCTTGCCCGACGACATCAGCTGGAGGTAGTCGACCACCACCAGCCGCAGGTCGTGGCGCTGCTTCAACCGCCTCGCCTTGGCCCGGATCTCCATCATGGTCAGGTTCGGCGAGTCGTCCACGAACAGCGGCGCCTCGCTGATCTCGCTCATCCGCCGCGCCAGCCGGGTCCAGTCGTCGTCGCTCATCCGCCCACCGCGCATGTCGCCGAGCCGGATCCGCGCCTCGGCCGACAGCATGCGCATCACGATCTCGGTGCGCGACATCTCCAGCGAGAAGATGGCGCTGGTCAACCCGTGCTTCACCGAGCACGACCTGGCGAAGTCCAGTCCCAGGGTGGAGTTGTGGGTCGGGATCATCGACCGGCCCGCCAGGTAGAGGTGGTCGTGGTTGTCCACTTCCACGCAGCGCACCGGGACGCTCGGGATCGGGCGCACGTCGACGATGGACCGCGACCGCGTCGGTGCGGTGCTCGCGGTGCGCCGCCGCTCCTTCAGCACCAGGCGCTTGCGCTCCAGCCGGAACACGTCGTCGTCGGTGTCGAAGGTAACGGTGTGGGCCGCGGACGAGCGGTCGCCGCGGTCGGGGACCTGCTCGGTGCCGGTCGAGCACCGGTGGCCCAGGCCCACGACCAGATCGCGCACGTCCTCGGCCAGCCGCCGGTTCGGCACCGCGAGCCGCACGAACCCGTCGGCGGTGACGGTGCCGTCGGTGTCGAGCAGCCCGGCCAGCAACGCGCGCCGCTGTGCGGTGGAGGCCCGCAGGTAGGCCGCCGGGATGTGCCGGTCGTCGAGCACCCCGAGGCCGCGCAGGACCGCCGGGGCGGTGTCGGGGTCGTCGTGGCCCTCGGCCTCGACGTGCCACGCGATCTCCGGGTCGGTCGTGGTCCGGGCGCTCGCGGCGTGACCGTCGCCCAGCCACACGCCCAGCGTGTAGGGACCGAGCGGGAGGTCGGCATGGGGCAGGTCCAGCGGCTCGGCGTTGGTCACCGAGTGGTCGAGGCGGCGGTCGGCGGTCTCGCGGCGCAGGCTCGCGGCGATCTCCCGCGTGGTGCGGACGGCGGTGGAGGCGCGCCGGTGCGACCCCGCCGCGGACTCCCGCGCGGAGCGACCCGCGGCCCGCGCCTCGGTCAGCCACTGGTGCTCGGCATCGGCCACCAGCACCGAACCGTCGGCGAACTCGACCTCGTAGCAGGGCCTGCCGCGCAGCACGTCGGTCGCGGCCACCACGGTCGTGGGCCGGCCGTCCGCGCCGATGAGCTGATCGCCGACGGCGACCTCCCCCATGGTCGTCCACCCGGTGGGCGTGGCGAGGGGGGTGTCGAGCGCGAGCGCCTTGCCGACACCCGGCCGGGCCGCGACGATGATCATCTGGCCGGGGTGCAGGCCGTTGGTCAGCTCGTCCAGGTCCGCGAAGCCGGTGGGGATGCCCAGCGACGAGCCGCCGCGCGAGGCGATGGCGTCGATCTCGTCCATGGTCGGCTGGAGCAGCTCCTCCAGCACCACGTAGTCCTCGGTGGTGCGGCGCTCGGTGACCTCGTAGATCGCCGCCTGCGCCCGGTCGACCACCTCGTCCACGTCGGCGCCCTCGGCGCCGTTGTACCCGAGCTGGACGATCCGCGTGCCGGCCTCGACCAACCGCCGCAGCACCGCCTTCTCCGCCACGATCTCGGCGTAGTAGGAGGCGTTGGCGGCCGTCGGCACGGTCGCGATCAGGGTGTGCAGGTACGGCGCGCCGCCGACGCGCAGCAGCTCGCCCCGGCGTTCCAGCTCGGCGGACACCGTGATCGGGTCGGCCGGCTCACCCCGCCCGTACAGGTCGAGGACGCAGTCGTACACGGCCTGGTGCGCGGGCCGGTAGAAGTCGTTGGGCGCCAGGACCTCGACCACGTCGGCGATCGCGTCCTTGCTCAGCAGCATCCCGCCCAGCACCGACTGCTCGGCGGCGAGGTCCTGCGGCGGCTGCCGTTCGAAGCCGGGCTCTGCCATGCCCCGGTCGTCCACCAGCGCCACCGTGAGCTCACCCCAATCTGCTGCCGTGCGGATGTTGTACCTCGTGGGTCCGACAATTTCCGCCAAGCCACGCCCCGCGATCCAGCGACGCTAGAGCCACCTGGATGGCGTAGGCAAACGCGCCTGTGGACAACCGGTGGACAGCCTGGGGATGGTCGCGCCGAGCTGACCACAGACTCGGGGAAACCTGTGGACAACCTGGGTACAAATCGGGTCCAGACAAAAGTTCCCGCAGCTCAAGGCCTGTGGATAACTTTGTGGAAAAGTCGTGCGTCACAACCCCGGCGTGTCGCGTGTAACCGCCGGCACGGCGTGTCGCGGACAACGTGTCACAAGAGTTGTCCACAGCCGGACGTGCGAAAGCGCCGCCCGACCAGAACACCTGGTCGAACGGCGCTTCCGGTGGTTCAGCTCGCGTTCGCGACCTCGACGGACAGCGACACGGTGACCTCCGGGTGGAGCCGGACGTTCACCGAGTGCTTGCCGAGGGTCTTGATGTGGCCCGCGATCTCGACGGCCCGCTTGTCCAGCGTGGGGCCGCCGGCCGCACGCACGGCCGACACCACGTCGGACGAGGTGACGGAGCCGAAGAGCTTCTTCGAGCCGGCCGCGGCCTTGGCCTTCAGCGTCACGGAGCCGAGGCCCTCCAGCGAGGCCTTGATCTCCTTGGCGTGGTCGAGGTCGCGGACCCGGCGGGTGTCCTGCGCCCGACGGATGACCTCGACCTGCTTGGCCGCGCCCTTGGTGGCGATGATCGCCAGGCCGCGGGGCAGCAGGTAGTTGCGGCCGTAGCCGTCCTTGACCTCGACGATGTCGCCGGGACCGCCGAGGCCGGTCACGTCAGCGGTGAGGATGAGCTTCACGATGCCGTCCCCTTTCTCAGCGAGCGGTCGAGGTGTAGGGCAGCAGCGCCATCTCGCGGGCGTTCTTGACGGCGACCGCGACGTCGCGCTGGTGCTGGGAGCAGTTGCCGGTGACCCGGCGGGCGCGGATCTTGCCCCGGTCCGAGATGTACTTCCGGAGCAGGGTGGTGTCCTTGTAGTCGATGAGGTTGGCGTTCTTGTCCTTGCAGAACGCGCAGACCTTCTTCTTGGGCTTGCGCACAGGCGGCTTGGCCATGTGTGGACTCCTGGTATTACGCAGTGAAGTGTGGAGTGGACCGGTGCCGGTCTAGAAGGGTGGCTCGTCGGCGAAGCCGCCACCGGAGCCGGCCGGGGGCGCGGAGCCCCACGGGTCGTCGGCCGGGGCGCCACCGCCGCCGCCGCGAGACTGACCGCCGCCGCCGAAGCCGCCGCCGCCGTCTCCACGGCTCACCTTGTTGACCTTCGCGGTCGCGTAGCGCAGCGAGGGGCCGATCTCGTCGACCTCAAGCTCGATGACGGTGCGCTTCTCGCCTTCCTTCGTCTCGAAGGAACGCTGGCGCAGCCGCCCGCTCACGAGTACGCGCGAACCGCGGGTGAGGGACTCGGCCACGTTCTCCGCGACCTGCCGCCACACGTTGCACCGCAGGAACAGCGCTTCGCCGTCCTTCCACTCACCGCTCGCCTTGTCGAACGTGCGGGGGGTGGACGCCACGGTGAAGCTCGCCACCGCGGCGCCGGACTGGGTGAAGCGGAGTTCGGGATCGGCGGTCAGGTTCCCGACCACCGTGATCGTCGTCTCGCCGGCCATGTGTCGGTAGCTCCTAGGCCTTCTTGGCGGCCTTGACGGCTGCCTTGGCGGCGATGCGCGCGGCGGTCTTCGCGGCCTTGGCGGGCTCGCGGCGGATGACCTTCGTCCGCAGCACCGTTTCCTGGAGGCCCAGCTGGCGGTCCAGTTCCTTCACCGCGTCGGGGGTCGAGATCAGGTCGAGGACGGCGTAGATGCCCTCGGGGTTCTTGTTGATCTCGAAGCTCAGTCGGCGCTTGCCCCACACCTCGACCTTCTCCACGTTGCCACCCGTGGTGCGGATGACGTTGAGGAACGTGTCAAGGGACGGCGCAATCGTGCGCTCGTCGAGACTGGGGTCGAGGATGACCATCACTTCGTAATGACGCATGAAGACCACTCACCTCCTGTGGACTCGGCGGCCACGGACGTTCCGTGGCAGGAGGGTCGTCGCGTCAGCAACCCGTGGAGGGTAACAGGCGAGCGGAGCGCCTCCCCCGGCGGCCCGTCGGCACAGGTCCGAGCGCCTGTGACGGCCGGCTCAGGCGGTGGGTGCAGCGAGGCGGGTGCAGCGAGGCGGGCTCAGGCGACCGCTCGGCGCAGGACCCAGGTGCGCACGAGCGCGCCCGTCACGCACGACAGCAGCAGCACGGCCAGCAGCAGCGGGAACGCCACGCCACCGCCCATCCGGCCGGCGCCGGGCAGCGCCTGGGCACGGCCCGCGGTCTGCACGCCGTCGGCGTCGTCCGCGCCGGGCAACCCGTAACCGGACCGGTGGCCGTTCAGGCCACCGCCGTAGCGCACGCCGGGCGACGGCGCGTACTGGCCGGGCACGGCGAATGGCAGGGAGCCGTAGCTGAACAGCGGCACGCGGCCGAAGTTGCCGCCCCACGGGTTCGCGCTGTACAGGGGCACGTCCAGCCCGCCGACGCCGCCGACGGGGTGCTGGACCGGCGCCTGACCGGCCGGGGCGGTGCCGGGCTGGGAGGTGCCGGGGTTGCCCGGGGTGCCGCCGGGCTTGCCGGTCTGCGGCGGCTGGTTCGGCGACGGCTGCCCACCCGGCAGGCCGGGCAGCTGCCCGGTCGCCTGCTGCGAGGCGTCCGCGATCGCCTTCGACCCGTCCTGGACGGGCGCGACGACGGTGTTGACGCCCTGCACGGTGACGCCGCACAGCTTGGTCAGCTCGGTGCGCACGCCCGTGGCGAGGGTGACGATGATGGGCCCGAGCAGCGGCAGCTTGGCCAGCTCGGCGTTGACCTTGTTCGCGATGTCGCCGCCGGTGATGACGCCCGTGCCGGTGGGGATGGCGCCGATCGGGATGGGCGGCAGGGCCGAGAACGCCTGCCGGAACGGGTCCGCGAGCGGCGGTCCGAGCAGCGGGATCGCGCGGATCAGCTGCACGACCGGGTCGAGCACCGCGGCGGGGCTCAACGCCACCGGCGTGCCCGGCGCGCCCTGCACGGTCGTCGCGCAGCTGCCCACCACGACGGGTTCGGCGGCCACCGCCGAACCGGAGCCCGCGGCGGCGCCGGCCGTGCCGACCGCGAGCGCGACGACCGCCGCACCCACCAGTCGAGTGAGCCGGATCCGCATGTGGTCCTCCAGGCGTGCGGCGTGCGTTTCTGGTTTCCTACTTACAAGTAACGAGCCTAGGTGCTGATGGTGACGCCAGTCATCCCCCTCGATCACAATTTTGCTATCGGCGGCCGTCGGCAGGACGTTGCACCGCCCGACTACCCTGCACAGTCATGCGCATCGGGGCCCACGTCCGCGACGACGACCCGCTCGGCGCCGCCGTCGAACGCGGTGCCGACGTGGTCCAGTTCTTCCTCGCCGACCCGCAGGGGTGGAAGGCGCCCAAGCCGCACCCCCAGACCGACGGGTTGCTGGCCTCTGACCTGGACGTCTTCATCCACGCGCCGTACCTGGCCAACGTCGCGTCGCTCAACAACCGCATCCGGATCCCGTCGCGCAAGATCGTGCTGCAGCACGCCGAGGCGGCGGCGAAGGTCGGCGCCAAGGGCCTGATCGTGCACGGCGGGCACGTCACCAAGGGCGAGGACCCGAACGAGGGCATCGCGAACTGGCGGAAGATGTTCGAGCGGCAGGCGGACGGCGGTGGCTTCGCGGTCCCGATCCTGATCGAGAACACCGCGGGCGGCGAGAACGCCATGGCGCGCACGTTCGACATGCTCGGCAGGCTGTGGGACGCGGTCGGCGAGTTCGACGCCGGGTTCTGCCTGGACACCTGCCACGCGTTCGCCTCCGGCGAGGACCTGGTCGGCATCGTGGACCGGGTCAAGGCCATCACCGGGCGCGTCGACCTGGTCCACCTCAACAGCTCGCGCGACGAGTTCGGCTCCTCGCGCGACCGGCACGCCAACATCGCGTCCGGCAAGATCGACCCCGAGCAGCTGGTCGCGGTGGCTGCCGCCGCCGGCTCGCCGGTGCTGGTCGAGACACCGGACGAAGGTCAAGCGGAGGACATCGCGTTCCTCCGCGAGCACTTGGGCCGATGAGCGTGACACGGGAGGTGGTGGCCGTGCCGGAGCGCGCGGACGCCGGGTCGCGGTTGCCGCGGTTCGGTCGGGTCGCGCTCGCCGCGGTCGTCCTCCTGTGCGGGCTGACGATGTTCGTCGGCTTCCTCAACAAGGACCGCTGCACCGGGCCGGAGTTCGACCAGTGGGGCCGCAGCGCGCCCGACTACGAGGCGCGCAACAAGGCCGAGGTCTGCTACTCCGACATCCAGCACCTGTGGATCGGCCGCGACGTCGACCGGCACGTGTTCCCGTACGTGCACGGCAGCATCAACAGCAAGGGCGTGCTGGTCGGCGGCGTGGTCGAGTACCCGGTGCTGACCGGGTTGATGATCTGGGCCGGTGCGCTCCTCGCCCAGACCGACGCGGCGTTCCTGCTGTTCTCGGCGTTGCTGATGGCGCCGTTCGGGCTGGCCACCGGGTGGCTGCTCGGCAAGCTCAGCCGGTGGCGCGCGCTGGTCTGGGCGCTCGGCCCGCCGATGGTGCTGTACGCGTTCCACAACTGGGACCTGCCGGTCGTGTTCTGCGCGGTGGCGGCGGTGTACGTGGTGCACCGGGGCTGGGGGCGGCGCGAGCGGCCCCTGGTGGACCGCGCCGTGGTCGCGTCGGTGCTGCTGGGCATCGGGTTCGCGTTCAAGATCTACCCGGCGATCTTCGTGCTGCCGCTGTGCCTGTACGTGCTGACCGGCGGTCCGGGCGGGCGGTCGTTGCCGCGCGGTGTCCGGTACGACGTCGCGGGCGCGGTGAAGGTCGCGCTGGCGTCCGTGGTGACGGTGGTGCTGATCAACCTGCCGTTCATGGTGGCCGGGTTGGAGGGCTGGAAGGCGTCGTTCGCGTTCCAGGGCCTGCGGCGGGTCGACATCACCACGAACTCGGTCTGGTTCTGGTCGATGCGGCCGTTCATGTCCGACGACACGATGCAGTCGCTGGTCGGCGTGCTGTCGCCGGTCGGGATCCTGGTGTCGTTCGGGTTGGCGTGCTGGCTCGGGTGGCGGCGGTTCCAGCGCGAGGGCAGCTACCCGTGGGTGCCGGTGTCGGCCGCGATGCTGTGCGGCTTCCTGCTGCTGCACAAGGTGCACTCGCCGCAGTACACGCTGTGGCTGGTGCCGATGTTCGTGCTGCTGCGGGTGAACTGGGGTTGGGTGGCGGCCTACTTCGCGGCGGACTTCGCCATGGGCGTGGGCATCTTCCGCTGGTACTACGCGATCGAGTTCGGCGAGCCGTCGGGCATCTACGACGGGTTCTCGGCGCAGGCCGTGGTGATCGGCGTGTGGGGCCGGGCCGCGCTCCTGGTGGCGTTGTTCCTGGTGTTCCTGAAGTCGGAGGTCACCTTCACCGACCGCAAACCCGGCCTCCGCCGGCGGCCCGCCTCCACCCCCGCCGCCTGACCGACCGGGGGTGCCGCCGATGGACGACGAGTTCACCGCGGCGGAGGTCGTGGGCTCGGTCCTCGGGCGGTGGGACGAGCTGCGGCGCGAGTCGGGGCCGCGGGTCGGTGACGAGCGGTTCCGGAGCTGGTACTTCGACACCGTGTCGGCGCACGGCGATCCGGACACCTTCGCGTTCCTGGGTTTCGAGGTCGCCGCCGAGCTGTTCGACCGGGGGCGCACCGGTGACGCCTTCCTCGTGCTGCGCTGGTTGGGGCGGCACGTCGCCGGTGGCGCCGAGGCCGACCTGACGGCCCGCGCCATCATGGCGTTGACCGACACCTGCGCGGGCCGGGCGGTCGACCGGGAGTCGAACGCCCGCGCGGTCGGTGTGCTGCGGGAGGTGGTCGACGCCGTCCGCGGACCGGTCGACGTGCGGGTCGAGCGGGCGGTGTGCCGGGCGTTGTCCGGCCTCGCGCGGTTGAGCGGCAGGTTCACCGACGTCGACGCCAAGGCCACGGACCTGGCCGCGCTGTGGCGGGAACTCGCCGGGCGGGGGCGCGGCAGTGACGACCCCGAGCTGCGCGGGTGGCGGGCCCACGCGCTGGGGAACGAGGCGTTGCTGTGGTTGCAGGTCGACCGGGAAGCCGACGCACGTCGCCGGTTCGCCGAGATCACCGCCGAGTTCGGGGCGGACGGGCCGGGGGTGTCGGAGGACGTGGACCGGTGGGTCGGCCGCGCGCGGCACGCCGTCGACGTGCTGGACCGGTTCGACGTCGGCGAGGCCGAGCTGAAGCTCGACTACCTCGAGCGCCAGCGGTACTGGGACCGTCGGCGGCGGTTCAAGGGCCTCGGGTTCCTGCACTGGCTGGTGGCCGGTGCGCCGCGCAACCGGATGCGGCAGCTGGTCCGCGAGGCCCGTGACCGGCACCGCAAGTCCGTCGGCCAGGTGCGGTCGTGGTTGTGCGCGGGCGAGCCGTTCGTGCTGCTGCTCCGCAACTTCGAGCTGACCGAGCGGTCCGGGACCACCGCGGCGCAGCCGTTCCCGGTGGACCGGGCCGACGTGCCCGCGGACCACGTCCAGGTGATCAACTTCAGTCCGGGCGCGCCCGCGCTGGCCGAACTGGCCGCCGCGGTGCCGCTGGTCGTCGTGGCCGGCACGACCGCGGCCGAGTTGGAGCTGGGCCCGTCCTACGGCCAGTTCACCGCACCGGTGAGGCTGTACCTGCCGGACGAGACGTGGTTCGACACCGTCTCCACGCTCATCAAGGTCGCCGACCAGGTGATCGTCTGGGCCGCCGAGCTGAGTCCCGGCCTCGCGCGGGAACTCGACTGCCTGATCGCCGAACGCCGGACCGGGGACGCGCTCGTGGTGCTCGACGCCCCGGGCTCCGACCCGTTCACGCAGGTGTTGCTGCCGCGCACCGACCACGAGCCGCTGACGCGGGACCACCCGGCGCTCGCACCGTTCCCCAACGTGGTCGACGCGGCCGAGCTGGGTCGGCACGTGGCCGAGAGCCCGTCGCTGCTGGACGTGCTCGACCGGCTCGACGCCGTGCACCAGGTGCCGGACGACCAGCGGCTCGCCCGCCTCCGCGCCCGGCTGGACGCGCGGCCGTAGTCCGTGCCGCCGGTCCGCCGATCAGCCCGCGGGCGTGGCGGAGCTCGGTGACGGCGGTGCGCCGAGCGCTCCCGCCCGTCGGCCGAACCGCCACGCGAACCGGTCCGGCGCGCCGTCGACCACACCGCCGCACGGGTCGTCGTCACCGGCCTGGCGCACCTTGTCCAGCTCCGGCCGGTAGATCTCGCGCACGATCATCGCGCACAGCACGATCACCGCGACGTCCCGCGCCACCACCGCGCCGAGGAACCAGTCGATGGGCAGCCCCTTGTTGTCCTCACCGAGGTAGAAGAACATCCGCGGCGCCCAGACCAGCGCGTCCACCACCATCCACGCCAGCAGCGGCTTCCACCGCGGCAGCGCCAGCACCGCCAGCGGCACGAGCCACAGCGAGTACTGCGGGCTCCACACCTTGTTCGTCAGCAGGAACGCGGCCACCACGAGGAACGCCAGCTGCGCGAACCGGGGCCGACGCGGCGCGGACATGGTCACGAACCCGACCGCGGCGCAGCACACCAGGAACAGCGCCGCGCTGACCGTGTTCAACACCTCGGGCGCCTGCCCGTGCAGCAGCCCCGGGTCGAAGCCCTGCCACCCGGTCCACTGCGCGACCACGTTGTAGAGCGAGTCCGGGTCGACCCCGCGCTCGGTGTTCAGCCGGAAGAACTCGCGCCACCCGTCGGGGTACAGCCACGCGAACGGCGCGTTCACCACCGCCCACGTCGCCAGCGTCGTGCCGAGCGTGATGAACCCGGCCCGCAGCCGGTTCGACCGCCAGCACAGCAGCAGCAACGGCCCCAGCAGGAACAGCGGGTACAGCTTGGCCGCGCCGCCCAACCCCAGCAGCACGCCCGCCAGCACGGGGTTCTTGCGCGCCCACGCGAGCATGCCCGCGGTGGCGAACGCCGTGGCCAGCGTGTCGAAGTTGGTGAACGCGTGCACGATCACCAGCGGCGACACCGCCACCAGCACCGCGTCGTACGGTCGTCGCCTGGCCAGCTGCGCCACCGCGTACGCGGTCACCAGCCACGCCAGCGCCAGCCACAGCGCGGTGATGTTGAAGTACACGATCACCGTCATGGGGTTCGGCAGCCACCCGGACGCGGCGATCGCCGTCCAGCCCTGCGCCATGCGGGCGTTGAGCAGCTGGAACATGCCCGTCAGCACGGGGTACTCCATGTACCGCACGTGCGCCGTCGGCTTGCCCTCGTCGTCCACCCAGGACGTCTTGTAGGGGAACGTGTCCGGCTTGTCCAACCGCTCCGCCGTGTACAGCGGCACGGTGTCGGAGTAGCACATCGCGGTGAACTGCTTGCTGCCGCGCCAGTCGAGCTGCACCACGCCGTTGTCGTCCACGTACTGCTGGATGCACGGCGACTTCTGGAACCACGACAGCGCCAGCGTGACGACCGCGAACAGCAGCACCACCCGCAGCGGCGTCCAGAACCACTGCCTGCCGATCGACGCGTGCCGACCGACCGGACCGCCCAGCGGCCTGCTCGCCGTCCGGGCCAGCGGTTCGGTCCAGGTCGGGTTGACCCGCTCGTCGGGGCCGAGCGAGACGGTGTCGTCGGCGTTCACCTGCGGGTCGTCGTCGTCCGCCCGAGGGCTGTCGGCGTTCGCCTGCGAGTGCTGCGAAGGGCTGGCCACGGGGACGGATGCTACGGGCACTGGTCAACAGCGGTTGTGAGGTCCGCCCATGTCCCGCCGCCGGCTTCGGGCCCGCGAACGGCGGAGGGCCCGAACCGGCGTGCTGCCGGGTCGGGCCCTCCGCGTGGCGCGGTGCTAACCGGTCGGTGGCGAGCCGCCGTTGCCGATGCCCGGATCGGGCGCGTTCTCGTCCGTCGACGTGGTGGTCGTGGGCGGGCAGGCGATGCCCACGCACGGCCGCGGCGAGCGAGTGGTCGAGGGGGGCTGGGTCCGGGTCGTCGTCGGGTCGGTCGTCGTCGTCCGGTTGTCCTCGTCCCGCTTGGTCGTGGTCGTCGTCGTGGTCGTCGTGGTCGTCGGCGCGGGGTTGTCGAACTGGTTGAGCTTGCGCGCCTTCGGGAACGGCTCGGCGGGCGTGCCCGCCAAGGCCTTGTCCATGAACCGCTTCCACACCTGACCGGGCAGGCCACCACCGAAGATCGGGTTGCCCTTGGCGTCCCTCAACGCCACGTTGCCCTCGTCGCGACCCACCCACACCGACGCGGACAGCGACGGGGTGTAGCCGACCATCCAGGCCTTCGAGTTCTGGCTGGCGTCGTCCGGGAGCTCGTGCGTGCCGGTCTTGCCCGCGCACTCGCGACCCGCGCACGGGATCTTCGAGAACGTGAGGACGGGCTTGAGCGACTCGGTGACGTTGTCGGCGATGTCCTGGTTCTTCTGCGGGTCCGGGTCGAACGCCGGCCGGGACACGTCGACGTGCTGGTAGACCGCCTTGCCCTCGGCGTTGGTGATCTTCGAGATGAAGAACGGCTCGTGGTAGGTGCCGCGCGCGGCGAACGTGGCGTAGGCCGACGCCATGTCGAACGGGCGGACCTGCGCCTCACCACCACCGATCGCGATACCGACGTTGGGCGGCCCACCGTTCTCGCCGACCAGCAGGTTCTTCTTCTCGCCCTGGACCTCGACCGTCGCCGGGATGCCCGCGGCGATGGCGGCGTCGGCGACCGGCTTGGTACCGATCTCGATCACCATCTCGTAGAACACGGTGTTCAGCGACATCCGCATCGCCTCGCGGATGGGGCACTTCTCACCGCACGTGTTGCCCGTGTCCGAGGCGTTGCGGATGGTGATGTTGGTGCCGCCGAGCTTGAACGTCTTCGGCGAGCGGCCGTCGTAGGTCGAGCCGAGGCCCTTGCCCGCCTTCAGCGCGGCCACCAGGTCGAACGGCTTGAACGACGACCCGGCTTCCTGGAGCGTGTTGGTCGCGTAGTCCAGGCCCGTGCCGTCCGCGCCGGCGTAGTACGCCCGCACCGCACCCGACTGCGGGTCGATCGCGGTGAGCGACGACCTCAGCTCCTTGGGCTGCGGGCCCATGACCTCGTCCACCGCCTGCTCGGCCGCGAGCTGCTTCGGCGGCTCGATGGTGGTGTGCACGGTCACGCCGACCTTCTGCGCCTTCTCGACGTCCCACTCGACCTTGGCCATCTCCTGGAGGACCTGCTCGCGGATGTGCAGGCGGGTCCCGCTCAGGCCGGACTGGTCGGTCTGCTCGACGGGCGTCGGGAACGGCGTGGTCTCGCGGTAGCTCTGGTCGATCCACTTGTACTCGAGCATCTGGTTCATCACGTAGGTCCAGCGCTCTTCCCGGTACGCCTGCTGCTCCGAGCGGCTCGGGTTCTGCACCATGCCCGCGAGCAGGGCGGCCTGCGCGTGGGTCAGGTCCTTCAGCTCGTTGACGCCGAAGTAGGCCTTGGCCGCGGTCTTGATGCCGTAGGCGCCCCGGCCGAAGTACACCGTGTTCAAGTACGCGGTGAGGATGTCTTCCTTGTCCTGCTGCTGCGACATCTTGTACGCGGTGACGGCTTCGGTGAACTTGCGGGTCAACGTCATGTCGGCCTGGTCGGTGGCCTCCTTGACGTACTGCTGGGTGAGGCCGGAGCCACCGCTCTGCTCGCCCTTGAGCTGGTACCAGCCCGCGCGGGCGATGGCGGTCAGGTCGAAGCCGACGTTCGTCATGAACGTCGGGTCCTCCGCGCCGAACACCGCGTGCTTGATCGAGTCCGGCAGGTCCTCGTACTTGACCATGCTGCGGTTCGCGTCGCCCGGGGCGTACCTGGTCATCTCGGTGCCGTCGGCGTAGAGGATCGTGATCGCCTTGCCCTGCGAGGCCGCGACGGCCTCGGGGTTCGGCACCTCCACCACCTGGTAGGCGATGGCGAACGCGACGACGGGCGCCAGCAGCATCAGCCCGAGGGCCACGTAGGTGGTCCGGCGCACGCGGCGCCACACCTTCTTGCGACGCACGGCGCGGGCCTCCTCCTCGGTCAGCTCCTCGTCGTACTCGTCGTCGTAGAACGGTTCGAGCTCGACCTCGTCCTCGCGGTGCGTGAGCAGCTCCGGCTCGCGGGGCGTGGTCTGGTACACGGGCGGCAGCAGGTCGGTCGGCTCCTCGCCGGGACGCCGCGGGGCGCCGGCCGGGCCCGCGGGTCCGCCGGGACCTCCGGGCCTGCGCGGACCGCCGGGGCCGCCGACCGGGGGACGGCCGCCGGGCGGCACGGGGCCGCCTGGTCGGCGCACGCCGCCGGGAGGGGTGCCTGGAGGGGTGTTCGGGCGCTGCGGCGGGCCGCCGGGCACGCTGCCCGCGACACCGAGGCCGTCGAGGCTGCCCGGACCGCCGGGACGTGGGCCGGGACCGGCCGGGGGCGGGCCGCCGTGCCTGCCGTTCGGAACGGGACCCGCGGGTCCGCCCGGACCACCGGGGCCGGCCGGCCTGCGTGGCGGCTGAGCGCCTCGCGGCAGGCCGCCGGGCGGGGTGCCGCCGGACTGGGGGATGCCTCCCGGTGGCGTCCCCGGACGGGAGAACCCGCCCGGTGGGGTGCCGTGCCGGGGGCCGTCGCCGGGAGAGCGCGCGAAACCACCTGGTGGGGTGTTCGGACGCTCCGGCTGATCCCCGGCGCCGTGACGTGGTGCGTGCCCGCCGCCGTCCGGGTCCTCCCCGGTCGGCCACTGCGGCTCCGCGCCACGATGCCTGTCGTCATGCTGGTCGTTCACGAAATGGCCTCCCAGACCGGCGTGCCCTTGCACGCGGTTCGGTGGTCGTACGCCGCTGCTCCTCGCCGGAGCGGCGCCCGTGGCCGGAGCAGGTTCACTCCGCCGCGGTCCTCCTGCGCGGCTTGCGAGAGTTCAGGCCACGCGTTCCCAGGACGTATGACTGCACCAGGTGGTTCCAACTACATGTGCGGCAAACCTCGACCACGTACACGGTGAACTCCTCGAAGAGGGTCGCCATGCGGGCCAGCTCGTCGCCGGTGCGCGCGGATCCGGCCGCGTGCTTGAGCTCGTCGCCGTAGACCCAGGACACGAGGGTCAGCGGTTCCTTGCGGCAGACCGGGCAGGTCACCTCGCTCGGCCGGCCGTGGAACTTCGCGGCCCGCAGCAGGTACGGGCTCGCGTCGCAGACCTCCATCGTGCCCACTCGGCCCGCGTAGACCTCCGCCAGCAGCGCACGGCGCTGCAAGGCGTAGTCCACGACCTGGCGTTGGGTCGACACGACGACCAGAGTACGTGCCGCCCCAAGCCCACCGATGGGCCGTTCAGGGCAGTGGGCCGAAGGCAGGGGTCGTTGTGTGCCACGCGACACGGCATAGGCGTGCGCAGATGTATCGCACCGATATACTGAGTGCACCCATCGGCGCTCACCTGAGCGAGGAGGTGCTACGTGCTGGAGTTCGCGGTCCTCGGCCTGCTGCACGAAGCGCCCATGCACGGCTACGAGCTGCGCAAGCGCTTGCACGAGTTGCTGGGGGCGTTCCGCGCGTTCTCCTTCGGGACGCTGTACCCCACGTTGCGCAAGCTGCAACGCGGCGGCCTCATCGTCGAGGAAGTGCCCGAGGAAGACTCGGCCCGCTGGGGTCGCCGGGCGCGCAAGGTCTACAAGCTCACCGCCGAGGGCAAGGAGAGGTTCGCCGAACTGCTGGTCAACGCCGGTCCCCAAACCTGGGACGACGACTCGTTCGGCGTCCACCTGGCGTTCTTCTCCCGGACGCCGGCCGAGATCAGGATGCGCATCCTGGAAGGCCGCAGGCGGCGCGTCGAGGAGCGCCGCGAAGGGCTGCGCACCTCGTTATCGGCCACCAGCGAGCGGATCGACCGGTACACCCGGGAGCTGCACCGGCTCGGGCTGGAGAGCACCGAGCGCGAAGTGCGGTGGTTGAACGAGCTGATCGCCCATGAGCAGGCCGAACAGCGCGAGCGGGACCAATAACCCCCCGAATACGAGCACGGAAGAAATAAGGAGGACTCGGCATGGGCGACAACCGCCGCACCGTTCGAGTGGCCATTGTCGGGGTCGGCAACTGCGCGGCGTCGCTGGTGCAGGGCGTCCACTACTACCGCGATGCCGACCCGAGCACCCGCGTGCCCGGTCTGATGCACGTCCGGTTCGGTGACTACCACGTGCGCGACATCGAGTTCGTCGCCGCGTTCGACGTGGACGCCAAGAAGGTCGGCGCGGACCTGTCCGAGGCCATCGGGGCGAGCGAGAACAACACGATCAAGATCGCCGACGTGCCGCCGCTCGGCGTCACCGTGCAGCGCGGGCACACGTTCGACGGCCTCGGCAAGTTCTACCGGGAGACCATCGAGGAGTCCGACGAGCAGCCGGTGGACGTGGTGCGGGCGCTGCGCGACGCCGAGGCGGACGTGCTGGTGTCGTACCTGCCGGTCGGCTCGGAGGAGGCGGACCGCTTCTACGCGCAGGCCGCCATCGACGCCGGTGTGGCGTTCGTCAACGCCCTGCCCGTGTTCATCGCCTCCGACCCGGAGTGGGCGGAGAAGTTCCGCGCGGCGGGCGTGCCGATCGTCGGCGACGACATCAAGTCGCAGGTCGGCGCCACCATCACGCACCGCGTGCTGGCCAAGCTGTTCGAGGACCGCGGCGTGCAGCTCGACCGCACCATGCAGCTCAACGTGGGCGGGAACATGGACTTCCTGAACATGAAGGAGCTGGAGCGGCTGGAGTCCAAGAAGGTCTCCAAGACGCAGGCGGTGACCTCGCAGGTCGACCGCGACCTCGGCAAGCGCAACGTCCACATCGGCCCGTCCGACTACGTGGCGTGGTTGGACGACCGCAAGTGGGCGTACGTGCGGCTGGAGGGCCGGGCGTTCGGCGACGTGCCGCTGAACCTGGAGTACAAGCTGGAGGTGTGGGACTCGCCGAACTCGGCGGGGATCATCATCGACGCGGTGCGTGCGGCGAAGATCGCGCTGGACCGGGGGATCGGCGGCCCGATCCTGTCCGCTTCGTCGTACTTCATGAAGTCGCCGCCCGTGCAGTACTCGGACTCCGAGGCGCACGAGGCGGTCGAGGCGTTCATCCGCGGCGACGTCGAGCGCTGACACCCGCACCCCCGCACCCGGCTCGTGCTCGCGCCGGGTGCGGGGGTGTGCTCAGCGCTTGGAGAGCCGCAGCGACTGCCACGACCCGTCGGCGGTCCACCCGCCGTCCACCGGCAGCGCGACGCCGTTGACGAACCCGCTGCGGGCCGGGTCGGCCAGGAAGGCGACGGCCTGGGCGATGTCGTCGGGCGTCGCGAACCGGCCCATCGGCACGTGGTCGGTGATGTCGCCGTCGTCGTAGTGCCCGCCCGCCTGCGACTCGACGTCCATCTCGGTCTTCACCCAGCCGGGGCACACCGCGTTGACCCGGACCCCGCGCCCGCCCCACTCCACGGCGAGCGTGCGCGTCATCCCGATCAGCCCGTGCTTGGTGGTGTTGTAGGCGGCCCGGTCCGCGACACCGCGCAACCCGGCCACGGACGCGATGTTGACCACCGAACCTCGGCCGCGCGCCAGCATCGACCGGCCCAACGCCTGCGTGAGCAGGAACGGCCCGGTCAGGTTGACCGCCAGCATCCGCTGCCACAACTCCGGTGACGTGTCCTCGAACGGCACGATCCCCGCGATCCCGGCGTTGTTGACCAGCACGTCGACCCGCTCCCCGACCCGTTCGGCGAGCCTGGCCACGTCGTCGGGCGACGAGACGTCACCGACCACCCCGCCGTCGGTCTCCGCGAGGTCGAACCCGACGACCTCGTAGCCGTCCTCCCGCAACACCTCGGCCACCCGCGCCCCGATCCCCTGCGCCGCACCGGTGACCACCGCAACTCGTCGCTCCATGGGCCCAACGCTAGGGCGTGGGCAGCGCCGCGGGCAGGTCCGAGAGCTCGCGCAGCACCGTGACGTGCGCCAACACCGCCGGGTCCGGGGGGAAGTGGGGGTTCGGCACGGCGTAGACGGTCATGCCCGCGGCCAGGGCGGCGCGCAGGCCGTTGGTCGAGTCCTCGACCGCCGCGCTGCGGGTGGGGTCGGCGCCCAGCTTCGAGGTGGCCAGCAGGTACACGTCCGGCGCGGGCTTGCCCGCTCCCGCCTGCTCGCTGGAGACGGCCACCCGGACCACGTCGGTCAGGTCGGTCGCGGCGAGGAACGACTTGATCAGCACCGGCGGGGACGAGCTGGCGATGGCCACCGGGTAGCGGGACGCCACCTCGCGCACGACGTCCACCGCGCCCGGCAGCACGGGCGGGCCTTCGGCGTAGCGCTCGGCCATCTCGCCGATCACGCCGGCCGCGGCCTGCGCCGGGGTCAGGCGCACGCCCACCTCGGCCACCAGGTAGGCCGCCCACTCGGGCGTGCTCATGCCCTGCATCGCCCGGGTCGCGGCCGGCTGCCACGTGCCGCCGTGCCGGGCCGCGAAGGCCTGCCGCACCTCGTCCCACATCCGCTCGGAGTCCACCAGCACGCCGTCGAGGTCGAACACCACCGAATCCACACCCGTGACCGTAGTGCGGATCGGCGCCGGCGCCCGTTCGGTCGCCGTCCGCGACCGCGCGACCACACGCGGTGCGACCAGGGGGTTTCGCGCGAATGACGATCGAGGTGTTCGCCTCGCGTTCACCTCGAAGTCCGCTGTCGGAGGAGTTGCCCTCTTACGGTCGCCCGGTTCCCACTGAGCGATATCGGAGGTCCGCGTGTCCTCATCCACCGATCGGGGGCGGCGCCTGCTGCCCCTGCTGCCCAACCACCCCCTCGGGCGTTCGGCGATCACCTGCAAGTACCGCTGCGGCGACGCGTGCGCGCACGAGGCGCCCAACACGTCCGGCAACGCCTACTTCGGTGACGTCGTCGGCGAGGTCGTGCGTCGGCGTGGCCTGCTGAAGGCGGGCGCCGTCCTGGCCGTCGCGGGCGCGGGTGTCGGGCTGGTCGGTGCCGGCAGCGCCGCCGCGAAGCCCGATGTCGAGATCGACCTCGACCTGGGCGGCGGGCGGCGCAAGGACGGCCTGAACTTCGCCGCCGTCGCGCCCAACACCGAGGACCGCGTCGTCACGCCCGAGGGCTACGAGCAGGGCGTCGTGCTGCGCTGGGGCGACCCGGTGGTGCCCGGCGCGCCCGCCTTCGACTTCGACCGCCAGAACCCGGCGGCGCAGGCGAAGCAGTTCGGCTACAACTGCGACTTCGTCGGCCTGGTGCCGGTCGGCAGGCACGACCAGTGGGTGCTCGTGGCCAACCACGAGTACACCTCCGAGGAGTTCCTGTTCAAGAACTGGGACGCGGCCAACCCCACGCGTGAGCAGACCGAGATCGCCTGGGCCGCGCACGGCGCGTCGGTCGTGCTGGTCGAGCGGGACCGGCGCAGCGGCAAGCTCGTGCCCAAGGTGGACCGGCGCTACAACCGGCGCATCACCGCGACCACCGAGTTCAAGGTCACCGGTCCGGCGGCGGGTTCGGCGCACCTCAAGACCTCGGCCGACCCGACCGGCACGAAGGTGCTGGGCACGCTCAACAACTGCGCCGGCGGCGTCACGCCGTGGGGCACGATCCTGTCCGGCGAGGAGAACTTCAACCAGTACTTCGCCAACGCGGGCTCGGTCACCGACCCGGTGGTCAAGGCGCGGCTCGCCCGCTACGGCCTGTCCGGCGCGGCGTCCACCCGCAAGTGGGAGCGGTTCGACAAGCGGTTCGACGTGGCCCAGGAGCCCAACGAGGTCAACCGGTTCGGCTGGGTCGTCGAGATCGACCCGCTCGACCCGGACTCGACCCCGGTCAAGCACACCGCGCTGGGCCGCTTCAAGCACGAGGGCGCGAACGTGATCATCGCCCGCGACGGCCGCGTGGTCGCGTACATGGGTGACGACGAGCGCTTCGACTACATGTACAAGTTCGTGTCCGACGAGAAGTTCAAGCCGGGCAGCAGCAAGCACGCCCGTGAGCACAACAAGAAGCTGCTCGACAAGGGCACGCTCTACGTCGCCCGCTTCACCGGCGACAGCCCGGCCGCCGAGATCGACGGCACCGGCAAGCTGCCCGCCGACGGCGAGTTCGACGGCTCGGGCGAGTGGATCCGGCTGGCGGCCGGCGACCGGTCGTTCGTGCCGGGCTTCACCGCCGAGGAGGTCTACGTCTTCACCCGGCTCGCCGCGGACGCGGTCGGCGCGACCAGGATGGACCGCCCCGAGGACGTCGAGCCGAACCCGCGCAACCGCCGGGTGTACGCGGCGCTGACCAACAACACCGACCGCGGCAAGGCGGGCAAGGAAGGCGTGACCGAGCCGAACCCGCGGCTGAACAACCGGCACGGGCACGTGCTGGAGCTGGAGGAGCGCCGCGGCGACAACACCGCCACGTCGTTCTCCTGGAAGCTGCTGCTGGTGTGCGGCGACCCGACCTCGCCCGACACGTACTTCGGCGGCTACGACAAGACCCAGGTCTCGCCGATCTCGTGCCCGGACAACGTCGCGTTCGACGCGCGGGGCAACCTGTGGATCTCCACCGACGGCAACGCCCTGAAGTCCAACGACGGCCTGTTCGCGGTGCCGGTCGAGGGTCCGTACCGGGGCCGGGTGAAGCAGTTCCTCACCGTGCCGAAGGGCGCCGAGACGTGCGGCCCGGTGATCGAGGACGACTTCGTGCTCGTGGCCGTGCAGCACCCCGGCGAGATCGACGGCGCGTCGGCCACCAACCCGCTGTCGCACTGGCCGGACGGCGGCGCCTCCCAGCCCCGCCCGTCCGTGGTCGCGGTGTGGAAGAAGGACAAGGGCCGCATCTGCGGCTGACCCCGAGGTCGGGGGGCTCGCGCCGAGCGCCGAGCCCCCCACCCACCCCTCGCGTGTCGAACCTTCGCGTCCCGCGTGTCGAACCTTCGCGTCCCGCGTGTCGAACCTTCGCGTCCCGCGTGTCGAACCTTCGCGTCCCGCGTGTCGAACCCTCGCGTCCCGCGAGTCGAACGCTCGCGTCCCGCATGTCGAACGCTCGCGTCCCGCGTGTCGAACCTTCGCGTACCCCGAGTTCAACGTTCAGGACCGACGATCGCCGACCTGGGCGTTGAACTCGGGGGTCCTGGGCGTTCGACTCGCGGGCGCTGGGGGTTCGACTCGCGCGGTTTAGGGTTTGGGCATGAGTCGACCCGTTGCCCTGATCACGGGGGCGTCGCGCGGTATCGGCGCGGCGGTCGCCCGTGCCCTCGCCCCCACGCACGACCTGGTGCTCGGCGGTCGGGACGAGGGCGCGTTGGCCGACCTGGCCGGGTCGTTGGAGTCCGCCCGCCCCTGGCCGGTGGAGCTGACCGACACCGACTCCCTGACCGCCGCCGTCGCCCGCCTCACCCGCCTGGACGTCCTGGTGCACAGCGCGGGCATCGCCGAACTCGGCCCGCTCGCCGAGGCGACCGCGGACGTCTGGCGCCGCACCCTCGACCTCAACGTCGTCGCCGTCGCCGAGCTCACCCGGCTGGCGCTGCCCCTCCTGCGCGCCGCACGCGGCCACGTGGTGCTGATCAACTCCGGCGCGGGCCTGCGGGTCAACCCCGACTGGGGCGTCTACGCGGCGAGCAAGTTCGCCCTCCGCGCCTTCGGTGACGCCCTGCGCGCCGAGGAGGAGGACCTCCGCGTCACGTCCGTCCACCCGGGACGCGTCGACACCGACATGCAGCGCGGCGTCCGGGACCAGGAGAACGGCGACTACCAGCCGCACCTGTACCTGCACCCGGACTCCGTCGCCCGCGCCGTCGCCACCGCCGTGCACGCTGGCGACGACGCCCACTTCACCGAGATCGTCGTCCGACCCCGGCCGCGCACCGGCTGACTACCGCAGCCGGGCGGCCACCTCGCGCACGCCGGCCTGCGCCGCGCGCCGGTCGACGTTCGTGGTCTCGCCGTCGGCCACCACCTGCTTGCCCGCCACCCACACGTCCTTGACCCGCCGCGTGCCCGACGCCCACACCAGGTTCGCCAGCACCTGCTCGTCCGGCGCGTCCAGCCCGGTGGCGAACGCCGGGTCGTCCACGTCCACGTGCACGACGTCGCCCCACCGACCCGGCTCCAGCGCGCCCAGGTCGTCCCGACCCAGCGCCGCCGCCCCACCGCGCGTGGCCAGCAGCAACGCGTCCGCCGCACGCATCGCCGTCGCGTCCCGCGAGGTCACCCGGGCGAGCAGGGCGGCCAGCCTGGCCTCCTCGAACAGGTCCAGGTCGTCGTTGGACGCCGGCCCGTCGGTGCCCAACCCGACCGCGACCCCCGCGTCCAGGTAGGACCGCAGCGGCGCGATGCCGGACGCCAGCTTGGTGTTCGAACCGGGGCAGTGCGCGATCCCGACCCCGTGCTTGGCGTAGATGGCCACGTCCTCCGGCGACAGGTGCACCGAGTGCGCGGACAGCACCCGCCCGCCCAGCACGCCGGCCTGCTCCAGCAGCCGCGGCACGGAACCGTGCGACGCCCGCTGCTCCAGGTCCTCCTCCTCCGACTCCGCCACGTGCACCTGCACCAACGCACCGCGGTCACGCGCCTCGCCGGCGATCTCGCCCAAGGCCTGCGGCGTCAGGATGTACGCCGAGTGGGGCCCGTAGCTCAGCTCGATCCGCTCGTCCGGCCCGAACCGCAGCCCGTCGGCGTCGATCCACCGGGTGATCTCGTCGGTCATCGGCCGCCACGGCATCCCGGGCAGGTCCATGATCGCGGCACCGAACAGCACCCGGGACCCGGCCGCCAGCACCGCGTCCGCGAGCTGCTCGCCGTGGAAGTACATCTCCGCGCTGGTCGTCACGCCGTTGCGGAGCATCTCCACCGCGCCGAGCAGCATGCCGACCCGGATGTCCTCGGGCTTCATCTTCGCCTCGGCGGGCCACATCGCCTCGCGCAGCCAGCGCAGCAGCGGCAGGTCGCCGCCCATCCCGCGCAGCAGCACCATGGGGCTGTGCGCGTGGGTGTTCACCAGGCCGGGCAGCAGGATCCCGCTCAGCCGGCGGACCTCGCCGGTGAACTCCGGCGCGTCGGCCGCCGCGCCGACGTGCGCCACGCGCCCGTCGACGACGTCGACCACGGCGTCGCGCAGGACGGTGCAGGCGGGATCGCAGGGCAGGACGACGGGGGCGTGCAGGCGCAGCGACATGCCCCCGATCCTGCCGCACCCGATCCTGCCGCACCCGATCGAGCGACACACAACGTGGCGGCGCACGCGTCGGGTCGTAACCCGAACAGTGGGTTTGACCTTCTCGGGCGGTGTTCACCCGCCAGGTGGACGTAATCTCCGAAAAGTTGGAAGAGGTGGTCGTCCCCCTGATCCGGCGAAGGAGTGGCAGTGGCTCGTGGCGGTGGAAGTGGTCGGTGCGGCGAGCGGCGCGGCAAGGGCCAGCCCGCGGTGGACGTCCTGCGGTCGGAGGCTGATTTCTCCGACCCGGGCCTGTCGCGGGAACGTCGTTGGCTCGCGTTGTTCCTGTTGGTGCACCTGGTGGATGAGCACGGCCGGATGGGCACCGCGTACCGGCGGGTGCTCAGGCGGGCGGCGCGCACGCCCGGGCACTGGGCCCAGGGCCGGTCGTTGGGCGCGGTCCGGGCCGAGGTGGCGTGCTGGATCGGGGTGCACGCGAAGGCCGACAGCGTGCCGCCGTGGGAGCGGCTGGCCGACCTGGTCCACGCCGCCGTGCCGGTGCGGCACGTGCCGGAGGTGCTCGCGACCGCACGCCACCTGCACGGCCTGGTCACCGGGGAGGCGACCGACGCGCCGCGTCCGAGCTGGCTGGACCCGGCCGTCGAGGACGTCACCACCGCGTTGATCGGCGGCCCGGAGTGGGCGCGCAAGCACGGCCTGCCCGTGCCGCAGACCGTGCCTCAGACCGCGCCGCAGACCGTGCCTCAGACCGCCCCGCAGGCCGCGCCGCAGACCGTGCCGCGGCTGGCGCCGGAGCCCGCGCACGGGATCGCGCCGTCCGGCACGACGGTCGAGGTGCCGCGGCCCGCGACACCCGCCGACGAGGGCCTCCCCGGCGGGAGCCCGGCGCGGGACCGGGAGTCGAGCGCGTACGAGATGTTGTGGGCGATGGTCCGGGTGCACCGCGACGCGGAGGCGCGGATCGCCCAGCTGGAGCACCAGGTCCGCCGGCTGCACGAGGAGAACGCCCGGCTCACCGGCGACGTCACCACCTGGCTCGGCGACTACCGGCCGAGCATCCCGGACCAGGACCGCGGCCCGCGCGGCCGCCGGCCGGTGACCGATCGCCACCTCTCGCTGGAGGACCCGGGGCCGACCTTCACCTACCCGCTGCCCGCGGAGCTGCCCGCGACGCACCCCACCGCCGGCTGACCGGCGCGCGACACCCACCGCGGGCCGGCGCGACGCGTCACCGCGTCACGGGCAGGGCGGCGCGCACCTCCCAGCCGCCGTCGGCGCGCCGGCCCGCGCTGAACTCGCCGCCCAGCAGCTCGACCCGCTCGCGCATGCCCACCAACCCGTAGCCACCGGACCCGCCGACCGGCGCCGCCTTCTGCGCCCGCCCGTCGTCGGTCACCAGCACGTGCACCACGCCGTCGGACACCGACACCGAGACGTCCACCGAGGACACGCCCTCGGCGTGCTTGCGGGCGTTGGTCAACGACTCCTGCACCAACCGCAGCACCGAGCGGCCCAACGACGGCGGCACGGGCGCCGGCAGGTCGACCCGCAGCCGCACCGGCTGACCGGACCGCTCCACCACCCCGCGCACGTCGTCGGCGAGGTCGCTGGACGCGGTCGGCGCGTCGGCCTCGGTGTCGCGCAGCGTCCCCACCAGGCGGCGCATCTCGGTCAACGCCTCGTTGCCGCTGCGCACGATGATCGGCAACGCCTCACCCGCGGCCGCCGGCACGGCCTGCGCCGCCTGGGCGTGCACGACCATCCCGGTCACGTAGTGCGCGACCACGTCGTGCAGCTCGCGCGCCAGCGCCATCCGCTCGGCGTGCTGGGCCGCCGCGACCTCGGCCCGCACGGCGGTCGCGCGTTCCCGGTCGCGGGCGCGGAAGTACAACCCGGTGCCGACCGACAGCGCGAGCAGCACCGCGCCGCCGACGACCTGCTGCCACGTGCCGGGCCCCTGGTAGCCGTCCGGCCAGTACCGCGACCAGTAGTCCGGCCGCACCGCCCCGGTGCCCGCGGCCACCGCGACGAGCACGGCCACCGCCACCGCCGCGCGCACGAGCGGCGCCTGCCGCACGACCACCGCGGTGATCGCCATCACCGCCGCGGTCTCGGAGACCACCAGACCGCTGATGGCCGGCACCTTCGGCGCGACGTCCAGCACCCGCAGCACGACCGACGAGGCGGCCACCGCCGTGGCGGCGGTCAGCGCGGCGTCGAACGGGCGCCGGGGCGCGAGCACGGCCAGCGCGCACACCACCGCCGTGCCGGGCAACTGCCACCAGCCCGCCTCGCCGAGCACCTCGCCGCCGAGGAAGAAGAGCAGGGCGCACGCCAGCGGCCACTGGCGGCGCAGCAGGGTCCGCCACCCGAGGTGAGTGCTCTCCACGGGATCTCACCGTAGGTCCTCGGGGTGGAGGGCGCGTCCGACCCCGGTCGGGTGGGTCATCCACCGGGAGGCTGACCCGAACGCGTGCCGAAACACACCAGTGGCCGATGTCGGATGACGAATTGCGGGGTGACTCTTGAGTGGTGAGTCGGGGAACGGAGGAACACCATGTTCGGAGTGGTCGCTACTTGGGCGGGTGCCTTGTTGGGCCTGCTGGTGCTGGTCCTGATGGCGTTGTCCGGCGTGCTGGTCGATTCCCAGCGCTGATCGGAGTCGGCCGCGGGTCAGTCCCGGGCGCCTTCGACGCGCCGCCGGAGCAGTTCGGCGAGTCGTCCGGGTGAATGGGGTTGGGTCGTTTCCGCGGGGGCGGGGGAAAAGCGGGCCGGGCCGCCCGCGCGGGCACGGCGGGCGGCCGACGGGTCGAGGCGGAACGCGGGTCGGTTGCCGGAGTGGCGTTGGCGCGAGCGCAGCCACGACAGCCGGTGCAGCGATTCGGCGTGGTGGTCGGTGATGGTCACCGCGGCGAGGTCGAAGGAGTGCAGCACGGCCCGGTTGAGCTCCACCACGGCCCGGTCGCGCCACAGCGAGCGCTCGGTGGACGTGTCCAGGCCGAGGGCCTCGGCGACGGGGCGGGCGGCGCCGTAGGCGTTCTCGTCGGCCAGGCTCCTGGCGCCGATCTCGGAGCCGACGAACCACGAGTTGAACGGCGCGGCGGGATAGGTGATGCCGCCGATGACCAGCCGCATGTTGGTGATCACGGGCACCGCGTGCCAGCGCAGGCCGAGGCCGCCGAACCAGGGCAGCTCGGGGTGTTCGAGGACCACCTCGTGCACCACGTCCGGTGGCACCGTGAACAGCCGCGCGCCCTCGTGCGCGGTCTCCACCACCAGCGGCAGCAGGTCGAAGCGGCCGGGCGGTGCGGGCGGTCGCCAGCCCATGCCCTGCACGGCGTCGGTGAACTCCCGGTAGCGGCGGTCGCCCGTGCCGTCGCCGTGGCCCGCGTACCGGACCAGCTGCTCGTTCCAGATGCACGGTCCGGGCGCGTCCGGTGCGTCCGGCGCGAACACCGTGACCAGCGGGCGGATCTCGCCGCCGTTGGTGGCCAGCCGCAGGTGCTCGACGCACTCGCCGGCCACGGCGGCGGCGTTGCGGAACCCGCGCAGGTCGCGCACCTTGAGCCGGCGCCACGGCACGCCGCTGGTGCACCAGCCCGAGTCGCGCAGCGCGATCCGCGCGCCGTAGGCCAGCTCGTGGGTGGTGTGGCGGTAGGTGCCGGTCTCGGCGATCTCGTCGCGGACCTGGGCCAGGCGCGGTCCGACGGGGCCTGCCTCGGGGTGGGCGATGTGGAACATGCGGAGGAAACCCTCCGCCGCGTCCACGTCGAACGTTATCGGTTCGTTGTCTATTGCGGTCACGGGCGGCAACCGTAGTTGCGAACCCGTGTCACACGTCACTGCCAGACGGGGCACATGGGGTGATCGACGAATCCCACCCGATCCGGTGACGAAACCACAGGCAGTCGCCGCGTCGTCCGCTCAGCCCCGTGACTTTATGACACGGTCAGGTGAGTTCGATCCGCTCGAACATCAGGTCGTGGCTGATCCGCTCCTCCTCGACCGCCCGCTGCTCGAACTTGGTCACCGGCCGCCAGTCCGGCCGGGGCGCCCACCCGTCGTGCCGGTTGCGCAACAGCGGCTCGGCCGAGCACACCTGGAGCATCTGCTCGGCGTACTCCTCCCAGTCGGTGGCCAGGTGCAGCGTGCCGCCGGGCCGCAGCCGCGTCGCCACGAGGTGCACGAACTCCGGCTGCACGAGCCGGCGCTTGTGGTGCTTCTTCTTGGGCCACGGGTCGGGGAAGTAGATCCGCACCTCGGCCAGCGAGCCGGGTTCGACGTGCTCGGTGAGCAGGTCGACCGCGTCACCGCGCAGGACCCGCAGGTTGGTCACGTCGAGCGCCTCGGCGCGCAGCAGCAGCTGCGCCAGGCCGGGCTTGTAGACCTCGACGGCCACGTAGTTGACGTCGGGCGCGGCGGCGACCAGCAGGGAGGTGGTCTCACCCATCCCGGAGCCGATCTCCAGCACCACCGGCGCGTCGCGCCCGAACCACTCGTCGAAGCGCACGGGACCGGCCGGGAGCGCCTTGACCTCGTGGCCCAAGCGCTCCCAGTGGCGGTCCCATGCGCGCTGCTGCCCCACGGTCATCCGTTCGCCGCGTTGGACGTAGCTGACGACGGATCGGTGGTGCGGCGGTCGCTGGTGGCTGGACGTCACGGGCGTACAGCCTAGGTGGTGCGCTAGGCGATGTTCTCCAGGTCCTCGATCTGACGACGCAGCTCTGCCGGGGTGTACTCGATCGGTTGGCGCTGACCGTGGCCCCGGTGCGCGGGGAGCAGGTCGACGAAACCGGGGTGCCGGTCGGTGAACTGCACGGTGGTCGGCTCGGCGGGGCCGTACACGCCGCTCTCCGACGGCACGAACTCCCAGTAGCCGACCTCGCCCTCGGTCGCCCACGGGACGAACACCCAACCCGGTCGGCTGCCCAGCAACCGGGTCACCTCGTCCTCCAGGGCGAACGCCGCCGCGCGCGAGGCGATCTTGCCCCGGTCCAGGGCCCGCAGCCACCAGGGTGCCGGTGCGTCGGGGCCCACCGCGCGGAAGAGCGCGAGCACTTGCTGTTCGTCGGCCCGGTGGATCCAGGCTCGACGGGTCTGCGCGGGCGAGTCGGCGACACCGACCCCTCCCGCGGCTTCGATCGCGTGCGACCATTCCAACGCCAACATCGGTTCGACGCGGAGGGCGTGGTCGCGTTGACTGGGCAGGGCCCTTCCGGGCAGCTCCTTGGACCGGGTCGACGTGTGATCGGCGTTCAGGTCCGGATCAAGCACCGTCACGGGTTCACCTCCGGGGGGTTCCTTGACGGGGGGTATCCGAATTCGCGTGCGGGCAGGCGCCCACCTCACGATTCGCGCTTTCCATCTGACCCGGTTCAGTTGCGCTTGTCATGGGGCTGTGCCGGAGTTCACGACGTCTTAACGAACGGCTTACTCCGGTTGCCCGAATCGAGAAGTGTGAAACATGATTGACTTGGAATATCTGTGATTCCGAACACAGGGGGAATTCGGTGACGGGGAGAGCGGTTGTCGCCGCGATCTTGATCGCGATGGTCGTGCCGGGCACCGCTCGCGCGCAGACGATCGAGGATCAGCAGTGGCACCTCGGCGCGTTGGGGGTCCAGGCCGCGCACGCCACCAGTCGCGGTGACGGCGTGGTCGTCGCGGTGGTCGACTCGGGCGTGGACGACACCCGACCGGACCTCGCGGGCGCGTTGCTGCCCGGCACGGGCTTCGGCTCGGCGAGCGGCACGGACGGCACCGAGGACAACGACGGCCACGGCACCGCGATGGCCACGTTGATCGCCGGTCGGGCGGTGGACGGCGGCGCCCTCGGCGTGGCGCCCGGCGCGATGATCCTGCCGATCTCGGTCGGCGCGGACGGCGACAAGTTCACCACCGCGTCCGTCGCCGAGGGCGTGACCTGGGCCGTCGACCAGGGCGCCGACGTCATCAACCTGTCCCTGACCTCGCTGGCGACGCTCACCCCGGACCTGCTGCGGGCGGTCAACCACGCGTTCGACAACGACGCCGTGGTGGTCGCCGGCACCGGCAACGACGGCGAGGCGCACGTGGGCGCGCCCGCCAACATCAAGGGCGTCATCGCCGTCTCCGGCACGATCCAGGGCAACGGGCCGTGGCCGGAGTCCAACACCGGCCCGGAGACCGTGCTCGCGGCGCCCGCGCAGCGCATCGTCACCGCCGTGCCGCTGAAGGTCGTGGACACCGGCTACGCCGAGGTGGACGGCACGAGCGCGGCGACCGCGCTGGTCTCGGGCGCGGCGGCGCTGGTGCGCGCCCGCTACCCGGAGCTGGACGCGGGCAACGTGGTGAACCGGCTGATCACCACCGCGACCGACCTCACGGCGCCGGGCCGCGACGACGCGACCGGGTTCGGCCAGGTCGATCCGGTCGCCGCGCTGACCGCCGACGTGCCGCGGGTGGAGCGCAACCCGCTCGCACCGCCGCCGCGCACCTCGTCGGCCGCGCCGCCGCCCACGTCGGCCGAGAGCCTGCCCGCCCCGCCGACCGACGAGGAGGGCGGTACGCGGCTGCTGGTCGCGTTCGGCGGTCTGACCGCGGCCGGGATCGTGGTGACCGCGGTGAGCCTGCTGCTGGCCCGGCGCGGCCGAATCCGCCGGGCGTCCGCGCCGGTCGTCACCGAAATACCGCCACCGTCCGACGACTTCTGGCGCAACGACCGGTTCTGACCTCTCGGCGATCCGTTTCCCGGTCCGTTCGCCGGGTTCCGGTCGCCCGAGTTCAGGTCGCCCAAGTTCAGGTTGGCCGAGTTCCGTCGCCTTGAGTTCCGGGCGGGGCCCGGTGTCGAGTCCGAGGGAGTCGGGTCAGTCGGTCGCGTGGTATTCCACGGATTCCTTCGTGAGTTGCATGAAGGCTTCCTCCAGCGATCCCAGTTGAGGGCTCAACTCGTGCAACGTGATGCCGTTCGACGCGGCCAGCTCGCCGATGAACGCGGGTTCCACCCCGTGCACGACCAGCGCGCCGTCGGCCGCCGCCGCGTCGGCGATGCGGGCGCGGCCGTCCAGCAGCTCGCGCAGCTTCTCCAGCTGCGGCGAGCGGACGCGCACGGTGTCCTCCGTGGCGTCCTTGATGAACTGCGCGGTGCTGGTCTGCGAGATCAGCCTGCCGCGCCCGATCACGATCAGGTCCTGCGCGGTCTGCGCCATCTCGGAGAGCAGGTGGCTGGACACGAACACGGTGCGCCCGTCCTCGGCCAGCCGGTGCATGAACTGGCGGATCCAGAGGATGCCCTCCGGGTCGAGGCCGTTGACCGGCTCGTCGAACATCAGCACCTTGGGGTCGCCCAGCAACGCTCCCGCGATGCCGAGGCGCTGGGACATGCCCAGCGAGAAGCCGCCCGCGCGGCGCTTGGCGACCTGGGTGAGGCCGACCATGTCCAGCACCTCGTCGACCCGCTTGGTCGGGATCCGGTTGGACCGGGCCAGCCACTGCAGGTGCGCCCGCGCGGAGCGGTTGGGGTGCACCCACTTGGCGTCCAGCAGCGCGCCGACGACGCGCAGCGGCTGGTGCAGGGAGCGGTAGTCCTGGCCGTCGATGGTGACCCGGCCGCGGGTGGGCGAGTCGAGGCCGAGGATCATGCGCATGGTGGTGGACTTGCCCGCGCCGTTGGGACCGAGGAAGCCGGTGACCCGGCCCGCCTGGACGGTGAACGAAAGGTCGTCCACGGCCACGGTCTTGCCGTAGTGCTTGGTGAGGCCGGTCGCTTCGATCATGACATCTCCCGTCCGATCACACGCTTCTGGCGAAACCTAGGGCAGAAGAGCTCGGGCCACCTCCCCCAAGGTGACCCGAGCTCCCCCTCTTCCGCCGTTGTCCGCGCGCCGACCCCCGACGCCGGCGCCGCGGACGTCCGGCGCTACGCGTCCCGCCGCTTCACCACGACGAGCGAGACGATGTAGATGACCAGCGCGATGCCGGCGAAGTACGCGAACGAACCCCACGGGCTCAGCTCGCCGATCGCGGGCGGCCCGGCGCCCTCCGGGATCGAGCTCGGGTCCGGGTCGCCGAAGATGAACTTGCTGGCCACGGTGAACGGCATCCACTTCTGGATGTCGTCGCCGATGTTCGGGATGAACCCGACCACGCTCTCCACGACCAGCGCGAACACCAGGATGATCGACACCGCGCCCGCGGTCTGCCGCACCAGCGCGCCGACGCCCAGGGCGAGCAGCGCGCCCGCCGCGAAGACGAGGCCGACGCCGGCGACGTGCCGCCAGTCGTTGCCGGTGGTCAGCGCGAGCTGCGAGTTGTCGTCCGCGAGCACCCAGCTCAGGCCCCACGACCCGAACGCCGAGGCGAGGCCGACCAGGGCCGACAGCAGCACCACCACGACCGCCTTGGCGATCATCGGCGAGATGCGGTCCGGCACGGCCTGGAACGTCGACTTGATGGTGCCGAAGCGGTACTCGGTGGTGACCGCGAGCGCGGCCATCACCATGACCACGTAGAGCCCGAACGTGTGGGTGAACACCGCGCCCAGCACGGGCATCGGCGAGTCGCTCCAGTTGGCCGCGATGATCGCGGTGATGCCGACGGTCAACCCGAGCGCCAGCAACATGCACCACCACGGCGAGCGGGTGGTGAAGAGCTTGATCCGTTCAACGGCGAGCAGAGTCATCGGTGGTCACTTCCCCGTCTCGGCGAGTTCGGCGTGGTACTCCACAGAATCGCCGGTGAGCTGCATGAATGCCTGTTCGAGCGAACCGCGCTGGGGGCTCAGCTCGTGCAGCACCACGCCGCTGCCCGCCGCGATGTCCCCGATCTCGTCGCTGGTCGCGCCCGACACGGTGAGCGAGCCGTCGGAGTCCTCGCGGACCGTGAAGCCCTTGTCGATGAGCATCGCACCGAGCTTGTCCGCGTGCGGGCTGCGCACCCGGACGGTGTTCTCGGTCGACCGCTCCACGAACTCGGTGGTGCTGGACTGCGAGATGAGCTTGCCGCGCCCGATGACCACGAGGTCCTGGGCGGTCACCGCCATCTCCGACAGCAGGTGGCTCGACACCAGCACGGTGCGCCCCTCGGCGGCCAGGTTCTGCATGAACTTGCGGATCCAGAGGATGCCCTCCGGGTCCAGGCCGTTGACCGGCTCGTCGAACAGCAGCACCTTCGGGTCGCCCAGCAGGGCGCCCGCGATGCCGAGGCGCTGCGACATGCCCAGGGAGAAGCCCCCGGCGCGGCGCTTGGCGACCTTGGTCAGGCCGACCATGTCCAGCACCTCGTCCACCCGGCGGTCGGGCAGGCCGTTGGACTTGGCCAGCCACTGCAGGTGCGCCCGCGCGGAGCGGTTGGGGTGCACCCACTTGGCGTCGAGCAGCGCCCCGACGACCCGCAGCGGGCGGTCCAGCTGCGCGTACGGCTTGCCGTCGATCAGCACCTTGCCGCCGGTCGGCCGGTCGAGGCCGAGGATCATGCGCATGGTGGTGGACTTGCCCGCGCCGTTGGGACCGAGGAATCCGGTGACCCGACCGGGCTCGACGGTGAAGGACAGGTTGTCCACCGCCACCGTCTTCCCGTAGCGCTTGGTGAGGCCGATAGCCTCGATCATGGTTTCTCCCCTGGACGACACATCCCCCGGACTGCGGTGAACCTTGCCCGATCCAGGGGGCTCGCACATCGGTCTGTAGTTGACTCGTCGGTGCGACTTCAGTCTTATCGTTGCCGATACCTCGGTTGTAGTAATCCGTGTTCACCCTGAGTTGTCCCCTAGGCCGTTGCCGGCTCGTTCTCAGGGATGGGATGACCCGAGGTGGGCTAAGCGGCGAAGTACCGGTCCAGCACGGCCGCCGCGCCGTCGTCCAGAACCGTCCCGGTGACCGCGTCCGCGACCTGCTGCACGGCGACCGGCGCCTGACCCATGGCGACGCCGTGCGCGGCCCACCGGAGCATCTCCACGTCGTTGGAGCCGTCACCGATGGCCAGCGTGTCCTGTTCGGACACCCCGAGCGCGCTCCGCAACGCCTCCAGCGCCGCCCCCTTGGTCACGCCGGGAGGCGTCAGCGTCAGCCACGGCTCGGTGTGGTCGCACGACGCCGTCACGTCGGGCAGCTCCACGTCCAGCATCCGCAGGGCCAGCTCCTCGGGCGTGCGGCCGACCCAGCGCACGACCAGCCGGGACGTCGGGGTGTCCACCAGCTCCCGGTACGACACCTCCCGCACCTCGCCCCACAGGTCACCGTCCGGGAACCGGCCGAACGACAGGTTCCCCACCCCGGTCAGCTCGACCGCGAACACCGCGTCGGGCAGCACGGCGCGCAACCGGTCGACCGAGGGTGCCGGGTCGAACTCGACCTTGCGGACGACCTCGCGGGTGGTGGTGTCCCACCAGACCGCGCCGTTGGAGCAGATCGCCGTGGTGCCGCGCAGGTCGAGGTCGTCGACGATCGGCCGGGTGCCGACCAGGCTGCGGCCGGTGGACAGGACGACGCGGGCGCCGTGGTCGACGGCCCGGTTGATGGCCGCGCGCACGGCGGGCGCCACGTCCTCACGGCCGACGGGGGTGATCGTGCCGTCGATGTCCAGGGCGATGAGGCTCGGTCTCCAGGTCACTGTCATCACCCTACTGGGCGACCATTAATGAACCGTGGTTCAATAACGGGGTGGCACGACCGAAGACGATCACGGACGAGCGGTTGCTGACCGCGGCGGCGGAGGTGATCGCCCGGCGCGGACCGGGGTTCACCATCGCCGACGTGGCCGAGCGGGCGGGCGTCTCGGTGGGCACGGTGGCGGGGCGGTTCGGCTCCAAGAGCGGCCTGCTCCAAGCCCTGACCAGGCAGACCAGCGATGACAACGTGCGCCGGATGCGGGCGGCGGCGGCCGCGGCGGAGGACCCCGTGGACGGGCTGCGGGCGGCGCTGCTGACGTGGTTCGAGGGCGTGGTCGACCCGGCCGAGGCGCAGAACCACCTGGCGCAACTCGGCGTCGACCTGATCGACCCGCAGCTGCGGGCGTTGCTCGCCGACCTGTACGCGACGACCGAGCAGACCGTGTTGGAGCTCACCCGACAGGTGGACCTCCCACGCGGTCCGTCACCGGAACGCGCGGCGCGGGTGCTCACCGGGTTGCTCTACGGCGTGTCGATGGACTGGTCCATCCGGCCTCGCGGGGAGCTGGCCGACCGGCTGGCGCAGGACGTGGACGCGGTGTTGGACGCGTGGAGAGGGAGACGATGAAGGCGTTGGACGGCAAGGTCGCGGCGGTCACGGGCGCGACGCGCGGAGCGGGACGGGCGATCGCGGTCGAGTTGGGCGTGGCGGGCGCGACGGTGTTCGTCGGCGGCCGGTCGACCAGGGGGCAGAGGTCGCCGATCGGCCGGGACGAGACGATCGAGGAGACGGCGGAGCTCGTCACGGCCGCGGGCGGGCGCGGTATCCCGGTGCGGTGCGACTTCACCGTGCCGGCGGACGTGGACGCGTTCCGCGCCCGCATCGAGTCCGAGGCGGACGGCCGGTTGGACGTCCTGGTGGACGACGTGTGGGGCGGTGAGGCGGACACCGAGTTCAAGGTGTTCTGGGAGCAGGACCTGGACCGGCAGCTGCGGATGTGGCGCAACAGCATGGAGGCGCACTTCGTCACCCTGCACCGCCTGCTGCCGCTGCTGATCCGCACGCCGGGCGGGCTGCTGGTCGAGGTCACCGACGGCGACAGCGACGACTTCTACAGCGAGTCGCTGGCCTACGACTCGGTGAAGGTCGCGATCCGCCGGATCGGCACGGTGATGGCGAAGGAGCTGGAGGCGTTCGGCGGCACGTCGGTCTCGGTGACGCCGGGGTTCCTGCGGTCGGAGCAGATGCTGGAGCACTTCGGCGTGACCGAGGGGAGCTGGCGCGACGCGGTCGCCAAGGAGCCGCACTTCGCGATGTCGGAGACGCCGCACTACGTGGGGCGCGCCGTGGCGGCGTTGGCCGCCGACCCGGACCGCCACCGGTTCACCGGCAAGGCGCTCGCGTCGTGGACCCTCATGCGGGAGTACGGCTTCGCCGACCTGGACGGTTCGCGGCCGGACTGGGGCCGCTGGTACGAGGAGGTCGTCAAGCCGGGCGTCGACCCGACCACGGCGGACCCGTCGCGGTACCGCTGACCCGCGGGCGTCCGGCCCGGCGCCGCCCGGCGAGAACGTCGCCGGGTCAGACGTCGCCGGGTCAGACGTCGCCGGGTCGGACGAGCCCCGTCTCGTAGGCCAGCACCACGGCCTGCACGCGGTCGCGCAGTTCCAGCTTCGCCAGGATGCGCCCCACGTGCGTCTTCACCGTCGCCTCGGACAGGAACAGCTTCCGCGCGATCTCGGTGTTCGACAGCCCCTTGGCGATCAGCACCAGCACCTCGCGCTCCCGCTCGGTCAACGCCTCCAGCACCGCCGCGTCCCGCAGCTCGCCGCCGCCCTCGCCGAGGAACCGGCTCAGCAGCCGCTTGGTCACCGAAGGCGACACCACCGCGTCACCGCTGGCCACCGCCCGCAACGCGGACACCAGGTCACCCGGCGGGGTGTCCTTCAGCAGGAACCCGGACGCGCCGTTGCGCAACGCCGACAACGCGTACTCGTCCAGGTCGAACGTGGTCATCACGAGCACCTTCGCGGTGCCCGCCTCGGCGATCCGCTTGGTCGCCTCGACCCCGTCGAGCACGGGCATGCGCACGTCCATCAGCACCACGTCGGGCCGCAGCCGTTCGGCCAGCTGCACGGCGTCGAGCCCGTTGGCCGCCTCACCGACCACGTCGACGTCCTCTTGCGCGCCGAGCACCATCCGGAAGCCCATGCGCATGAGCTCCTGGTCGTCCACGAGTAGTACGCGGATCACACTGCCACCTTTTCCCTAGACGACAGGAACCCTATGACGGGACGAGCGGGAGCACGGCTCGGACCCGCCACCCGCCGCCGGGGTTGGGGCCCGCCTCGATCGCGCCACCGAGCACGCCGGCGCGTTCACGCATGCCGATCAGACCGTTCCCGCCGGACACCGCGACCAGGTCGTGCGGCGTGCCGAAACCGTCGTCGGTCACCTCGACCTCCACGTGGTCGCCCGCTTGGGTGACGCGGACGGTCGCCGCGGCGCCCGACCCCGCGTGCTTCAGCGTGTTCGTCAACGCCTCCTGCACGATCCGGTAGACGCCCAGGCCCAGGCCCGCGGGCAGCGCGTCGAGGTCACCCAGCGTCTCCAGCCGCACCGGCAACCCGGCGGCCCGGCAGTTCTCGGCCAGCTCGTGCAGGTCACCGGCGTCGGGCTGGGGCACCCACTGGGTGCCGGACTGGTCCTCCGACCGCAGCACGCCCAGCAGCCGCCGCAGCTCGGTCAACGCCTGCCTGCCGGTGTCGGCGATGGTCCGCACCGCGGCCTCGGCCAGGTCCGGGTTGGTCTTGATCGCGTAGCTCGCGCCGTCGGCCTGCACCACCATGACGCTCACCGCGTGCGCGACCACGTCGTGCAGCTCGCGCGCGATCCGCGACCGCTCCTCACCCACCGCGATCCGCGCCTGCTGGTCGCGTTCGGTCTCCAGCAGCTTGAGCCGCTGCTCCAGCTCCCGGTTGTAGGCGCGGCGGGCGCCGACGAACTCGCCCATCGCCCAGCTGAACCCGAAGATCACCGCGATCACGAACACGATGAACGCGGCCTCGACGCCCGCGCCCATGGGCCACAGCGCCCACACGAACGTGCCGACGGCCAGCCAGATCGCGTACAGCAGGGCCTGCCGCCTGCCGACGTACGCGATGATCGTGTACAGCGCGATGGCCAGCGCGAAGTCCGCCAGCCGGATCGGCAACCCGGTCTCCAGGTCGCCGTGGGTGACCAGCTGGACCGCCCCGCCGAACAGGATCACGTAGGACGAGCCGAGCGGGTACTTCCGGCGGAACACCACCGGCACGATCATCATCGCGCCGACGAACAGCAGCGTGGAGCCCGGCACGGCCGAGTTGTTGGCGCTCAGCACGCCCAGGTCGAACACGAGCAGCAACCCGGCCATCAGGGAATCCCCGAAGACCGGGTGCGCTCGCATCCACAGGCTCAGTCGCCGCACGTGACCAGGTTAGATATCGGTCGAAGCGCCGCGCGTCGCGCCACGGGTTGACCCCCGCTAATCCTCAAGGCGGATGGAACCGCCCCGGTCGCGACCGCCTACCGAGTGGTCTTGATCTGCGTCGGGTCGACCTTGTCCTCGACCCTCGGCGCGGGCGCGCCGTGCACCGGCGGGACCGGCTGCGCCAGGTGTGCCGACGGCGCCGGCTGGGTGGGCTGGACCGACTCCACCGGCTCGACGCGCGTCTGCGGCGGCACGGACCGCTGCTGCTCGTACTGGCGGTGGTCCTCGGACATCTCGTCGGCCAGCTGCTGCTGGAGCTGCCGGTCGCGGATGCGGCCCAGGATCATCATGGTCACCGCGTGCACCAGCGCCAGGACCAGGAGCATGACGCCCAGCTTCACCACGACGTCCTTGACCGGGTCGCCGGTGTTCACCGAGACGATCGACACGATGGCGAGCAGCCCGAGGACCACGAGGTGGAACAGCACCGTGGCCAGGCGGGTCATCGACCTGGCCGCCTCCGGGTCGCCGTACGCGCGGCTCATGTACCCCTTGCCGCTGCGGTAGATCAGTTGGCCGTCGATCAGCACCAGCACCACGCCGAGCAGCAGGAACACCGCATATCCCTGTTCCATGGCGGACCTCCCTCGTCGGTCGCCGAAATACCCCGGTCGCCGTGTTCGCAAACCGCGCGTCACCCCCACGTGGCACGATCTCCGGCGTGACGACGCAGGCCCAGCAGCTCGCCGGTCCGCTCTCGGCGGCGGTCGCGAACCTCTGCGTCGGCCTCCAGCCGCAGGTGTCACCGTCGACCGCGGCGGGGTTGCGGGAGGTGCTGCGGCGGCTGTCCGCGCCGTTGCAGGTCGCCGTCGCGGGCCGGATCAAGTCCGGCAAGTCGACGCTGGTCAACGCGTTGATCGGGCGTCGCGTCGCGCCGACCGACGTGGGCGAGTGCACCCGGCTGGTGACCCGCTTCCAGTACGGCACGGTGGACCGGATCGAGGTGGTGTTCACCGACGGCCGCAAGCAGGTGCTGCCGTTCGAGGCGAACGGCTCGATCCCGCCGGACCTGGGCGTGGACATCGACCGGGTGTCGCACATCGAGGCGTACCTCACCAACGCGGTCCTGCGCGACCTGACCGTGATCGACACCCCCGGCCTGGGGTCGCTCGACGCGGCGTCGGTGGCGCGCACCGAGGCGTTGCTGGGCGCGGTGTCCGGCGCCGACGGCCTGGACCCGGTCTCGCGCAACGCGGTGGCCGGCGCGGAGGCCGTGCTCTACGTCGTCACGCAGGGCGTGCGCGCGGACGACCAGCAGGCGCTGGCCGCGTTCACCGCCGCCACCGCGAGCCGCGAGGCGGGCCCGGTGAACGCGATCGCGGTGCTGAACAAGGCCGACACGATCGCCGCCGAGACCGTGGAGGGCTCCGACGGCGACACGTGGCGGGCCGCCGTGCTGCTCGCCGAACGCCAGGCGCTCACCCTCAAGCCCCGGGTCGCGGACGTGCTGCCGGTGATCGGCCTGGTCGCCGAGTCGACCGAGACCGGCGGCTTCACCTCGGCCGACGCGGACGCGCTGCGCAAGCTGGCGGAGCTGGACGACGCGACCCGCGAGACCATGCTGATCTCCGCCGACCTGTTCGTGAGCTGGGAGTGCGACGTGCCGGTCGGCACCCGCACCCGGCTGCTGGAGAAGCTGGACCTCTACGGCGTCCGCAAGGCGCTCGAAGCCGTGGACGCCGAACCGGGCATCACCGCGGGCGCGCTGCGCCGCAGGCTGCTCGACTCCTCGGGGCTCGACGGCGTGCGGGCCAAGCTCAACGCGGTGTTCCGGTCGCGGGCCGACGGCATCAAGGCCGCCGCCGGGCTGGCGTCGGTGACCTCGCTGGCCGCCGCCTCGGGCGACCCGAACGAGCGGCAACGCGTGCACGACGCCATCGAGGTGCTGCTGGCCAAGCCCGAGGCCCACCAGCTGCGGCTGCTGGAGGCGTTGACCCTGGTCGCGTCCGGCGCCGTGGCCATGCCGAACGACCTGGTGGAAGAGGTGCTGCGGTTCGGCAGCTCGCCGGACGTGTCCGAGCAGCTCGGCCTGCGCGGCCGGCCGCCGCAGGAGCTGATGGCCTACGCGCTGGAACGGGCGGGCTGGTGGCGCTCCTTCGCCTCGTTCGGCGCCACGCCGGCGCAGAGCCGGGTGGCGCACGTGGTGCACCGGGCGTACTTCCTGATCTGGCAACAACTGCGGGGACGGCGATGAGCGGAACGGAACAGGGCGGTGCGGCGTCCGAGCACGCTGTGGAGACGACGCTGGAGACCACCATCGCCGACGAGCTGCTCGACCAGGCGTTGGCCGAGCGGCGCGCTCTCGTGCAGCTCTGCCTGTACGCGCTGGACCGCGCCCGCAGCGCGGGGGTGGTGGAGCGGCTCGAAGAGGGCTTGGCGGCCATCGGCGTGACCGCGTTGCGGCCCGACGGGGAGCGGTTCGACCCGTCGCGGCACGAAGCGGGCGGTACCGTGCCGACGCCGGACGTGTCGCTGGACGGCGTGGTCGCCGAGACCGAGGTGGTCGGCTTCACCGACCGCGGTCGGACGCTGCGCGCGCCGATCGTCACCGTCTACACCGCGCGCTGAGGGACCGGGTCGGATGAGCACCCTGCCGCAGACGGTCCGCCAGACCAGGGAGAAGCTGACCAACCTGGTGCGGGCGCTGGACCCGTCGGCCGCGTCGTTCGTGGAGACCCGCCGGGCCGGTGCCGCGTCCGTCGTGGTCGTCGGCGAGACGAACCGGGGCAAGAGCTCGCTGGTCAACGCCCTGCTGGCGACGCCGGGCCTCTCGCCGGTGGACGCCGAGGTGGCGACCGCGACCTACCTGGTGTTCCGGCACGGCGCGGAGTGGTCGGCCCGCGCCTGCTACGCCGGGTCGATGTCGCCGGTGCCGTTCGACCGGTCCGAGATCGTGAACTGGGTGTCGGCGGCGCACGAGCTGCCCGAGGGGATGCTGCCGCCGCGGTACGTCGAGGTCGAGGCGCCGATCCCGCTGCTGGAACGGCTGTCCGTGGTGGACACGCCGGGCGTGGGCGGCCTCGACTCCGTGCACGGCGAGCTGGCCGCCGAGGCCGCCGCGACCGCGACCGCGCTGCTGTTCGTGGTCGACGCCTCGGCCCCGTTCACCCGAGGTGAGCTGGACTTCCTGCGCACGGTCGGCGAACGCGTCGAGACCGTGGTGTTCGCGCTGACCAAGGTCGACCAGTACCGGGGCTGGCGGCAGGTGCTGGAGGCCGACCAGGCGCTGCTGGCCGAGCACGCGCCGAGGTTCCGCGGCGCGGTGTTCCACCCGGTGTCGTCGCGGATGTTCGAGCTGGCGGCCAAGGCGCCGAACCCGGACGCGGCGGCGATGCTGCGCGAGCGGTCCGGGATCGGCGCGTTGCAGGAGGCGGTGCAGGAGCTGGTGGTCGGCCGGGCGGCGATGCTCGGCGAGGCCAACGGGCTGCGGGCGCTGGCGACCGTGCTGGACGAGTTGATCGCGCGCAACGAGGCGGACAAGCGCGCGCTGTCGTCGGGCGAGGAGGAAGCCGAGACGTTGCGCGAACGGCGGGACGAGCTGAACTCGCAACGCCGTTCGTCCACGCGCAGCTGGCAGGTGCGGCTGCGCGGCGAGGTGCAGCGCGCGCGGGTGGAGGGCGCGCACGAGGTCAGTCGCCAGATGCGGGACGTGCAGACGTGGTTCCGCACGGCCATCGACGCGGCTGATCGCGACCGGCTGGCGACGTTGCCGCAGGAGGTCGACACGGCGTTGCAGGTGGTGTCCGGTCGGATCAGCGCCGGGCTGGCCGTGCGGCTGTCCCGGGTCGCGGACTCGGCGTTGGCGGACCTGTTCTCGCCCGAGGAGCTGGCCGTGATCCGCGGTCAGTTCGCGCGCGGCGTGACGCCGCCGGTCGTGCTGCGGCCACCGGAGAAGCGCGCGCCGACCGCCGAGGACAAGCTCCTGGTGTTCATGGGCGTGTCCGGCGGGTTGGGCGCGGGCCGGCTGGCCGCGTTGCCGCTGGCCGGGCTCGGGGTGGCCGCGCTGAACCCGATCGTGCTGCCGGTGACCATCGCGCTGGGGTTGGGCGCCGGCTGGTGGATGGCCCGCACGCGCAAGCACTCGGCCGACAAGCAGCACCTCAAGCAGTGGCTCTCGGACGCCATCGCGGACGCCCGGTCCACCGTGGACCAGCTGGTGGCCGAGCAGTTGATCGAGGCCGAGCAGCAGCTGTCGCTGGCGTTGGACGACGCGCTGGGCAAGCGGGTGGACGCGATCGAGTCGGAGCTGCGCGAGGTCGACAAGGCGCTGCGGATGGAGGCCGGCGAGCGCGCCAGGGCGCTGCAGTCGGTGACCCGCCGGCTGGCCGAGCTCACCGCGGGCCGGACGAAGGTGGACGAGCTGCTGGCCCGCATCAGGGCCGTCCGCGACCGCGTCTGACCTCGCGGTCGAGGCGCGGCACCGGCGATCCCGCCGGTGTGTCGGAGCTTCCCCGGGGGAACCGAACAGGCATAACGTGAGTCTTACCGGTACGGAACGCAGGAGGGTGGGACACGGGTGTACATCGACGAGACAGGCGCGGCCGACGGCGAGCTGAAGGTCACGGTCGGCGACGAGGAGTACACCGCCGAGGCGACCTACGACCTCGACCAGGACGGTGTCGAGGAGAGCGCGGTCGTGGAGACCGACGACGGCGGGCACCTCGCGTTCAGCGACACCGACGGCGACGGCCAGGCCGACCTGATGAGCACGTTCGACGCGGACGGCGAGCTCGTCGGCCAGGCCGAGTTCGACGAGGACTCCGGCGAGTGGATCGCCGCGGAGCCGACGGACGACCGCGACCAGCGGACGAACACCAACGCCGGCAAGGCCATCGTGGTCGACATGGAGGACGGCGCCGACCAGAACGTCGGGCCCGCCACCGAGGACACCGACGGTGACGGCCGCGCCGACACGGCGGTGGTGAAGGACGAGGACGGCGACACCTGGCTGTTCACCGACGCCGACGGCGACGGCACCGCCGACCTGGCCACCGAGATCACCCAGGACGGCGAGGTCACGGTGTCGAAGCACACCGGTGACGACGAGTGGACCGAGGTCGAGCACGGGCGCATCGGCGAGGACGGCAAGTACACGCCGGACAGCGACGAGGCCTGGTCCGACGAGAAGGTGACCGTGTCGGGCGTGGTCCGCATCGACTCCGTCACCGGCCAGTGGATCAGCCCGAACTGACCCCTGGACCGACCCCTGAACCGACCTGAGCCAAGAACGACTGCCACCCACGGGCCGCGAACACCAACCGCGGCCCTTCGGCGTTCTTCGAGTCCCGCACGCCGACCTCGGTTCCGGTGAACCGCACCTCGACGCACCCGTTGCTGCCCGCTGTGCTCCGACTGCTCTTGAACCACCCGGTGTCGCGCTCCACGACGTGACTCCTCACAACATCCCGATCAGCAGGGCGCGGGTGTCGTCGGCGCTGAGCGCCAACTCCTCGACACGGCCGATGATCCGCCGCATCGGATCGGTGTCCGCCGGCTGATCGTAGTAGGTGTAAGGCCCGTGCAGCACTGACGCGAAGGCGACAGGCGTGCTCTCCGCGAAGTCCAGGACCATCAAACCGCCGCCCAGCGCCGGGTTGTCCGGCACCGCGTTCGGCACCACCCGGACGCTGATCCGGGGATGTTGCTCGATCATCTGGAGCAGGTGGAGCACCTGTCCCCGCATCACCGACGGACCACCGACCACGTGGTGCAAGGTGTCCTCGGTGAAGATCAGCTTGATCGTCCGCGGGGCCGAGGCCGCCAACAGTTGCCGCTGCTGCTGGAGGCGGAATTCGATGCGGTCGGCGGTCTCCTGCTCCGACGTCTCCCAGAAGATCGAGTCGGCGCTGCCCAGGAGCGCCCGGATGTAGTCGGGCGACTGGGCCAGGCCGGGCACCACACCGCACTCGTACCAGCTGACCACCTCCGCCGAGGCTTGCAGGTCGGTGAGCCGCTGGAAGGGTTGCGGCAGGTTGTCGACATATCCCCGCCGCTTCTGCCGCTTCCGGCTCACCGCTCCCAGCGCGAGGACGGTCTCCCTCTCGGACCCGTGCACGCCGTAGAAGTCGAGCAGTCGGCCCAACTCCTCGACGCTCAGCGTGCCCTTGGCATGCTCGATCTGGCTGATCCGGCCGGTGCTGAGACCGAGGGCCTCCGCTGCCTGCTGCTGCGACCTGTCCGCTGTCTCGCGCAGTCGGGCGAGGGCCGCCCCGAGTTGGAGGCGCTCGACCGTCTGCTGTGCCATGCCCACGGCGCCATCACCTTCACCCGATCGGGAACCCGCTTTAAGCCTCGCAATAGGCTAGCTTGAGGCTTGTACTTTCCGTGTTCGATCACATACAACCAGCTAGGAGGCAGGCGTGGCGCAGAGGGTGATCCGCAAGGAACGGGAGCGGCGGGAGTGGTTGCTCCGGTGCCAGACCGACAGGGGCGAGGCGGCCGTGTGCACGATCAACGTCAACAACGGGGTGGTCGAACTGCTCGGCCCGGACGACAAGTTCTGCTTCCAGCTCGAAGACACCTCGATCGCGGACTTCCGGGCCGCCTTCGACGCGGCCATCGCCCGGGCCGAGGCGGACCTGACCGCAAATCCGGGTGCGGAGGTCGTGCGCCTGTCGCGATGATGGCCGCATGGTCATCCGCCCGCTGACGGCCGACGACATCGGCACCGTGGTCGAGTTCTCGCTGCGCGCGTGGGCTCCGGTGTTCGACTCGTTCCGCGCCGTCCTGGGCGTTCCGATCTACACCGCGCTGTTCCCGGACTGGGAGTCGACGCAGGCCCGAGCCGTCGAGGACGTCTGCCGGGACGACGCGACAGCCGTGTGGGTGGCCGACCGGCTCGACCGCGTCGTGGGTTTCGTCGCGGTCCGGGTGGGGGACGGCGAGATCCACATGCTGGCCGTCGACCCCGACCACCAACGGCAGGGCATCGGCTCCGCCCTGACCGACTTCGCCGTCGAGCGCCTGCGTGAAGCGGGCGTCGCGCTGGTCGTCGTCGGCACGGGCGGCGATCCCGGCCACGCACCCGCCCGCCGCACCTACGAACGCGCGGGCTTCACCCCGTTCCCCCAGGTCCAGTACTACCGGCGGCTCGACGTCGGCAATCCCTTGGGGCACAAGTAGAAGAGTCGTTCAAACTACTTTCTGAAACGGTCGAGTAATCCGGGCATTTCGTCGCAGCAATTCTTGCGCCGATCCGTGAGAGCGATCTCACAACGTCGCCTGGTGTACACCTGATCGTGTGGCGATCGACGCACCGGGCCGCCCTTGCATTCCGCCGACTAAAGCCCAGGTCACAGGCGGATTTGTGGTGATCGGGTGCTGAATCGATTCCAGAATCGGTTTTGTGAGCCAGCCGACAGGCCAGATGTGCGTTACCCGGGATTAACCCGGCTAACCTCCGTCTATCCCCTTAAACGGCACGCCCTCCACCGGGCGGGCGGAGCCATTCGCGAGGACGTCCCACCAGGACAACGGCGTCCACCGTGGGCTGGCGCTCAGCTAGGAGACGAGACGAGATGACGGCAGTGACCATTCCCGGTCTCGACCACGCACCGACCAACCACGCGCGCCTGCTGTCCTGGGTGCACGAGGTCGCCGAGCTGACCTGCCCCGATGAAGTGGTGTGGGCCGACGGCTCCCAGGACGAGTGGAACCGGCTCACCGCCAAACTCGTGGACGCGGGCACCTTCGTGCCGCTGAAGAAGAAGCCCAACTCGTTCTGGGCGGCGTCGGATCCCACCGATGTGGCGCGGGTCGAGGAGCGCACCTTCATCTGTTCGGTGGACCCGCAGGACGCGGGCCCGACGAACAACTGGATGGACCCCGCCGAGATGAAGGCGATCATGACCGAGCTGTACCGCGGGTCCATGCGCGGTCGGACGATGTACGTGATCCCCTTCTGCATGGGTCCGCTCGACGCCGAGAAGCCGATGCTGGGCGTGGAGATCACCGACTCCGAGTACGTCGTCGTCTCGATGCACATCATGACCCGCATGGGCACGAAGGCGCTGAAGCGATTCGGTGAGGACGCCGACTTCGTCCAGGCGCTGCACTCGATCGGCGCGCCGCTGGAGCCGGGCCAGGCCGACGTCCCGTGGCCCTGCAACGACACCAAGTACATCACCCAGTTCCCCGAAGAGCGGACGATCTGGTCGTTCGGCTCGGGCTACGGCGGCAACGCGTTGCTGGGCAAGAAGTGCTACTCGCTGCGCATCGCCTCGGTGATGGCGCGCGACGAGGGCTGGCTGGCCGAGCACATGCTGATCCTCAAGCTCACCTCGCCGGAGCAGAAGTCCTACTACATCGCGGCGGCGTTCCCCAGCGCGTGCGGCAAGACCAACCTCGCCATGCTGGAGCCGACCATCCCGGGTTGGAAGGTCGAGACCCTGGGTGACGACATCGCGTGGATGCGGTTCGGCAAGGACGGCCGGCTCTACGCGGTCAACCCGGAGAACGGCTTCTTCGGCGTCGCCCCCGGCACCGACTACCACACCAACCCCAACGCGATGCGCACCATCGAGAAGGGGAACTCGCTGTTCACCAACGTCGCGCTGACCGACGACGGCGACGTGTGGTGGGAGGGCATGGGCGAGCCGCCCGCGCACCTGACCTCGTGGAAGAAGCAGGACTGGACGCCCGGCGGCGACGAGCTGTCGTCGCACCCGAACTCGCGCTACTGCACGCCGATCGACCAGTGCGACATCAAGGCGCCCGAGTGGGACGACCCGAACGGCGTGCCGATCTCGGCGATCTTCTTCGGCGGCCGCCGCGCCACCACCGTCCCGCTGATCACCGAGTCGCGCGACTGGCAGCACGGCGTGTTCATGGGCGCGACCCTGTCCAGCGAGACGACCGCCGCCGCCGTCGGCAAGACCGGCGTCGTGCGCCGCGACCCGATGGCGATGCTGCCGTTCATCGGCTACCACGCCGGTGACTACTTCCAGCACTGGATCGACACCGGCAAGTCGGCCGACGCGGACAAGCTGCCGAAGATCTTCTACGTGAACTGGTTCCGCCGGGGCGACGACAAGCGGTTCCTGTGGCCCGGGTTCGGCGAGAACTCGCGCGTGCTGAAGTGGGCCGTCGAGCGGATCGAGGGCAAGGCCGCCGCGGTGGAGACGCCGATCGGGCATGTGCCGACTGCGGCCGAGCTGGACCTGTCGGGGTTGGACGCGTCGCGCGAGGACATCGAGGCGGCGCTGGAGTTCGACGCCGACGAGTGGCGGGCCGAGATCCCGATGATCGAGGAGTGGTTCGCCAAGATCGGCGAGAAGGTGCCGACCTCGCTGCGCGACGAGCTGGAGGCGCTGAAGCTCCGCCTCGGCTGACCTCGACAGCTGTACCTCCCAGGCGGGAGACCCGGTGGCCAACGGCGTCCACCGGGTCTCTTTTTGGTTGCTCCCGGTGACATCCGGCTCGTCCGGAGGTACTACAGGTGTGTGAGCCAATCGGACGATTTTCTCGGCGGGCTGCACTACGACCGCCCCCGTGAGGGTGCACCGCGCACGGGAGTCGTGCGGTACCTCCCGGCGGGTGACGCGGTTGAGCCCGTGCGGAGACGGGTATCACCTTGGTGGCACGTGGCCGGCGTCCTGCTCGGGACGGTCGGCGCCGCGGCCGCGGTGTTCGTGACGGCCTTCGCGCTCGACCTCCTCGCGGACGGCGCGCGGATCGAGGGTCTGCTGGCGCTGGGAGTCGTGGGACTCCTGGTGGGTTTGGTGTGCGTGGGGAAGCTGTCCCCAGCCGCACCGCTGACCGTGGGACTGGCCGCCCTCGCCGGTTCGGTGCTGTACGAACTTGCCGTCCTGCCGTTCTTGCCGGTGCTCAGGACCATGTTCGAGAGCGGGATCCCGGTCGTGGTGGGCGTGTTGCTGGTGTTGCTCGCGTGGCGGGGGGACTAGTTGTCCACAGGTTGTGGATGGAACTGTGCACAGCCTGTGGGTCAGTTGGGGAGTGGGTTCTTCCCGAGGCCCCAGAGCCTGCCGGTGAACGCCCGGGTGGCTTCGGCGTAGCAGACCGCCGACGTGTAGCCCTCGGACCACGCCTGGCTGCCGAACGCGCGCCACGACGCGAAGACGTCGTCCCGTTGTGCGCCGACGTAGTTCGTGACGGCCTTGGCGCAGTGCTCGGCCGCCTTGGCGTTCACCTCGTCGAGCGATGGCGCCGGCTCCTGCGGACCGCCCAGCGCGAGCACGCCCGGCACGGCCTCGGCCTTGTGCGGCTGGTCGCAGGCGGTGATCCCGGCGTCCCGCGCCTGCCCCGGTGACGCGGTCGCGCACAGCTGCACCGTGCCGAACCCGGCCGCCTTCAGCAGGTCTTTGGCGCTGCCCTTGCGCCGCGCCCGGCTGCCGTCCGGCTTCATCTCCACCACCGTGCACACGCGCCAGCGGTCGCCCTTCGCCCACCCGTCGCGGCTGGGCCAGTACGCGTGGGCCTGGAGGCGGGTGGCGTCGTGGTCGGGGCTGCCGAGGTAGGCGGTGAGCGCGGTGCGGCACGCCGGCAGGGCGGCCCGGCGCAGGTCGCGGTCGTTCGGGTAGGCGTCGCCGAGACCGTCGAGCACGCCGATCCCGGTCACCTCGGCCTCGTGCTCGACCGCGCAGTCGAGGACTTCCAGGCCGGTGTTCGTGCACTGACCGGCCTTCGGCAGCTGGTCGGCGGACGGGGTGAGGGAAGGGCGGACGACCTCGGCGTCCGGCACGCCCTGCACCGGGGTCGTGCAGGCGGCGAGCGACAGCGCGGCCAGTGCCACGACCGCCGCCCGCCAGCCCCTCACGCGGTCAGATTACTGACACCAGCGCGACCACCTGGTCGGCGATCGCCCGGCGGTCCCGTTCGAAGGCCGCGTCGGTGAGCGCGGTCGGGTCGGCGGGCTGGCCGAGCACCGGCGTGTGCAGATGACCGCCCGCGGTCGTGGTGACCCCCAACCCGAGCCTGACCCGGTTGGCCCGGTACATCGACTCGTTGGACAGGTAGTCGCCGCCACTCCCACTGGCCGCCGCCGCGCCGGGCGTCGGCTCGTCCACGCGGCAGTCGGGTGCGCCGGTGCCGGGCGTGGTGCCGACCGGCCACTCGCAGAACTCCCGGTTGTAGCGCACGGGGAACGGCGTGGTCCCGGCGGCGACCATGCGCTGGTGCGGCAGGGTGGTCTCGATGAACTCGTGCGCGGGCTGCGGCCACCCCGCCGCGTCCGGCACGACGCCGCGTGCCGACACGTCGTTGTTGTCGCCGAACCCGCCGCGCCACCGCCCGGCCCACCGCTCGACGTCGAACTGACCCGGCCTGCCCTGGCTGACGGTGACCAGCGCGCTGGGTCGTGACTGCAACGCCGTGCCGTAGAACCGCTCCACGATCCCCTGGTCGAACGCGCCCCACAGCACCGGCAGCACGGCGGCCTCCACCACCACCGGCCCGGACGGCGTCTCCAGCACCCGGCCGTCGAGCTGCAACGCCGCCGCGCCCGCCGGGTTGCTGCGCCGCACGGAGGTGCCGCTGAGCTGGAACGGGTCGAACCCGGTGACCGCGATCCGCCGCACCCCGCCGCCGACACCCTGGTCGTCCACGCCGCGTGACGCGCGGTCGAACGACTCGACCAGCCGCGCCCGGTCGGCCGCGCCGAGCCGCCACCCCGAGGGCTGCCACTGCCGCAGCGCCTTGGTCGCGAGCAGCCGGGCCCAGTACAGCGGCCGGTCGTCGTAGCGGTCCCAGGCCTGCGGCGACCGCGCCCGCAGCACGGCCGCCCGCCACAGGTCCGTGCCCGCCGTGCGGGTGAACTGGAGGGCCTGCGTGCGGGACATCGGCTCGCACAGGCGGGTGGTGAACCGGCTGACGTCGTCCTCGAACCCGCCCGACCGGACCAGTTCGGGCCCGACCTCGGGGCCGGTCGGCGTGAGCCGGTCGTCCAACCGCTGCTCTTCCACGGTGGTGGGTGCGTTCGGGTCGAAGCACGGTGCGGGCTGCGCGTGCGCGATGCCCGGAAGGGTGAGGAGGGACAGACCGAGTGTGAGAGCCATCACTGCACGGAGTCGTCTGGTCACCCACAGATGCTCCCGGACCGGCAGCGGGTCGAGGAACCCGCCGAACGGCCCCTGGGTTTCACCCATCAGGCTTTTCGCCCAATCGGGTACGCGGTGACCGGTCGGCTTGCGAGTATGAGTGCTGCTCACCGGCGTCGCACGCGTCGCCGCAGATCGGGAAGTCGTCGGAGGTCCTGCCGTGTCGGCCGAGTTCGACCAGCTCGTCGCCCAGTTCGAACAGTTCCAGGCCAAGCTGCACCGGGTCGACCAGCAGGTCGCCGGCATCGACCAGATGCAACAGGAACTGGCCACGATGGAGGTGGTCGCCACCTCACCCGACCGCGCGGTGACCGTCGTCGCCGGCCCGTCCGGGGCGATCAAGGACATCCGGCTGACCGACCAGGCCATGCGCCGGCCGCCGCACGCGCTGGCCGCCGCGCTGATGGGGACGCTGCGGCAGGCCGTCGCCGAGGCCGCGCGCCGCCAGGCGGGGATCGTGGAGAACGCGCTCGGCGACGACATGCACCTCACCGACCAGGTGCTGGAGACCCAGGCCCAGCTGTTCGGCGTCACGCCGCAGGAGCTGCGCGCCATGACCGAGCAGGCGGCCCAGAACCAGACGGCCCAGAACCAGGCGGCCCAGAACCAGGCGGCCCAGAACCAGGCGGCCCAGAACCCGCCGCCCGCCGTGCCGCCCCACACCCCGCCCTACGCCGGTCCGCCGCCGATGGCGCCGCCTCCCGTGACGGGCCCGAACCGGGTGCCACCCGCCCCGCCGGCCCGACCCGCCCCGCCGGCCCCGCCGCGCCGCCCCGAGCCCGTCGAGGAACCCGACGACTTCTCACAACGCCGGTTCCTCCGTGACGACGACCAGCCGAAGCCGCCCCCGCGCTCGGGGCCGGCGCAGAACCAGGACGGCCGTTTCTTGAACCTCTTCGACGACGAGGACCGGTGACCACGCGATGAGCGGTGGATTCGACGTCAACCCGGACGAGTTGAGGGACTTCGCGGGCAAGCTCGGCGCGCACCGCGGCACGGCCGCCGAGATCGCGGGCCTGGTCGCCAAGGCCGACGTGTCGAACAAGTCCTGGGGCGTGGTCGGCCTGTTCGTCAAGGACAACTACACGCAGATGCTCGGCGACCTCAACGACCTGTTCACCGCCATGCAGGAGGGGCTGCAGTCGGGCGCGGACAAGTTCAACGGCGCGGCGCAGGACTACGACGAGCAGGAACAAGCCGTGAAGGACCTGCTCAACGGCCTGCAAGTCGAGTTGGACAACAAGTAGGGGCGGGGTACCCACCATGGCGGAAGTGAAGACCACGGCCGGCGGCGTCGAGATCACCGTCGGCGAGAAGGACACCAGCCAGAAGATGGCGGAAGCCGCCCCCTTCTACGGCAACTACCTCAAGATCAAGGAAGCGGCGGGCAAGGCGTCCGAGAACGGCGGCGCCGAGGTCACGGGCCTGGCCTCCGAGGGTTCCGCGTTGGTCGCTTCGCTCGGCACCTCCGCGCTGGGCATCGCGACCGACCCGATCGGCTGGTTGGTCGGGCAGGGGCTGAACTTCCTGATCAGCGTCGTGCAGCCGCTGGAGGACGCGATCCACTTCGTCAGCGGCGACGGTCCCGCGCTGGCGCAGGCGGCGGAGAACTTCAACGCCATCGGCAAGGGTGTGGCCGAGCTGCGGCAGAAGTTCGACGAGGACCTGCAGAACTCGGTGACGAGCTGGGGCGGCAAGGCGTCGGAGGCCGCGGGCACGAAGCTGGGCGAGTTCGCGAGCGGCATCGACGGCGTCGCCGGTCAGGCCGGTGAGCTGGCGCAGATGCTCCAGATCTCCAGCATGATCATGACCATCGTCGAGGACTTCATCAAGGCGATCCTCACCGAGCTGATCACCTGGCTGGTCATGATCTGGATCCCCGCCCTGGCCGCGGCCATCCCCAGCTTCGGCGCGTCCACCGCCGCCGCCGGCGCCGCGACCGGCGTGCGCGTCGCCACCACGGGCAGCCGGGTGGCGCGGATCGTGGCCAAGCTCAAGCAGTTCCTGACCAAGATCCTCGACTTCCTGCGCAACCTGGCCAAGCGGGTCGGGAACGTCAAGACCGCCTTCCAGCGCTCCATGGCCAACAAGCACGCGGGCAGTGTGGTCGCCGACGCGCTCAAGGCGGGTGGCGACAAGTCCCCGCTGGTCAAGCTGTGGAGCAAGGACGGCATGATCGGCGAGCGGGTGCAGCAGGGGATCGGCAAGTCCCTGTGGAACGCGACCACCGACGCGGCGGCATCGCAGCTCGGTGTCGGCACCGGCGCCAACGCGGGCATCGACAAGCCCTTGCGCAACCAGGCCGCCCAGGAGAAGGCGGACGAGTACGCCGCCACCGGCGAAGACCAGTCGAAGCAGCAGACCAAGGGATACCTGGACATCTGATCATGGATGACTTCTACCTGGACCTCCTGCCGCTGGGAGCCATCGTCCTCGGCCTGTTCGCGCTGGGGTTCTGGTGGAACCGGCGCAGGGAGCGCAAGGAAGAGCGCGAGCAGGCCGAGTCGCTGGCCTCGCTCGCCACCACCCTCGGTGGCCGGGTGGCCGGTCCGGACGACGTGCTGCCCTGGTCGGCCGAGCTGCTGGAGCCGCTGAGGGACGAGACCGACGGCATGATCAACCGGATGGGCACGGCGTCGCGCCCGGCCTACGTCACGGCGCTGGACTTCCGCCGGGGCCGGTGGTCGGTGCGCGTGACCGAGGCCACGGTGGAGAAGTCCATCGACAACGGCACGCGCACGGCCTACGAGCAGCGGATCGAGGTGGCCACCTCCCCGCTCGTGCCGATGAGGATCAGCCGCCGCGTCTACGGGGCGAAGAACTTCCTCGGTCGTGCGCTGCCACCCGACAACGCCCTCGCCCAAGGCGGCGAACTGGTCCGCGAAGTCCCGGTGACCGTGGCGCGCGAGCACGGGCAGTGGGTCCCCGCCAGGTTCCCGCCGGGTCCGCTGGACGCCCAGTTCGCCGTGTTCACCAGCGATCCGGCCGCAGCGGCAGGGCTGTTGAACCCCCGAGCCGTCGAGTGGCTGCTCAACGAGGGACTCGCGCTGCCGTCACCGCTGCACTTCGAGGCGGGGCTGGTCTTCGGCACCACGCCCAACCGGATCAACCCGGACCACTTGCCGGCCTCGGTCGACGTGATCCTCGGGTTGCTCGACCGGATGGGCGTGTCCCCGGCGCGCTGACCCTCACGCGCTCAGCCGGTCCACCCCACCGGCGAACGGGCCCAGTGGCACGCCCGCGTCGGTCAACGCCGTCCGCCGCCGGTCGACCAACGTGCCCGCCGCCGTGTACGGCCGGTCCGCGAACGCCTCGTACCGGACCGGTAGCCCGGCCACCGCGGCCCCACCACGTCGAGAAGGGCCTGGTCGTCACCCACGACCCAGCGACCGAACCCCTCGCCAAGATCCGCGTTGCGGTGCACGAGCCCTCCCCCACCTGTCGTCCAATTGAAGGATCGTTGAACGATCCTTCAATACTCCATTTGACTTGTCGGGCACTAGACTCGGGCACATGACGACCGCGCAGGCCGACGGCTGGCTGAACGCCCTCGCGAAGGACCGCGGTGACCTGGATCGCTCCAGCACGGCCGAGCGGGTGGCGGACAAGCTGCGCGCCAGGGTCCTCGACGGTGACATCAAGCCCGGCCGGCAGCTCAACGAGAAAGCCCTGGGCGAGGCCCTCCGGGTGTCCCGCAACACGCTGCGCGAGGCGTTCCGCCTGCTCACCCACGAACGCCTGCTCGTGCACGAGTACAGCAAGGGCGTGTTCGTCCGCCGCCCGGACGTGCCCGACATCGTGGACCTCTACGCCGCCCGCCGGGTCATCGAGTGCGGCGCGGTCCGCCGCTGGCCGCACGCGGGCGACGAGGCCCAACGCGCGGTGCGCGACGCCGTCGACCTCGGCCTGGCCTTCCGGGAGGCGGGCGACTGGACCGGCGTCGGCACCGCGAACGTCAAGTTCCACCAGGCGATCACGGCGCTGGCGGGCAGCGCCCGGCTGGACGGAGAGATGAAGCGGCTGCTGGCCGAGGTGCGCCTGGCGTTCCACGTGATGGGCGACCCGGAGGAGTTCCACCGCGACTACCTGCCGCTGAACCAGTCCATCGTGGACCGCCTCGACGCGGGCGAGGTGGAGTCGGCCGAACAAGCCCTCCTCACCTACTTCGACCGCGCGGAGAAGCACTTGGTCACCGGCCTGCGTGCGCAGCGGTAGTTGGTCACGATCCAACTACGTCATCCGTCGGTAACCCACCTGGCATGGTGACTACTGTCCCTCCTCCGGCCTAGCATCGCGCGACACCGCGTCACCGGGCCGCCGTACGGAGGGGCACATGTCGTCTGTTCGAAAATCCAGCCTCCGCTGGAGCAACTGGAACCTGCTCCTGCTGGTTCCGCTGCTCATGCTCGTCACGCCGTGGTTCAACTCCGACGAGCCGCGGGTGCTGGGGCTGCCGTTCTTCTACTGGTACCAGTTCGCCTGGGTCCCGGTGGGTGTGCTCTGCGTGGGCCTGGTCTACGTCAAGACCAAGGACGAACCCGTCGTCAAGGGCAAGCCGGACAAGCTCGGCGTGGACGACCTGGATGAGGGGGCCAAGTAATGCAGTGGACCGAGTTGGTGGTGTTCAGCGCACTGTTCCTGCTGGTCACCGTCCTGGGCTTCGTCGCGGCGAAGTGGAAGGCCGGCGACACCCTGGAGCACCTGGACGAGTGGGGCCTCGGCGGCCGCAAGTTCGGGTCCTGGATCACCTGGTTCCTGGTCGGCGGTGACCTGTACACCGCGTACACGTTCGTCGCCGTGCCCGCGCTGGTCTTCGGCGCCGGCGCGATGGGCTTCTTCGCGCTGCCCTACACGGTCATCCTGTACCCGATCGTGTTCCTGCCGCTGGTGCGCATGTGGTCGGTGTCGCGCGTGCACGGCTACGTGACGCCGGCGGACTTCGTCCGCGGCCGGTACGGCTCGCACTGGCTCGCGCTGATCGTCGCGATCACCGGCATCGTCGCCACCATGCCCTACATCGCGTTGCAGCTCGTCGGCCTGGAGGCCGTGCTGCGCACGATGGGCCTCAACGGCTCCGGCATCCTCGGCCACCTGCCGCTGTTCATCGCGTTCGTGATCCTGGCGCTCTACACCTACCAGTCGGGCCTGCGCGCGCCCGCGCTGATCGCGTTCGTCAAGGACACGTTGATCTACATCGTGATCCTGGTCGCGGTGATCTACCTGCCGTCCAAGTTCGGCGGCTGGGGCGCGATCTTCGACACCGCCCAGGCGAAGTACGCCGCGACCGAGAGCAAGGCCGACGGGATCATCCTCACCGGCAACAACCAGCTCCAGTACGCCACGCTGGCGCTGGGCTCGGCGCTGGCGCTGTTCCTGTACCCGCACTCGCTGACCGGCATCCTGGCCTCGCGCGGGCGCAACGTGATCAAGCGGAACATGGTCGCGCTGCCCGCGTACTCGCTGCTGCTCGGCCTGCTGGCGATGCTCGGCTTCGTCGCCATCAGCGCGGGCGCCAAGCCGATCACCAACCAGGCCACCGGCCGCCCGGACACCAACACGATCATCCCGGTGCTGTTCGGCCAGGAGTTCCCGGGCTGGTTCGCGGGCGTGGCGTTCGCGGCCATCGCGATCGGCGCCCTGGTGCCCGCGGCGATCATGTCGATCGCGGCGGCGAACCTGTGGACGCGCAACATCTACAAGGAGTACCTGAAGAGGGACGCCACGCCCGCCCAGGAGGCCAAGCAGGCCAAGCTGGCATCGCTGGTGGTGAAGTTCGGCGCGGTCGCGTTCATCGTGTTCATCGACCCGCAGTTCTCCATCGACCTGCAGCTCATCGGCGGCGTGATGATCCTGCAGACGCTGCCCGCCGTGGCGATCGCGCTGTACACGCGGTGGTTCCACCTGTGGGGCCTCGTCGCGGGCTGGATCGCGGGCATGGGCTACGGCATGTGGCTGCTCTACAACATCGGCAACCCGGCCGTCGGCAAGTCCCACTTCGCCGGGTCCGCGTTGCCGCTGGGCCAGCTGTCGCTGTTCGGCTGGCACCCGTTCGCCGGGTCGGCCGTGCAGATCTACGTCGGCGCCATCGCCGTCGTGACGAACCTGCTGGTCGCCGTCGTCGTGACGCTGATCGCGAAGCGGTTCCGGTTGTTCAACGGCACCGACGAGACGCAGGGCGACGATTACCACGTGGACGAGGACAGCGACCGGGTCAAGCCCATCGCCGTCCACTAGTCAGCCGTCCACTGGTCAGCCGAGCACCAACCGAGCGGCGCCGACGAGTCCCGCCTGGCCACCCAGCCGGGCGGGCTCCACGCGCAGGGAGCTCAGGTAGGACAACCCGCAGTGGTCGGCGACGGTCCGGCGGATCGGGTCGAACAGCAGGTCACCGGCCTGCGCCACGCCGCCGCCGACCACCGCAAGGTCCAGGTCCACCACCGCGGCCGTCGCCGCGATCGCCAGCCCGACCGCCCGCCCGGCCCGTTCGAACGCGGCCTTCGGGATCTCCTCACCCGTGCCGGCCGCAGCCGCCAGGTGCGCCGCGTCCGCACCGTCCGGCCCCTGCCAGCCCAGCCGGCGCGCCCACGCCACCATCCGCGGCCCGCCGGCCACCGTCTCCGCGCACCCGCGCCCACCGCACGGGCAGGCCTCGCCGTCCGGCTCGACCACCACGTGCCCGACGTGCCCGGCGTTGCCGGTCCGCCCGCCGAACGGCCGCCCGCCGAGCACCAGCCCACCACCGACGCCGGTGCTCACCACCAGCCCGAGCACGAACCGGCTGCCCTGCCCCGCGCCGAGCCAGTGCTCACCCAGCGCCATGCACGGCCCGTCGCCCGCCAACTCCACCGGCACGCCGGGCAGCAACGCCGACACCCGCTCGCGCAGCGGGAACCCACGCCACCCGGCGACGTTGATCGGGCTGACCGTGCCCGCGTCGACGTCCACCGGCCCGGCCGAGGCGATGCCGACCCCGGCCACGCCCTCGCCCTGCGCCACCTGCTCGACCACGGACGCCACCGCGTCCCAGACCTCTTCCGCGGACCCGGCCGGCGTGGCCACCCGAACCGCCCGCCGCACCGCGCCACCGCGGTCCACCAACGCACCGGCGATCTTGGTGCCGCCGACGTCGAGTGCGAGCACCAGGTCAGTCACGGCCGCAACACTAGGTCACCGCTTCAACGTCCGGGTGACGCCCGCCGCCACCGTGGTGGCCAGCACCCAGCCCGTCACGATCATCCCGGAGGCGATCCACTGCGACTCGTCCGGCGTGTGCCAGCGGTTCTTGTTGCCGAAGTCCACGATCGGCACCACCAGGTCGATGGTGAACAGCCACGGGTTCCAGGTCAGGTGGTCCTGCTCGTTGATCTCGGACAGCTCGGGTCCGGCGGCGAAGTAGGCGCTGCCCAGCAGCCACGTCACCACCAGCCACGCCAACGCGCGGGCCGGGCGGTAGCCGTAGCCGACCATCGCGCGTTGCAGCCAGCTCCACAGCAGCACCAGCGGCCGCAGCCAGCGGCGGCCCTCGGCGACCGCCCGGTACCGCAGCCGCTGCTTCTCCACCAGCACGGTGGCCGCGTGCTCGTCGTTGCCGCCCGCCCGGAGCATCTCGGCGAACTGGTCGTACGGCCCGGGCCGGTAGCTGCGCCGCATGGCCTGCCGCAGCCAGCGCAGCCGCCGGTCGACCTCACCGTCGTCACGCAGGTCGATCGGGTGGCGCAGCGAGTCGTAGCGGAACTCTTCCAGGTCGATCCGGCCGGTCGCGCCCCAGAAGTGCTCGTTGTCGTCCAACACCGTGCAGCGCACCTGGCGCAGCGTCACGTCCCCGCGCGGCGGGCTGACCGTCGTCACCACCAGCTCCTGCACCTGCATGCCCAGCAGGTTCAACGCGTGCGTGTCGAGCTTGTCGCCGAGCACGGCGCCCTCGAACGTGGCCATCCGGCCGACCTGCGCCCGCCGTGCGCGCACACCGCCGTGCGCGACGAACTCCTTCGCGCCACGCGCGCAGATCAGGTCGCGCCCGATGACCGCACCGCCGATGTCCAGCGACGGCTTGCCCGCCGGCTGGTGCCGGTAGCGGCCCGGCCGGGTGATCCGGCTGCCGCGCAGGTCGAGGTTCGCGCCCACGTGCACACCGCGCAGCTCCAACCCGCCGGTCACCTCGACCTCGCGGGCGGCGAGGTTGCTGCCGATCCTGGACCGGTTGCCCAGCACGGCGTCCGCGCGCGGGTTGTCCAGAGTGGACCCGTCGAGGATGACGCTGCCCTTGGCCTGGAAGTCGACCATGCGCAGCTGGCCGCGCACCCGCGCCTGGCGGCCGATGATGTCACCGCCCACCGTCGTGCCGTCCAGGTGCAACGCGCGCCCGAACCCCGTCGGTTCGGCGGTGTCGGTGGCCAGCGCGCGTCCGAAGCCGGTGGGCTCGCCGTCGGGTTGGCCCATGGCGTCGAACGCGCCACCGGACAGCGACAGCGTGCCGCCGATCGCGGCGTTGACCATGCGCACCGTGCCCGCGCTGGTGAAACCCCGGTCCAGCTGCACGTCGCCGTCCACCGTGATGCGGTCGAACACGAGCGTGGCGTCGGGGTCGGAGTGCGGGTCCAGCGCGTCGTCGTCGGCCCGGCCGTCGGCGGCGGTCGCGCCGCGCAGCGTCAACGCCGAGTCGACCCGCGCGCCCGCGAGCAGCACGGTGCCGTGCACCGTGCAGCCGTTCATCAGCAGGTTGCCGCCCACGTGCAGGCCGGTGCCGTTGAAGGCGTGGCCGAGCGGGTTGGTCAGCAGCCCACCGCTGAAGTTGCAGTACCCGCCGACGTGCGCGCCCGCCATCCGCAGCTCGCCGGTGACCCGCACCCGCTGCGCCAGCAACCCGCCCGCCAGCTTCAACCGGTCGGCGTGCAACGCGATGGCGCCGGGTGCCCGCAGGTCGCTGTCCCGCAACGTCAACGACCCGGCCACGTCCGCGTCGACCAGGTCCACCAGGCCCTCGACCGTGCTGCCCGCCAGCGAGACCTCGTTGGCGCTGCTCAGGTTCCGCGCCGACAGGCCGGGCAGCCGGCAGTCCGCGAACTCGATCCCGGCCAGCTTGCCCTGCCGCAGGTCCGGCGGCTCCTCGAACCGGCAGCGCACGAACTCCAGCAGGTACGGGAACTCCACCGCCCGCAGGTCGAGCGCGCCGGTCAGGAACTTGTCCGCCACCCGCACCACCGGTGGCATCCCGGCCCGCCGCCGCGGTAACCGCCACGTCCCGTCCGGCTCGCCCAGACCGCGCAGCACGTCGGCCGCGGCCATCCGGGCGGAGCGCGGCGGGCTGGGGTCGAACACGTCCAGCCGCCGCGCCCCCACCTCGGTCATGGGAAGTGACAATAAGGGCACCGGCCGTCACCCGGGACGGGTTCCGGCCCACCGGGTCGGATACCGCCGGGGTCGGATACCGCCGGGGCTCAGGTACTGCTGGGCCCCTGGTGCGTCGGGTCGAGCACGCGGGCCAGGAACGACTGCGTGCGCTCGTGCTGCGGCGCGCCGATGACCTGCTCGGCGGGCCCCTCCTCGACCACGTAGCCGCCGTCCATGAACAGCACCCGGTCGGCCACCTCGCGGGCGAACTGCATCTCGTGCGTCACCACGAGCATCGTCATGCCCTCGTCGGCCAACTGCCGCATCACCCCGAGCACGTCGCCGACGAGCTCCGGGTCCAGCGCCGAGGTCGGTTCGTCGAACAGCATCACGTCCGGGTCCATCGACAGCGCCCGGGCGATCGCCACGCGCTGCTGCTGGCCGCCGGAGAGCTGACCGGGCATCGCGTTGACCTTGTCCGACAGCCCGACCCGCTCCAGGTTGCGCAGCGCGACCTCCTGCGCCTGCTTCGCGTCCCGCTTGAGCACCTTGCGCTGCGCGACCATGAGGTTGTTCAGCACGTTGAGGTGCGAGAACAGGTTGAACGACTGGAACACCATGCCGATGCGGGTGCGGGCGGCGTCGATGTCCACGTCCGGGTCGGTCAGCTCGGCGCCGTTGACCACGATCCGGCCGGCGGTCGGCTCCTCCAGCAGGTTCACGCAGCGCAGCAGCGTGGACTTGCCCGAGCCGGACGGCCCGATGACGCACACGACGTCACCGCGGTTCACCCGCACGTCGATGCCCTTGAGCACGTCCAGCGTGCCGAACGACTTCTTCAACCCGGTGATCTCGACCGCCAGGTCGCTCGCCGCGCCACCCACGCCCACCACGTCGTCGACGCTCACGCGGACACCCCCAACCCGGTCGATTCCGGCGTGCTGATCTTCTTGCCGCCGGTGCGCCGCTCCAGGTGCCGCGACAGGTGGCCGAGCGGCAGCGTGATCAGCAGGTAGCACAGGCCGACCACCAGGATCGGGGTCAGCGACGGCGACCGGCTCAGCGTCTCGCGGCCGAACTTGGTCAGCTCGTACTGGTCGCGGGCCAGGCCGATGATGTAGATCAGCGACGAGTCCTTGGTGAGCAGGATCAGCTCGTTGGTCAGCGGCGGCAGGATGATCCGGAACGCCTGCGGGATCACCACGGTCAGCAGCGTGCGGCCCTGCGACATGCCCAGCGACCGGGCCGCCTCGATCTGGCCCTTCGGCACCGCCTGGATGCCCGCGCGGATCGTCTCGGCCATGTACGCGGCGCCGACGATGCCCAGCGCCAGCATCACCGTCGAGTAGATGTCGAACTGCAGCCCGAACGCCAGCGGCACGCCGAAACTCAGCGCGATGAACACCAGCAGCGCGGGCACACCGCGGAAGAACTCGATGTAGATCGTGGCCAGCCACCGGTACGGCGCGACCGGCGACAGCTTCATCAGCGCCAGCACCAGGCCGAGGGCCAGGCCGAACGCGAACCCGAGGGCCGTGTAGACGAGCGTGTTCTTCAGCGCCACGGTGATGGCGTTGGGGAACATCTCCGCAGCGATCTCGAGGTTGAAGAAGCTGCGTTGGATCTCGTTCCAGTCGGCGACGACCGCCAGCAGGACGGCGGCCACGACCAGCAGCGCGTACTGGGCGAAGCGGAACGCCTTGGCGCGTTGTCGCTTGGAGAGTGCCATGTGGGTTACCTCGTGGGTGGGGTGGACAAGGCGCGGGGCCGGTGCTCGGAGAACACCGGCCCCGCGGTCAGCCGCTTACTTCGACTCCGGCTTCTTGCCGAACCACTTCTCGTAGATCTCGTCGTACTTGCCGCTGTCCTTGGCCTTCTTGAGGACCTCGTCGACCTTGGCCTTGAGGGCGGTGTTGCCCTTCTTCATGCCGATGCCGTACTTCTCCTGAGTGTCGAACTCCGCCACCACGGCGGTGTCCGGGAACTCCTTGACGTAGTCCAGCAGCACGCCGTTGTCGTTGATGGCCGCGTCCACCGCGCCGGTGCGCACGGCGGTCTCCAGCAACGGCAGGTCCTCGAACTGCACGACCGTGTAGCCGTACTTCGCCGCGTTCTCGTTGGCGTAGATCTCGCCGGTGGTCTCCAGCTGCACGCCGATCTTCTTGTCCTTGAGGTTCTCCAGGGACTTGACCGGCGAGTCCTTCTTGACCAGCAGCGCCTGCGAGGCGTCGAAGTAGGGCTCGGAGAAGTCGATGACCTCGGCGCGGTCCGGCTTGATCGTCATGCCGGCCGCGGCCAGGTCGCACTTCCCGGTGTTGAAGACCTCGCCGGAGGTGATGGTCTCGAACGGGGTGTCGAAGATCTCCTGCGTGACGCCCAGTTCCTTGGCCACCAGATCGACCAGGTCGACGTCGAAGCCGACCGTCTTGTCGCCCTCGGAGAACTGGAAGGGCTTGTAGGACAGGTGGGTGCAGGTGACCAGCTTGCCGCTCTGGACCAGGGTGATGCCCGACCCGCTGTCCTGCGAGCCGGTGTTGACCTTGGTCGCGCACGCCGTCATCGTGGCCGCCAAGGCGAGCACGGGGAACAGGGCGAGCGCAGCGTGCCTGGTACGACGGGCCACGGCGTCACTCCTCGTAACTGTGTCGGTCGAGTGTTCGGCATACTGCCACTTGGGTGACGCGGTGCACAGCACGCGGGTGTTACAGAACACCGGTACGCATGAATCTTGCGTCACAAAGTACTTATGGCGACAAATTGTTCAGGCGTTTGGCGTTCATCACACAATTGATTCACCCAGAGCGCCTGTGTGGCGACGATCCGTCAACAGGCTCGCGACCAGCGCGGTCCACCCCGTCTGGTGCGTCGCCCCCAGGCCCTCGCCGGTGTCGCCGTCGAAGTACTCGCTGAAGGTGACGTGCTCGCGCCACAGCGGCGAGTCGGTCGACTCGATCCGCTTGCCGTCCGCGGGCCGGCGCCCGTCGTGGTCGGGCAGGAACAGCGTCACCAGCCGTCCGACCAGCTCGTCCGCCGCCCGCCCCGCGGTCACGTGCCGCTGGCTGCGGGTGGGAAGTTCCACGTGGAACCGACCGCCGTGGAACTCCTCGATCGTGCGCAGGGCCTCCACGAGCAGCGCGTTGGTCGGGAACCACACCGGGCCGCGCCAGTTCGAGTTGCCGCCGAACATCGGCGTGCGGGACTCGCCCGGCTCGTAGCCCATCCGGTGCTCCTGGTCGGCGACCTGCACCTCCAGGCCCTCCCGGTGCGCCGCGGACAGACTGCGGATGCCGTGCGGGGAGAGGAACTCGCCCTCGTCCAGCATCCGGCTCAGCACCAGCCGCAGCTTGCGCTCGTCCAGCAGGCTGAGCAGGGCGCCGCCGTTGCTGCGGCTGAGGAACTGCTGCAACTCCGGTCGGCGGGACAGCAGGTGCTCCAACCGCCGGGTGAACTCCGGCAGCTCCTCGAACACCCACGGCTCCAGCACCGCGCACGCCAGCACGGGGATCAGGCCCACCATCGACCGCACCCGCACCGGCTTGGACTCCACGTGGCCGTCCGGCAGCCGCCGCGTGACCGCGTCGTAGCAGAAGCCGTCCGTCTCGTCCCAGATGCCGCGCCCGCCGGAACCGAACTGCGTGGACGCCTCGGCGATGCTCAGGAAGTGCTCCACGAACTTCGTGGCCACGTCCTCGTAGGACTCGTCGTGCCGCGCCAGCTCCAGCGCGATCTGCATCAGGTGCAGGCTGTAGGCCGCCATCCACGACGTGGCGTCGGACTGCTCCAGCCGCCACTGGCCCAGCATCGGCTCCGACCGGTTCACCGGGCCGATGTTGTCCATGCCGAGGAAGCCGCCCTCGAACAGGTAGCTGCCGTCGGCGTCCTTGCGGTTGACCCACCAGGAGAAGTTCAGCAGCAGCTTGTGGAAGATTTTGGCCAGGAACTTGCGGTCCTTGACCTCCTCCGACCGGTAGACCTGCAACGCCGCCCACGCGTGCACCGGCGGGTTGACGTCGCCGAACTCCCACTCGTAGGCCGGCAGCTGGCCGTTGGGGTGCATCAGCCACTCCCGGCACAGCAGGAGCAGCTGCTCCTTGGCGAACGCCGGGTCGACCTTCGCGAACGGCACGGTGTGGAACGCGAGGTCCCACGCGGCGAACCAGGGGTACTCCCACTCGTCCGGCATGGAGATCACGTCGGCCACGTCGAAGTGGCGCCAGTGCGCGTTGCGGGCGTGCATGTTCTTGCGCGACTTGGGCGCGGCGGGCTGCGCCGGGTCGCCGTCCAGCCACTCCGCGGTGCGGAAGCGGTAGTGCTGCTTGGTCCACATCAGGCCGGCCAGCGCCCGCCGCACGATCGCGGCCCGCTTGGGGTCCAGGTCGGTGTGGTGGAACTCGTCGGCCTCGGCCCTGCGCTGGTCGACGGTGTCCTGGAAGCTCGGCCCGAACGCGTCGAGGTGCCCGTCACCCTCCACCAGCCGCAGCCGCACGGTGACCGACTCGCCCGGCTCGACCGGGTCGAACGAGTACCAGGCGGCGACCTTCGTGCCGGGCTCGCCGGTGTCGTCCGGCCCGATGACCTGGCACGCCCGCGCGTCCTGGCCGATGACGTACCGGTCGATGCCGTCCTTGGTGTAGCGGGTCGGGTTGCGCTCGGTGCCGAACAGCTCGACCTCGTTGGTCTCGTTGTCGGTGACCAGGAGCGTCGGCGTGCCCTCGACGTGCAGCGTGTAGCGGCCCAGCGCGCCGTGCTCGGCGGTGATCCGGCGCCAGCCGTCGCGGGTGCAGGCGCGCAGGCTCGGCTTGCGGTCGTCGCGGCCCCACGCCCACGTGTTGCGGAACCAGAACTGGGGCAGCAGGTGCAGCGGGGCCGGGTCCGGGCCGTGGTTCGTGGCGGTCAGCTCGACGCAGATGTCCTTGGGGCCCGCCTTGGCGTAGCTGATCCGGACGTCGAAGAACCGGTTCTCGTCCAGGGCGCCGGTGTCGGACAGCTCCGGCTCGCGCTCGTTGCGGCCGGCGCGCTTGGCCATCTCGCGCAGCTCGGCGTAGGGGAACTCACCCTGCGGGTACCGGTAGACGACCTGCATCCACGAGTGCGTCGGCGTGCCGTCGGTGACCCACCAGTGCTCCTTGACGTCCTCGCCGTGGTTGCCCTCGTTGTTGGTGAGCCCGAAGTAGCGCTCCTTGAGGATCGGGTCGCGGCCGTTCCAGAGCGCAACGCCGAGGTTGAGGAAGCCGTGCACGTCGCAGATGCCCGCGATGCCGTCCTCGCCCCAGCGGTAGGCACGTGAGCGGGCGTGGTCGAAGGGGAAGGACGTCCACGCGTCCCCACCCGCCGAGTAGTCCTCGCGGACCGTCCCCCACTGGCGTCCGGCCAGGTAGGGGCCCCAGAGGCGCCACGGTGCGGTCGGGGAGTCCGACTCCGCCAACCGCGTCCGCTCGGCTTGCCGGCTGTGCTCGTTCACTCGGCCAGTGTGCGGCATCGGTTCAGTAAACCGGTTACCGGTCGGTTAGGTCACAGTCCTGACCGGTGTTTGCAGACCCTGTCCGTGGGGTGTCATCGTCACTCTCCGTGGACGACTTACGCCCGTGGCGAGACGGCGCACTGACCCGCGTGGTCTCCGAGGCCCTGGACCGGCCCGAGATCCAGCAGGCCGTGGCGTCGGGCGACGTGAGCCGGCAGGAACTCCTCGACGCGGTCGCCGAGGCCGAGCCGTCGGTGTTCGCCGCCGCCGCGGACGCCGAGTCGCAGTACCGCGCGACGGTCGCGTCCGACTCGACGGCTCTGCCCTCGCTGCGCCCCTTGCGCTTCGTCGCCCGGCTGCTCGTGTTGGCGCTGATCCCTGCCTTCGGCTTCTCGGTGCTGGTCAACGAGGTGCTGGGGCTGTTCGGGGCCACCACCGCGGTCCGGAACCAGTACGGGGGCGGCATGGCGATCGCCCTGGTCGGATATGGCGCGGTCATGACGAAGAACTGGCGGACCTACTCGAAGCCGGGTCTGTGGGCCTACGCCGGGGCCGGGGCCGTCGCCGTCGCGTGGACCTCGATCATGGTGAACAACTGGCAGGGGCTCGACTCCCTGGTCACCCTGATCGGATTGGTCGTGCTCACGGGGTGGTTCGTCGACATCCTCGTCAGGTTCGCCGGACTCTCGCTCTCGCGGCCGCGTTGGGCCGCCGGCGAGGACGAGGCCTTCACGACCTGGTTGTCCGCACTGCTGGAGGAGGGCGTGCTCCCGGTCCTGTACACCCGGGTCAACGAGGCGACCAAGGTGGTGTACTCGACGTCGTTGACCGTTCGCGAGGCGTCCGGCCTGGCCAGGTCCGACCACCTGCGGATGCACGTGCCGACCCCGGCCAGCGTCGAGCTGACCCGCCTGGTGGCCCAGCTGGACGGCGGCAGCTTCGCGATCGCGGGACCGCGCGGTGCGGGCAAGACGAACCTGCTCCGGGCGTTCTGCGGCGGCCGGTACCGGGAGGAGGACCGTGCGCCGGACCTGGCCGTCCTGGTGTCCGCCCCGGTCGAGTACGTGCCGCAGGAGTTCGTGGTCCACCTGTTCGCCGAGACGTGCGAGGCGGTCATCGCGCACTGGCGGCACGTCGGTCGCCGTCGCCTGCCGTGGCGCCGGATCGTGCCGCACCCGCTGGTCTCCGACGCGCGGGCCAACCTGGAGCTGCTCCGCTACGTCCGCACCTACGCCAACGAGGTCAGCGGCAAGGGCGGGTTCAAGGGGTTCGAGCTGTCCGGCAAACGCGCGCTGACCATGACCGGGCGTGCGCTGACCTACCCCGAGCTGGTGAAGCGCTTCCGCGAGTTCCTGACGCGGACCACCACGGAATTGGCGGCGGCGGGCGAGGGCAAACCGGGACGGGTGCTGATCGGCATCGACGAACTGGACCGGATCGGCACCGGAGAGCCCGCCCGCCGCTTCCTCAACGAGATCAAGGCGATCTTCGACGTCTCCGGCTGCCACTACCTGGTCTCGGTCTCCACCGAGGCCCAGTACGACTTCGAGCTGTCCGGCATGGGGCTGCGCAGCGTCTTCGACAGCTCGTTCGACGAGGTGGTCCGGGTCGACTACCTCGACTTCCAGTACGCCCAACGGCTGCTCCGCCGCTACGTGCTGGGCCTGTCCGAGCAGTTCCACGCCCTGGCGTACGCGTTCTCCGGCGGCCTGGCCCGCCAGCTCGTGCGCACCGCCCGTGCCATCGTGGACCTGGCCCGCGAGCAGCCGGGACGGGACATCGCGGACGTGGTGCGCGCCCTCGCCGCGGCCGAGCTCACCCGGGCCTGCCAGGCCACCGCCGACGCCCTGACCGCCGTGGACGACCGCGAGGGCGTCACCGCACTGCTGCGCATGCTGGACGAACGCCCCGCCACCGACCTCAAGACCTACGGCGAGCGCGTCCTCGCCGCCTACGCGGGCCGGTCCGACCGCGCCCGCCAGCTGCGCGACGCGATCGCCGCCCGCGTCCACTTCCTGGCGACCGTCAGCGTGACCTTCACCGCGGACCTCACCGAGGACCGCATGGCCGTCCTCGACTTCGACGACCTGGCCCGCGCCCGCCGCTACGCGGGCTCCAACCCCGACGCGGGCATGGCCCTGCTCCGCGACCTCGACCGCAGGTGGGCGCAGGCGTGAGAGGTGGTGGTCGGAGCCCCGACCACCACCCCGCCTCCCACTAACGCCGGGCGTGCGCGTCCAGCACCAAGGCCACGGCCTCGGTGATCCGGGTCGCGTGGGCCAGGTGCAGCCACTCGTCGGGCACGTGGCAGTTGGAGTCCGGCCCGACCGCGCCCGTGACCAGGAACTGGGCCTGCGGGTACGCCTCGTGCAGCAGGCCCATGAACGGGATCGAGCCGCCCAGGGCCACCGTCCGCCACGGCGCGCCGAACACGTCCTCGCCGATCCGGTCCACCGCCTCGCGCAGCCACGGCGCGAGCTCCGGCGCGTTCCACCCGTCGGCGAACTCGATGCGGGACAGCTCCACCGAGGCCCCGTAGGGCACGTCGGTGGTCAACGTCCGCCGCACCGCGTCCATGGCGGCCTCGGAGTCGGCCGTCGGCGGCAGCCGGAAGCTCAGCACCAGCGTGGTGAACGGCCGCAGCACGTTGCCCGCGTCGTCCGGCTCGGGCAGCCCGGACGCGCCGGTGACCGACAGCGTCGGCCGCCACCCGGCGTTGAGCGCGAGCTCGACCTCGTCGGTGCCCATCGGCTGCGTCCCCGCCGCCCACGGCACGCTGCCGACCAGCACACCGGGCGTGCTGGACACCGCGTCGCGCACCTCCGCCACCCGGTGCTCCGGGATGTCGACGTGCATCTCGCGCACCAGCACCTCGCCGGTCGTGGAGTCCTCCAGCCGGTCGAGCAGCTGCCGGGCGATCCGGAACGACGACGGCACGATCCCGCTCGCCATCCCCGAGTGCAGCCCGCTGTCCAGCACCCGCACCGTCATCGTGACCTGCGCCAACCCGCGCAGCGACGTGGTCAGCCACATCCGGTCGTAGTCGTTGCCACCGGAGTCCAGGCACACGACCAGCGACACGTCGCCCAGCCGCGGCCGCAGGTGCTCCAGGTAGGCGGGCAGGTCGGGGCTGCCGGACTCCTCGCCGGTCTCCAGCAGCACGACGCACCGCGAGTGCGTGCCGCCCGCGCGCCGGACGCCCTCGATCGCCGCGATGGCCGCGTAGCCCGAGTAGCCGTCGTCGGCCGCGCCGCGGCCGTAGAGCCGCCCGTCGCGCACGACCGGCGTCCACGGCCCCAGCCCGTCGCCCCAGCCGCCGACCGGCGGCTGCTTGTCCAGGTGCCCGTACAGCAGCACCGTGCCGGAAGGTTGTGCCTCGGAGGTGGGTGCGGTGCCGGGCACGTCGACCAGCAGCACCGGCGTTCGGTCGGGCAGCTCGACGACCTCGACGGTCGCACCGGGCAGGTCGCGGTCGGCGAGCCAGGCGCGCACGTGCTCCACGGCACCGGCCAGGTGGCCGTGCGCGGCCCACGCGGGGTCGAAGACGGGGGAGATCGCGGGGATCGCGACCAAGGCGGACAGGCTCGGGAGGATGTCGTCGTCCCAGAGCCCGCGAACGGTACGGGTCAGCGCTGAACGGTCCACCTCCCGATCCTGTCACGGCGGCGTGCGCGACGGTCCCGCTCGGACGGCGCCGCCCGGCCCGCGCCCGTCGGGGTTTCGCTTGGTGGAAATGGTCGGTATGGCCGAAGGTCGGTAGTCCATCCAACGCAGAGGGGCCGACGTGGGCCGTTCCGGTCCACCCGGCGTGTCCGCAGCCCTACGGAAGGTGGTTAACGATCGGTAACCGGGACACCGGCGTTCGTCATCCGAACGTTCTACTCGGACTGCCGAAGATTGGCCGTCCAACCGTTACCGCACGTCAGGAGGCTGTACCGGAGATTACGAACTGGGACGGGGCTCACCATGCCGGGTGACGCCATGTCAGGATGTGGATGAGAACACCGTCAGCGCCGACGGTTGCCCGACCCCCACACCCCGGGGGCGACGGCGACCGGCGGTGCAGCCGCGAGGGTCGCCACAAGCGACCGGGCGGCCTCGTAGACGAGGAGACAAGGCGCATGTCGTCCCCCGAAGAATGGACGCACCCAGGGCCGGATGCCGCGCCGGCCACTGCTGCCACACCGACAGCGGAACAGGTGATCGCAGGCTTGCGAGCGACAGACGAGGGCGGCGCCGACCTGGTGCAGCTGCTCACCCCCGAGGGCGAGCGCGTCCAGCACCCGGATTTCGACATCGACATCACGGCCGAGGAGCTGCGCGGGCTGTACCGCGACATGGTCCTGGTCCGCCGGGTGGACCGCGAGGCCAACGCGCTGCAGCGCAAGGGCCAGCTGGGCATCTGGGTGCCGCTGCTCGGTCAGGAGGCCGCGCAGATCGGCGCGGGTCGGGCCATGCGGCCGGACGACATGGCGTTCCCGAGCTACCGCGAGCACGGCATCGCGTGGACGCGCGGCGTCAAGCCGACCGACCTGCTCGGCATCTTCCGCGGCACCGACAACGGCACGTGGGACCCGGTCGCGACCCGGTTCCACCCGTACACGATCGTCATCGGCAACCAGGTGCTCAACGCCGCCGGTTACGCGATGGGCCAGAAGTTCGACGGCAAGGTCGGCGACTCCGACGGTGAAGCCACCATCTGCTTCTTCGGCGACGGCGCGACCAGCCAGGGCGACGTGCACGAGGGCTTCGTGTGGGCCGCGGTCTACGACGCGCCGCTGGTGTTCTTCTGCCAGAACAACCAGTGGGCCATCTCCGAGCCCACCGAGCGCCAGTCCCGCCTCCCGCTCTACCAGCGGGCGCGCGGCTACGGCTTCCCCGGCATCCGGGTCGACGGCAACGACGTGCTGGCCACCCTCGCGGTCACCCGCTGGGCGCTGGAGGAGTGCCGCCAGGGCAACGGCCCGATCCTGATCGAGGCGTTCACCTACCGGATGGACGCGCACACCACCTCCGACGACCCGTCGCGCTACCGGCTGTCCGACGAGCTGGAGCTGTGGAAGCTGAAGGACCCGATCGAGCGGGTCAAGGTGCACCTGGTCAAGCAGCAGTGGGCCGACCAGTCGTTCTTCGACTCGATCGAGGACGAGGCCGAGCAGGTCGCGATCGAGCTGCGCGACTACTGCGTCAACCTGCCCGACCCGCCGGCCGGGCGGATCTTCAGCGAGGTCTACGCCGAGGGCAACCCCGTCCTGGAGGCGCAACGCGACGAGTTCCTGGCCTACCACGCCGGGTTCGCCGGAGGTGAGCACTGATGGCCGCTCCGACCATGGACCGCCCCACGTCCGCCGGGCCCGCCGCGGTGCAGACGCTGACCATCGCGAAGGCGTTGAACAACGGCCTGCGCGCGTCGATGGAGGCCAACCCCAAGGTCATCGTGATGGGTGAGGACGTCGGCAAGCTCGGCGGCGTCTTCCGGATCACCGACGGCCTGCAGAAGGACTTCGGCGAGCAGCGGGTGCTGGACACCCCGCTGGCCGAGTCCGGCATCATCGGCACCGCCGTGGGCCTCGCGATCCGCGGCTACCGGCCGGTGTGCGAGATCCAGTTCGACGGCTTCATCTTCCCCGGCTTCGACCAGATCGTGTCGCAGGTCGCCAAGCTGCACTTCCGCACCCAGGGCCGGCTCAAGGTGCCCATGGTGATCCGGGTGCCGTTCGGCGGCGGCATCGGCGCGGTCGAGCACCACTCCGAGTCGCCCGAGTCGTACTTCGCGCACACCGCCGGCCTCAAGGTCGTCGCGTGCTCGAACCCGGCCGACGCGTACTGGATGATCCAGCAGGCGATCGACTGCGACGACCCGGTGCTGTTCTTCGAGCCGAAGCGGCGCTACTACGAGAAGGGCGAGGTCGACACGACCGCCGCGCCCGGACCGCTGTTCGCCTCGCGCACGCTGCGCACCGGCTCGGACGTCACGCTCGTGACGTACGGGCCGATGGTGCGCACGTCCCTCGAAGCCGCCGCGGCGGCCGAGGAGGAGGGGCGTTCGCTGGAGGTCATCGACCTGCGCACGCTGTCCCCGCTCGACCTCGCGCCCGTGTACGAGTCGGTGCGGCGCACCGGTCGGCTGGTCGTGGTGAGCGAGGCGCCCAGCGAGGCGTCCATCTCCGGCGAGATCGCGGCCAAGGTGCAGCAGGAGTGCTTCTACTCCCTGCAGGCGCCGGTGCTGCGGGTGACCGGGTTCGACACCCCGTACCCGCCGTCGAAGTTGGAGGAGGAGTTCCTCCCCGACCTCGACCGGGTGCTGCACGCCGTCGACCGCTCGCTGGCCTGGTAAGGGGATAGCTGTGCCGCAGTTCAAGCAGTTCCCCATGCCCGACACGGCAGAGGGGCTGACCGAGGCCGAGATCCTCACCTGGCACGTCGCGCCGGGTGACGCGGTGAAGGTCAACCAGATCATCGTCGAGATCGAGACCGCCAAGGCGGCCGTCGAGCTGCCGTGCCCGTGGGACGGCGTGGTGACCGAGCTGCTGGCCGAGGTGGGCCAGACGGTCGAGGTCGGCGTCCCGATCATCACGATCGACGTGGACCCGGCGGGCTCGGCCCCGGCCGCCACGCCTGCGCCCGCACCCGCGTCGAACGGCAAGATCGGCGAGGAGATGCCGGGCGGCCGGATCGCCACGCTGGTGGGCTACGGCCCGCGGGCCGGCGCGGCGAAGCGCCGTCAGCGCAAGGACGCACCGGCCCCCGTGGCCGCTGCTCCGGTCTCCGCTGCTCCGGCTCCGGCCGCTCCGGTGTCCGCGCCGGCCCCGGCTCCCGCGGTCGCCGAACCGGTGTCCGCGCCGGCCGGGGGTTACGTGCCGCTGGCCAAGCCGCCGGTGCGCAAGCTGGCGAAGGACCTGGGCGTCGACCTGTTCGCGCTGTCGGGCTCCGGCCCGGGTGGTGTGATCACGCGGGAGGACGTCGAGCAGGCCGTGGCGCCCGCGCCCGCCGCGCCGTCCGTCGTGGACAGCGGGTCGCGGGAACGGCGCGTGCCGATCAAGGGCGTTCGCAAGGCGACCGCGCAGGCCATGGTGGACAGCGCGTTCACCGCGCCGCACGTCACGGAGTTCCTGACCGTCGACGTGACGCCGATGATGGAGCTGCGGGCGCGCCTGAAGAACGCGCCGGGGTTCCGCGACGTGAAGCTCACGCCGCTGGCGTTCGCCGCCAAGGCGGTCGTCCTGGCCGCCCGCCGCACCCCCGACGTCAACGCGACGTGGGACGCGGCGGCGCAGGAGATCGTCTACAAGGACTACGTGCACCTGGGCATCGCGGCCGCCACGCCGCGCGGCCTGGTGGTCCCGAAGGTCCGCGACGCCGACCGCATGTCGTTGCGCGAGCTGGCCGTGGCGCTGGACGAGCTCGCCTCGACCGCCCGTGAGGGCAAGACGACGCCCGCCGACATGATGAACGGCACGATCACCATCACCAACGTCGGCGTGTTCGGCGTCGACACGGGCACCCCCATCATCAACCCGGGCGAGTCGGCGATCCTCGCGTTCGGCGCGATCCGGGACATGCCGTGGGTGGTGGACGGCCAGGTCGTGCCGCGCAAGGTGTGCCAGCTGGCGCTCAGCTTCGACCACCGCGTGGTCGACGGCCAGCAGGGCTCGCAGTTCCTGGCCGACGTGGGCGCGCTGCTCGCCGATCCCGGCGTGGCGATGACCTACTAGCCCGGTGGACGCCGGGAGCCCGCACCGGCTCCCGGCGTCTTGCTGTTGCGCAGCATCCGCTCGAACGCCTTCGGGTCGTGCACCTTGGCGTCGTCGAGCACGAACATGCACCCGTCGGCCTCCGCGGAGGCCAGCCGGATGCTCGTGTGGTCGGTCAACGTGGTGGCGGAGAAGTCGACCACCTCGCCGGTGAAGCTCGCGGCGCTGAAGTCCAGCACGGCCTTGTCCGCCGTCATGCCCCAGAACGTGGTGCGTTCCGCCGCGAACACCGCGCCGCGGAACGTGGTCGAACCGATGAACCTGGTGCCGCTGAAATCGGTCAGCGCGCCGCGGAAAGCGGCGTGGTCGAAGGAGAAGTCGCCGCTGACGACCCGGTCCGAGAGGTCCAGGTCCTCGAACTCGACCCCGTGGAAGTCGACGCTCACCCGGCGCCAGCGCGCGCTGTGGTCGAGCAGCTTGGTGATGATCGCCTGCCGCACCTCGCGCTCGGTGCGGTCGTCCTCCGGGTAGGGCGTGCGCAGGTAGCCGCACAGGACGTCCACGCACGTCTGCCGCTGGGCCTCCCAGTCGTCCGCCAGACCGACCATGGCGTAGACGCCGGCGAGCCGCACCGCGAAGCTCTCGTGCCCGAGCTGCTCGGCGGCCTTCCCGTAGCGCTCGTTGAGGTACTTGGTCCCCTCGCGGTCCTCCTGCCGGGTCGCGATCACGTGCGCCGCCTCGGACACCTGCTGCTTGCGGTAGGCGACCGCGAGCGCCACCACCGCGCCCAGCCCGCCGACCACCGCCAGCCCGATCTTGAGCAGGTCGAGCAGCTCGGCCGTGGTGAACGCGGCCGTGTCGGGCAGCCCCGGCCGGCCGAGCAGCAGGTAGAGCCCCGTCCCGGTGGCGACCGCCAGCACGACCGCCGCGAGCAACCACCGCACCACCGACCCCGCCATCGACCCGCGCGCGCCGTCCTGGGGTGCCCGGGCGGGTCGGGGGGAGCGTTTGACCAGCCACCACGCCAGCGCGAGGGCGGCGAACGCCGCGGTGGCGGGCAGGTAGGCGGTCAACTCCGGCGGCACAGCGCACCATCGTGCCCGACCATGGCGTTAATCGAGTTGAAGTTCCAGTGACTGGAGAGTTCAGGGTGGTCCCCGTGACGCACTACTCGATCGGCGAACTGGCGCGGATGACCGGGCTGTCCACGCGGACGATCCGGTTCTACTCCGACTCCGGTGTGATCCCCGTGGCGGGGCGCACGGCGGGCGGGTTCCGCACCTACGACGTCGACGGGTTGGCGCGGCTGAAGCTCGTGCGGACCCTGCGCGAACTGGGCGTCGACCTGCCCACGGCGCAACGGGTGCTGGCGCGGGAGGTGTCCGTGGCCGAGGTGGCCCGGACGCACGCGGAAGCCATCGACGCGCAGATGCGCACGCTCCGGTTGCGCCGGGCCGTGCTGCGGGTCGTGGCACGGAACGGGGAGGTGGAGATGGTGCACGAGTTCGCGCGGCTGTCGGAGGGGGAGCGCCAGGCGATCCTCGACGACTTCTTCGACGACGTGTTCGGCGGGTTCGACATGGACCCGGCGTTCCTGGAGCGGATGCGGTCGGTCCGGGTGGACCTGCCGGACGACCCGTCGCCGGAGCAGTTGGAGGCGTGGATCGAGCTGGTGAACCTGGTGCGCGACCCGGACTTCCGGGCGTCCATCCGACGGATGTCGCAGCGGCACCAGGAGATGCGGGCGGAAGGTGCCGACATGGCGCCGTACTCACCGGCGCAGATGGAGGCGTTCCAGAACGCGATCGACCGGGCCCGCGAGGCGTTGGACGCGGGCGTCGACCCACGTTCGTCGGAGGCCGCGGCGATCGTGGCCGGGATCAACGACAAGTGGTCGTCCGCCCTGGACGTCCCCGTGGGACCCGAGCTGTCCCGTCGACTGGAGGAGTTCGGCGATCCCAGGGCCGAGCGCTACTGGCAGCTGATCGGCAAGATCAACGGCTGGGAGACGCAGGTGCCCGACACCACCGCAGAGCGGGCGTGGCTGGTCGAAGCGGGCCGCTGACCCGTCACTCCAACACCAGGCAGAACGGGTGGCCGGCGGGATCGGCGAACACCCACCACACGTCGTTGGAATCGTCCAACAACGTGCCGCCCGACCGGAGGACCTCGGCCTTGGCCACGCCGAGGTCCTCCACCCCGACGTCCAGGTGGAACTGCTGCGGCTTGCGCGGATCGGGCCACTCCGGCGCCAGGTACTCGACCGCCCGCTGGAAGCCCAACACGATCGACCCGGTGTGCAACGTCGACCAGTTCTCGTCCAACGACCACCGCCGATCGGCCCGGTCGACCTCACCACCCAGGAGCCCCCGGTAGAACTCGGCGAGCACCTCGGGCTCCGGACAATCGAGCACCACGCACTGCAACACCCCGACCATCCGCCGAGCCTAACCGCGCCGGAAAGCAGGGGACGGGGTCTTCCGCGTCCCGAAGACCCCGCCCGGACCCAGGCGGCCTGACGACGGCCTGGGACGTCACCTCACTTGATGTGCATCCCGGAAATGGCCCTGGCCACCACCAACCGCTGGATCTCCGACGTGCCCTCGAAGATGGTGAAGATCTTCGCGTCGCGGTGCATCCGCTCGACCGGGTGCTCGCGCGTGTACCCGGCCCCGCCCAGGATGTGGATCGCACGCTCCGTCGCCCACACCGACACCTCGCCGGCCTTGAGCTTCGACATCGACCCCTCACCCGCCGTGAACGGGACGTTGTTGCGGCCCATCCAGGCGGCCCGCCAGACCAGCAGGCGGGCGGCGTCGATCTCCATCTTCATGTTCGCCAGGTCGAACGCGATGGACTGGTTCTCGATGATCTTCCGGCCGAACGCCGAGCGGTCCTTCGCGTACTCCAGCGAGTACTCGTACGCCGCGCGCGCGACGCCCACGGCCATCGCGCCGACGGTCGGGCGGGTCGTCTCGAACGTCGCCATCGCCGCCTGACCACCGGCCTTCTGCCCCTCACGGGCACGGGCGAGCCTGGCGTCCAGCCGCTCCTTGCCGCCCAGCAGGCACCGACCCGGCACGCGCACGTCGTCCAGGAACACGTCCGCCGTGTGCGACGCCCGCATCCCGTGCTTCTTGATCTTCCCCGGCGACGACAGCCCGCGCGTCCCCGGAGGCACGACGAAGGCCGCCTGACCGCGTGCGCCCAGGGAGCCGTCCACGACCGCCGTCACGACGTGCACGTTGGCGATGCCGCCGTTGGTCGCCCACGCCTTCTGCCCGTTGAGCACCCACTCGTCGGTGGCCTCGTCGTACACGGCCCGCGTCCGGTACCCCGCCACGTCGGACCCCGCCTGCGGCTCGGACGCGCAGAACGCCGCCAGCTTCGGGTCGTCCTCGGTGCCGAAGCACTCCGGCACCCACTCGGCCAACTGCTCCGGCTCACCGGAGGCGAAGATGCCCGCCGCCGCCAGACCGGTGCCCATCAACGCCAACGCGATCCCGGCGTCACCCCAGAACAGCTCCTCGGTGGCGATCGGCAGCGACAACCCGATGGGGTCGGCGAACCAGGTCGCCAGCGACTCGAACCCGTACAGGCCGATCTTCGCCGCCTCCTGGATCACCGGCCACGGCGTCTCCTCGCGCTCGTCCCACTCCGACGCCGCGGGCCGGATCACGTCCTTCGCGAAGCCGTGCACCCACTCGCGCAGGTCAAGCTGGTCCTCGTTCAGCTCCAGCGAAAAACCGCCCATGGTCCCCTCACGCCTTCGGAATGTTGAACAGGCTCATGAACCCCGCCGCGAAGCCGAGGTCTCCCTTGACCTTCAGCTTGCCGGTCATGAACAGCACCGGGGCCGACGCGTTGCCGGTCGCGAGTTTCAGGAACTCCACCGGACCCAACGTGACAACGGCCCTGGGGTCACGGGTCGCGGCCTTGTTGATCGTGCACGCGGCGTTCTCGATGATCGCCTCGTACACGTCGTCGCCGTCGAACCCGCCGGTCAGCCGGAAGTGCACGACGGCGCGCGTGGCGCCCGCGCGGTCGCTGCGGAAGTGCACCTCCATGCGGCGGAACACCTCGTCGAGCACGCGTTCGCGCAGGCCGGGCCGGGACGTCACGGCCTCGATCTGGTCCTTGGACGCGCGCGAGATGATCCGCGCGAAGTTCTGCGGGTCCATCTTGGCCAGGTCGAGGTCGGCGCCGCCGTCGGCCAGCGCGCCCAACGCGCCCAGCAGGTCGGCGAACTCGTCCTTGCCGAGCTTCTTCGGGTCGATGCCGCGCGCGATGACGTCGATGTCGACGTCGTTCAGCGCCGGATCGGCCGGATCGACCTGCTTGAGCGTTGAGATCAGCTCTTGGGGGCTGAGCTTCGCGATCGCCTCGGTGGTGAGGTCGATGGTCATGTGGCACCTCCGCTACCTACTGCTTGGTAAGCCTACTGGCGAGTAGGTAAGGCGGCAAGGGGCTCAGAGTAATCTTGTGCCAGCCATCCAGGGGGTGCGATGCACGCAGAGCAACCGGTTCGCCCGGGTCGGGCCAAGAGACTGCCACGCGCGGTGCGCGAGCGGCAGATCATGGACGCCGCGGTCGACGTCTTCTCGCGCTTGGGTTTCCACGCCGCGTCCATGGACGAGATCTCCGAGGTCGCGGGCATCTCCAAACCGATGCTGTACGCCTACCTCGGCTCCAAGGAGGAGCTGTTCGCCACCTGCATCCGCCGCGAGGCGACCCGGATGATGGAGGCGATCGCGGACGGCGTCGAGGCCGAGGAGCCGCCGGACGTCCAGCTGTGGAGCGGGCTGCGGGCGTTCTTCGGGTTCGTCGGCGAGAACCGCGCCAGCTGGCAGGTCCTGCACCGGCAGGCGTCGTCGCAGGGCGGGCCGTTCGCCGCGGAGCTGGCCGACATGCGCGGCCGGGCGATCAGCCTGGTGGCGGCGCTGCTGGTGCACTCGTCGGACTTCACCAACGTGCCGCGGGCCGGTGCGAAGGAGGCCGAGTCGTTGGCCGCCGCCCTGGTCGGCGCGGGCGAGTCGCTGGCCGACTGGTGGCTCGACAACCCCGAGGAGCCGGCCGGCGTCGTCGCCGCCCGGCTCATGAACCTGGTGTGGATGGGTTTCGGGGACCTCGTGGCGGGCGACGTGTGGCACCCGCCGTCCCGCAGGGCCGACCGCGGCCGGGAGGGGGACGGCACCGCCTAGGCGAACGCGCCCTTGAGCACGGCGACGGCCTGGCCGATCGCGGCCTCGGCGGCGTGGGTCCCGCGCAGCGCGTCGAGCATCACGAAGTCGTGGATGACGCCCTGGTAGCGCACCGCGGTCACCGGCACGCCCGCCTCGCGCAGCTTGTTCGCGTACGCCTCGCCCTCGTCGCGCAGCACGTCGGCCTCGGCGGTGATCACCAACGCCGGCGGCAGCCCGGTGAGCTGCTCCACCGACGCCCGCAGCGGTGAGGCGGTGACCTCCGCGCGCTCCGCCTCGGAAGTCGTGTACTGGTCCCAGAACCACTGCATCGCGTCACGCCGCAGGAAGTAGCCCTCGGCGAACTCGTGGTACGACGGCGTGTCGAACGACGCGTCGGTCACCGGGTAGAACAGCACCTGCTGCGTGAACGCGACGTCGCCGCGCTCCTTGGCCAGCAGCGTCAACGCCGCGGACATGTTGCCGCCGACCGAGTCGCCCGCCACGGCCAGGCGCGACGCGTCGAGTCCGCGCGCGGCGCCCTCGGTGGTGATCCACCGCGCCACGGCGTAGCTCTCCTCCAGCGCCACCGGGTAGCGCGCCTCGGGCGAGAGGCTGTAGTCGGGGAACACCACGGCCGCGCCGACGCCGACGGCCAGCTCGCGGACCAGCCGGTCGTGCGTCCTGGCGTTGCCGAACACCCAGCCCGCGCCGTGCACGTACAGGACCACGGGCAGCGCGCCGGTCGCGCCGGCCGGGCGCACGACCCGGACGGGCACCTCGCCCACCGTCACCCACTCCTCGTCGACCTCGGGCTTGAACACCTCGCCGGACTGCACGTCGTCCACGGCCAGGCGGCCCTCGACCGGGCCCAGGTCGAACAGGTACGGCGGGTTGGCGGTGGCGGCGGCGAACTCGGCGGCGGCCGGTTCCAGGACGGTCATCCCGGGCTCCTCGATGTCGTGCGGTCGATCCCTGACACCCAGAAACATAGCTCGCGATTACATCGTGCACAATCTAAATGGGTGCAGGTGTATCGTGGCCTCGATCACAAGTGGAGGGAGACGGACATGCGGGACTTCAGCCTGGACCTGGACGACCAGCTCTGCTTCGCGCTCTACGCGGCCTCGCGGGCCGTGACCGCGCGGTACCGGCCGCTGCTGGACGACCTCGGCCTGACCTACCCGCAGTACCTGGTGCTGCTGGTGCTGTGGGAGCGCGGCCCGGTCCCGGTCAAGGACGTCGCCGCCGCGCTCCAACTCGACTACGGCACGCTCTCGCCGCTGCTCAAGCGCCTGGAGGCGGCCGGCCTCATCCGCCGCGAACGCCGTCCCGACGACGAGCGGTCGGTCCGGCTCGTGCTCACCGAAGCGGGCGACGAGCTGCGTGGACGCGCCAAGGACGTGCCGCCCGCGATGGGCGAGGCGATGAACCTCAGCGAGTCCGACACCGCACGGCTGCGCGCCCTGCTCCGCACCTTGGCCGACAACGTCAGCCGCTGATCACCCCCTCCAGGTGCGGGCGACCCGACCACAGCGCGAACCGCCACCCGTCACCGGTGCGCGAGGACGAGAAGTCGACCTCGCCCGGCAGCAGGATCGGCGCCTTGAACCGCACGTCGACCTCGTACGCGTCGGGCAGCCTGCCCTCGAACGCGGCCAGGCACCGGGCCTTGGACCACATCCCGTGCGCGATCGCCCGGCGGAAGCCGAACGCCTTGGCGGCCAACGGGTTCAGGTGGATCGGGTTGCGGTCGCCGGACGCCTCCGCGTACCGCCGGCCGAGGTCGCCGGGCAGCCGCCACCGGGCCGTCGCCGCGGGCGGGTCGGCGGGCGACGCCGGTTCTCCCGAACCCGCGCCCTCCCGGCGCAGATAAGTCGACACGTCGACCCACACCTCCTCGCCGTCCACCGACACCGCGGTCACCACGTCGAACTGCCGCCCGCGCTCGTGCGGTCGCAGGTTCGACGCCGCCACGCGCAGCGACAGCGGTTCGGACACCAGCACCGGCCGGTGCTGCCTGATCCGGTTGGCCACGTGCACCAGGCCGGGCAACGGGAACGGGAACCCGGGCCCGGTCATCAGCCGCATCTGCAGCCCGAACCCCAGCACGTGCGGGTAGGTGATCGGCAGCTCGTCGCGCACGCCGAACCCGCAGACCTTGCCGTACCGGGCCAGGTGCACGGCGTCGACGGTCACCTCGGCGTCCAAGGAGGACTCGGGCAGCTCGCCGCCGCGCCGGGTGAACGCGGTCAGCGCGGCCTTGGCGTAGAGCAGGGTCAGGTTCGCCATCACGCCCCCAGCAGGCTCTGCCCGCACACCCGCACGACGTTGCCGTTCACGCCGGCCGACGCGGGGTGCGCGAGCCACGCGATCGCCTCGGCCACGTCCACCGGCAGGCCGCCCTGCGACATGCTGTTCATCCGCCGACCCGCCTCGCGGATGAACAGCGGCACCGCGGCGGTCATCCTGGTCTCGATGAAGCCCGGCGCGACCGCGTTCACCGTGGCGCGGCCCGCGACCTGCCGGGACCGCGCGTCGACCATGCCGATCACGCCCGCCTTGGTGGTGGCGTAGTTGGTCTGGCCGACGTTGCCCGCGATGCCCGCGATGGACGACACGCCGATGATCCGGCCGTTGGGCCGCAACGCGTCCGCGGTCAGCAGCGCGTCGTTGACCCGTTCCTGCGACGCCAGGTTGACCGCGACCACCGCGTCCCACCGGCCCGCGTCCATCCGACCGAGCGTGCGGTCGCGGGTGATGCCCGCGTTGTGCACCACGACGTCGACGCCGCCGTGCCGCTGGGAGAGGTGCCCGACGATCCGCGCGGGCGCGTCCGGCGCGGTGATGTCGAGCTGGAGCGCGGACCCGCCCACCCGGTTGGCCACCGCGGACAGCTCGTCGCCCTGCGCGGGCACGTCCAGGCACACCACGGTCGCACCGTCACGCCCCAGCACGTCGGCGATCGCCGCACCGATGCCCCGCGCGGCGCCCGTGACCAGCGCGACCTTCCCGGCCAGCGGCCGGTCCCAGTCCCGCGGCGCCTCGACCTCGGCCGGACCGGTCCGCACCACCTGCCCGGACACGTACGCCGACCGCCCGGACAGCAGGAACCGCACCGTCGACTCGATCGCGTCCTCGCCACCGGGCTCGACGTACACCAACTGCGCCGTGCCGCCCCGCTTGAGCTCCTTGCCGACGCTGCGCGTGAAGCCCTCCAGCGCGCGCTGCGCGACCTGCGACTCGGCCAGTTCGGGCGGCGTGCCGAACACGACCACCCGACCGGACGGCGCGAGGGACCGGATCACCGGCTGGAAGAACTCGTACAGCTCCCGCAACCGCTCGACCGCGTCGATGCCGGACGCGTCGAACACCAGCGCGCCGTACTTCTCGCCGTGTCCCGCGCCATCGCGCGCCGCGCCGTCGCGGGGGGCGGCCGACTCCAGTCCCATCGACTCCACCGCCGCGCCGACGGGTCCGACCAGCCGACCGCCGCCGCCGATCAGCACGGGCCCGTCGAGCGGGGGTTGTCCGGTTGAGTGGCGGCGCAGCGGGTACGGGTCGGGCAGGCCGAGCTTGCCGACGACGAACCTCCCGAGGCCGGACCTGGCGAACGACTGGTATCGATCCATGCGGACATCACACTCCCTACTCGCTAGTAAGTCTACTGATGAGTAGGTAACATTGGCGTCGACCTGCCCACCGGCCACGGCCCCACCCTGGAGGACGACATGGCGCGAGTAGCCATCCTCGGCGGCAACCGCATCCCGTTCGCCCGCTCGAACGGCCCCTACGCCACGGCGTCGAACCAGGACATGTTCACCGCCACCCTGGACGGTCTGGTCAGCCGGTTCGGCCTCCAGGGCGAACGGCTCGGCGAGGTGGTCGCGGGCGCGGTGCTCAAGCACAGCCGCGACTTCAACCTCGTTCGCGAGTCCGTGCTGGGCAGCAGGTTGTCCGCCGAAACGCCTGCCTACGACATGCAGCAGGCGTGCGGCACCGGCCTGCAGGCCGTGATCGCGGTGGCGAACAAGATCGCGCTCGGCCAGATCGAGGTGGGCGTGGCCGGCGGCGTGGACACCACCAGCGACGCGCCGATCGGCGTGCACGAGGACCTGCGCGGCGTGCTGCTGGAGTTCAACCGGGCGCGCGGCACGGGCGCGAAGCTCAAGGCGGCGCTGAAGCTGCGGCCCAAGCACGTGGTGCCGGACGTCCCGCGCAACGGCGAGCCGCGCACCGGCCTGTCCATGGGCGAGCACGCGGCGATCACCGCCCGGGAGTGGGACATCGCCCGCGAGGACCAGGACGAACTGGCCGCCGCCAGCCACCGCAACCTCGCCGCCGCGTACGAGCGGGGCTTCTTCGACGACCTGGTGACCCCCTACCTGGGGCTGGCCCGGGACCAGAACCTGCGGCCGGACTCCTCGGTGGAGAAGCTGGCGAAGCTCAAGCCGGTGTTCGGCCGGGGCGAGGGCGCGACGATGACCGCGGGCAACTCCACCCCGCTCAGCGACGGCGCGTCGGCCGTGCTGCTGGCGTCCGAGCAGTGGGCCGCGGCGCGGAACCTGCCGGTGCTGGCGTACCTGACGTTCACCGAGACGGCGGCGGTGGACTACGTGCACGGCGGCGAGGGCCTGCTGATGGCGCCCGCGTACGCGGTGCCGCGGATGCTCGCGCGCGCCGGGCTGGCGTTGCCGGACTTCGACTTCTACGAGATCCACGAGGCGTTCGCGTCGCAGGTGCTGGCGACGCTGAAGGCCTGGGAGGACGAGGACTTCGGCAAGGGCAGGCTCGGGTTGGACGGCCCGCTCGGCGCGATCGACCGGTCGAAGCTGAACGTCAACGGCTCGTCGCTGGCCGCCGGGCACCCGTTCGCGGCCACGGGCGCGCGGATCGTGGCCACGGCGGCGAAGCTGCTGGCGGAGAAGGGCGCAGGTCGCGCGCTGATCTCGATCTGTGCGGCGGGTGGTCAGGGAGTTACGGCGATCGTGGAGCGGTAGCGTGATCATTAGGCCGAACGGGTGTTGTAGGTAACACAACGCGTTCTCATTCCGTTTCCAATGCATGAACCACTCACGGCTCTTCGCCGCAGTCGTGCTTGTGGCGGCGTCTTGTGCTGCCTGCGGAGACACCTCCCGTGACACCACCACCGTGCGCATCGGGGTGACCGCGTCGGCCAACGAGCCCCGGATCGCGCTCACGACGACCGTCGTCGACCGGTTGTCGGCCGCGGTCGAGCAGGGCGTGACCCGGGTGGTCGTGTACCGGCAGGGCGAGGCGTCCGGGAGCGCGTACTCGGACGAGGACTTCACCGTCCGGGACGGCAACGAGGTCGAGGGCGACGCGGCGTTGCGCGAGCTGGGCTTCGAGCAGAACCTGAACCGGCTCACGGGTCAGCTCAGCCAGCTCGGCGGCAGCAGCCCGGACCTCGACCCGCTGTCCGTGCTGGCGGACATGGCCGCCGCGGCCGGACCGGCGGTGCTCGTGCTGCACAGCAGCGGGTTGCAGACCACCGACCCGCTCGACCTCACCCGGCTCGGTCTCGACCTCGACGTCGCCGAGGTGGTGGCCGCGGTGCCGGACGACGCCGTGCCCGAGCTGACCGGCAAGGACGTGATCTTCTCCGGGCTGGGCCAGGTGGCCGGTGACCAGCCGCCGCTGCCGGCGGGCGCCCGGGAGGCGCTGGTCGAGCTGTGGCTGGGCGTCTGCGCGAAGTTCGGCGCGAACAGCTGCGCGCACGACACCGAGACGGTGCCGGGTGGCGCGTCGATCGGTCGCGCCGACGTGCCGATCGTGGACATCGGCGAGGTCGTGGAGGAGGACGGGCTGGTGCACGTGCCCAACTCGCTGCTGTTCAAGGCCGGGAGCGACGAACTCGCGGCGGGCGCGCGCGAGGTGTTGCAGGAGGTGGCGGCGAAGTTCGACGGCCGCACGACCGCGCGCGTCACCGCCCGCACGGCCAGCTCGACGTCCGCGGAGGCGGCGATCGACCTGACCCGGCGGCGCGGTCAGCGGGTGGTGTCGACGCTGATGGAGCTCGGCGTGAGCCGGTCGGCGTTCACCGAGGTGGTCGGCGCGGGCTTCACCTCGCCCCTCGCCGTCGACCTCGACGACGCGGGCGACCTGATCCCGGCCGCCGCCGCCCGCAACCGCTCCGTCGTGGTCGAACTGGCCGAACCGAAATCCCCCAGCTAACCCGCGAGTCGTACCTCCAGCACGCGCGTGTCCTACGTTCAGGACCACCGTGTCCTACGTTCAGGACACCCGAGTTCAACGCTCAGAACGGGCGCGGGCGTCAGTCGAGGAGCGTCCACGAGGCCGTGCAGCGGACCGTGACCACGATCTGCTGCGCCTCCAGGTTGAGCTGGTCCATCTGCGGCGGCACGCCCGGCGCGCCGCCGTAGCCGGCCGCCATCGACCGGTGCGACTCGGCCGCCCAGGCCTCGGCGTCACCGTCGGTCAGCCGCTGGAGCGGTCCCAACCGCGCGCCCAGCGCCTCGGCGTACCCCTCGGCACGCCGGCGCGCGTCCCGCACGGCCTCGCGCTGCGCCTCCCGAACGGCGTCCGCGTCGTCCCGGAGCTGCCACGTCGGCCCGTTCAGCCACGTCGGCTCGGCCGTCACGAGCGCGCCGAGCAGGTCGTCGAGGCCCGCGGTGTCGTCGACCCGCACCACGTAGTTCTGCATGGCACGGCTGCCGGAACGGCGCTTGCCGTCCCAGTTGTCGTGCACGTTGAGCTGCCGCGACCGCACCTCGACGCCCGGCCGCCCGAACGCGGGCTCCACCGCGGCGACCCGCGCGGTCAGCCGGTCCACCGCCTCGTTGCGCGTCGAGCCCGTCGTCTCGAAGCTCACCTGCACCTCGGCGCGGTCGGCGGTCCGCTCGACCTTGCCGACGCCCTTCGTCACCACCTCAGCCATGACCCGACGCTACCGCCCATGTCACTCGATAGCGCTATCTAGATTCAACCCTAGATTGGTGAATACCGGACGACACGGTCCGAGTATTGGATCGGCCGTAGACACCTCGATACCGTCCGAGGATGGACCCGGTGCGCAACCCGTTCGCCCCTGGCGCGGGCCAACGGCCACCTGAGCTGGCGGGCCGCGACAAGGAGCTGGGCGCGTTCGACGTGGTGCTCGAACGGGTGGCGCGCGGCCGGCCGGAACGCAGCCTCGTGCTCACCGGGCTGCGCGGCGTGGGCAAGACCGTGCTGCTGGGTGAGCTGCGGTCGATGGCGGTGAAGCGCGGTTGGGGCGCCGGGAAGATCGAGGCACGGCCCGAGGCCGGGTTGCGCCGCCCGCTGTCGGCCGCGTTGCACCGGGCGATCCGCGACCTGGCCGTGCGGCACCGCGCGCCGGACCGGGTCGAGGCCGTGCTCGGCGTGCTGAAGGCGTTCGCGCTGCGGGCCAACCCCGAGGACGCGAAGCTGCGCGACCGGTGGCAGCCGGGCATCGACGTGCCCGCGGCGGTCGGCCGGGCGGACTCCGGTGACATCGAGATCGACCTCGTGGAGCTGTTCACCGAGGTCGCGGAGCTGGCGCAGGACGTCGGCACGGGCGTCACGCTGCTGATCGACGAGATGCAGGACGTGCCCGCGGACGACATCTCGGCGTTGTGCGCGGCGTGCCACGAGCTGTCGCAGTCGGGCGCGCCGCTGGTCGTGGTCGGCGCCGGGCTGCCGCACCTGCCCGCCGTGCTGTCGGCGTCGAAGTCGTACTCGGAGCGGCTGTTCCGGTACGTGCGGATCGACCGGCTGTCGCGGCAGGACGCGGACCGCGCGGTGCTGGCGCCGGTCGACCGCGAGGAGGCGGGCATCGAGCCGGAGGCGTTGGACGCGCTGTTCGACGCCTCGGGCGGATACCCGTACTTCATCCAGGCCTACGGCAAGGCGGCGTGGGACGCGGCGCCCGCCGACCCGATCACCGCGATGGACGTGGCCGTGGCCGCGCCGGAGGCGGACGCGGAGCTGGCGGTCGGGTTCTTCGGCTCGCGGTACGAGCGGGCGACGCCGGCCGAGCGGGAGTACCTGCGGGCGATGGCGGAGCTGACCGACGGCAAGGACGCGGGTGTGAACACCGCGCAGGTGGCCGACCACCTGGGGCGCAAGCCGTCGTCGCTCTCGCCGGCCAGGGACAGCCTGATCAAGAAAGGGCTCGTGTACTCGGCCGAACGCGGGCAGATCGCGTTCACCGTGCCGCACTTCGGCCGGTTCCTGCTCGGTCGCGAGGACTGATCCCGGCTCAAGTGGCTGACCTGCGGTTATTCGTTCGCTTCGGTCGCATTGGGTGATCTAGCGTGCACGCTAGAGAGTTGGCCGGCCCGCGTCCGGTCAGGCAGGTGTACGCCAGGCGAATCGTCGGGGTTGAAGGCGTTACAGCCGATGATTCGTCGGCGTGTGTGGCACCTCACCGGATAATCGGGTGCAACCGCGCCCGTCAGGGTGCATACTTGAGGCACACACCGAGGAACACCTTCGAGAGGGATGAACCCCCGATGAACTTCACTGCGAAGCTCCGCGCTCGTCGTGTCGAGGCTCGCAACCGCAAGGCTGTCGCCCGCGCGATCGACATGGCGCCCACCCCGGCCATGCGCTACGAGCTGATGGCGATCGCCCAGTCCCAGGGGACCAACCTCCGTTAAGGAGGGCCTCCTCCGGCGCGCGTGACGACCACCCGATCGACACCGGGTGTGCGCCCCGTCGTCCGCGCTCTGGCGAAGGGGGAACGACGAAGCCCTGCCGCACCTCCCGCGCGGCAGGGCTTCGTCATATAAACCGTGATCTACGTCACACGCTTCGGTGGATGTAACAGTCCCCGATCGTGTATCGATGTTCCAGATGACCCCGCGGTGCTGTCGGACCCCCGACCTGGCAGCACCGCGGGGTTTCCCATGTCCGGCTACTTGGCCGTGGCCGAGCCGTTCCAGGTGTCGTCCGGCGTTCTGCGGGCGCGCCTGATCATCACTATCTCCCCCTGCGTATTCATGTCTGTCCCCCAATGGACCACTCCATGGTGCCATCGGGGGACGACAGTTTCATGAGGGTTTGCTGAGAGCATGGATCGATGACGCTGCCCCTCCTCGTGGTGGACGCGGCCAACGTCGTCGGCTCCGTCCCGGACGGCTGGTGGCGCGACCGCGCCGGCGCCGCCGCCCGACTGCGTGACGACCTCGTCGACGTGGCCGAACACGGCCTGCCCGCCCTCGCCGGCCCTCTGGAAGTGGTCCTCGTGGTCGAGGGCAAGGCGCGTCACGTCGAGTCGGTCCCCGGCGTCCGCGTGGTCTCCGCCACAGGCTCCGGCGACGACGCGATCGTGGACGTGGTCCGCACCAACCCACCGGACCGCCCGTGCACCGTGATCACCGCCGACCGCGCCCTGCGCGACCGCGTGCAAGCCCTGAACGCCACCGTCCTGGGCCCCCGCACCGTCCGCCGGCCGCACTAGCTCCCGTTCGTCCCAGTCGCTGGACGGCGAAATACCGGACCTCGGACATCGTGTTGACTCCGGACGTGACGACCGCACAACGACGCCGTGCCCGTGTCCGCGCCCCCGAACTGGTGGGCCGGGGCTGGTTGAACACCGGCGGGCAGCACATCGCGCTCAAGGACCTGCGCGGCAAAGTGGTGCTGCTCGACTTCTGGTCCTTCTGCTGCATCAACTGCCTGCACGTCCTCGACGAGCTGCGCCCCCTCGAAGCCGAGTTCGCCGACGTCCTGGTCACCATCGGCGTGCACTCGCCCAAGTTCGTCCACGAGGCGGAGCCCGCGGCCCTCGAAGCGGCCGTCGAGCGGTACCAGGTCGAGCACCCCGTGCTGGACGACCCCGAGCTGACGACGTGGCAGAACTACGCGGTCAAGGCGTGGCCCACGCTCGTCCTGGTCGACCCAGAGGGTTACGTCGTGCACGTCGCCGCCGGCGAGGGCCACCTCGACGCGCTGCGCCAGGTCGTGTCCGAGATCGTCGCCGAGCACGACGCCAAGGGCACCCTGCACCGCGGCGACGGCCCGTACGTCGCGCCGCCGCCCCGCGACACCGAACTCCGGTTCCCCGCCAAGGCCGTCCTGACCGCGAACGGCACCCTGCTGGTCAGCGACTCCGCCCACCACGGCCTGGTCGAGCTCGAACTCGACGGCGAGACCGTGATCAGGCGCATCGGCACGGGTGCGCGCGGTCGCCGCGACGGCCTCGAACCCACCTTCTCCGAACCCGCCGGCATCGCGCTCCTGCCCGACGACGTCGCCGCCCGGGTCGGCTACCACGCCGTCGTCGCCGACACCGTCAACCACCTCCTGCGCGGCCTGAACCTGGACACCGGCGAGGTCACCACCGTCGCCGGCACCGGCGAGCAGTGGCGCGACGGCGACACCGACGGCCCCGCCGACGCGATCCACCTCACCAGCCCGTGGGACGTCGCCTGGTGGGAACCGGCGGGGGGCGTCGCCATCGCGATGGCGGGCAACCACACGCTCGGCCTGTTCAAGCCCCTGGAACGGCGCGTCGAACGCCTGGCGGGCACCACCGTCGAAGGCCTGCACGACGGCCCGGCGCACGAGGCGTTCTTCGCCCAGACCTCGGGCCTCGCCGCCGACGGCGACCGGCTCTGGCTGGTCGACTCGGAGACCTCGGCGCTGCGCCGGCTCGACGCCGACCGCACCGTGCACACCGCCGTCGGCAAGGGCCTGTTCGACTTCGGGCACCGCGACGGTCACGCCGACCAGGCGCTGCTGCAGCACCCGCTCGGCGTGACGGTCCTGCCCGGCGGCCAGGTCGCCGTCTGCGACACCTACAACGGCGCCATCCGCCGCTACGACCCGGCCACCGGCGAGGTGTCCACCCTGGCCACCGACGTCGCCGAGCCGTCCGACGCGGTCCTGGTCGACGGCGAGCTGGTCGTCGTCGCCTCCGCCGCGCACCGCCTGGAACGCCCCGTCGCCCCCGGCGCGCGCCTGGTCAGCGGCGAGGCGCACCAGGTGCGCAGGCCGCCGTCGGTGATCGCGTCGGGCGAGGTCGAGCTCGCCGTCGTGTTCACCCCGCCGACCGGCCAGAAGCTGGACGACCGGTTCGGCCCGTCCACCCGCCTGGAGATCACCAGCTCACCGCCCGGGCTGCTGGCGTCGGGCGCGGGCGTCGGCACGGACCTGGTCCGCGCGCTGCGCGTCGCCGAGGGCTTCACCGAAGGCGTCCTGCACGTCGTGGCACAGGCCGCGAGCTGCACGGACGACCCGGCCGTCGAGCACCCGGTGTGCAAACTGGCCCGCCAGGACTGGGGCGTGCCGATCCGCGTGGTAAGGGACGGGCCGCGGCGGCTACCCCTGATGATGGGTGGCCTCGACGAAGGCATCTAGACTCTGCTGGTGCCCGATGTCAAGCTCGAGATCCAGATGCTGCACGACCGCGTGATGGTGCGGATCTCGCCGGAGGACGGCGAACGCCGCAGCAGCGGTGGCATCGTGATCCCGGCGACCGCTCAGATGGCGAAGCGCCTGGCCTGGGGAGATGTGCTCGGGGTCGGAACGAACGTGCGGCACGTGAAGGTCGGCGACCGGGTGCTGTTCAACCCGGAGGACCAGTTCGAGGTCGAGGTGCAGGGCAGCACCTACCTCGTCATGCGCGAACGGGACGTGCACGCGACCGCGACCGAGCGGACGGAGCACGGGACCGGGCTCTACCTGTGACAACTGCGGTGAGACCTGCGCACTGCCCAACCGTGATCGACGTGTGACGACCGTCGGGTAAGCAGTCCCAGGACCTTGCGAGAGGCAAGAGGGGGAGCGGTGCCGGAGAACCAGCGACCGGAGTACGACGCTGAGCGGACCAAGGCCATGGAGCCGGTCCGCCCGTCGGGCACCGCTTCGGAACGGACGACCAAGATCACCGCGGGCTCGGTGCAGGAGGCCGCGTGGCCGCAGGAGGAGCCGGACAACGAGCCGGACGCCTCGGCCACGGTCCGTAATGTGACGCCCCCTTCGGGTGTCCCCGACAACGCGGCGGCCTCCCCGAGCGTCTCTCAGGACGTGACGCAGCACCCGACGCGCAACGCGCAGCACAACCCGCCGGGCAGGGGCGCGGACGCCACCCAGGCGATCACGCCGTCCGGTGACCCGACGCGCGCCCTCCCCCAGCCGCCTCCCGCGGCCGAGCGGACCCAGATGATCTCCACGCCGGCCGGCGGTTTCGACCGGCCGTCGTCGCCGTCGGAGGCCACCACCGTCTTCTCCGCGCCGGTGTCCGTGCCTCCGTCGCCGGAGCCGGAGGCCACCGTCCACGGCCCGGTGATGGTCGACGGCGACAGCGAGGCCGACGAGGCCGACGCCCGCCGCAAGCGCTTGCGCAAGGGGGGCCTGATCGCCGCCGCCGTGCTCGGCGTGCTGGTCGTCCTCTACGGCCTCGACCTGCTCGTCTCCGGCGGCAACGTGCCGCGCGGCGTGACCGTCGCGGGCGTGGACGTCGGCGGCATGAGCCACCCCGAGGCCGAGCAGAAGCTCCGCGACGAGATCGGACCCCGCCTGGCCGCGCCGGTGAAGGCGCGCGCGGGCGACGTCGAGACCCAGGTCGACCCCAAGGCCGCCGGCCTGGAGCTGGACTGGACCGCCACGCTGGAGCGCGCGGGCAGCCAGCCGCTGTCCCCGATCACCCGCGTCACCTCCTTCTTCACCGCCCGCGAGGTCGGTTTCGCCACCCGCAGCGACGAGGCCAAGCTCGCCGCCGCCCTGGAGGGCCTGCGCGCCGAGACCGACCACGAGCCCGCCGAGGGCGCCATCCGGTTCGAGGGCGCCACCCCGATCGCGGTCGACCCGAGGCAGGGCCAGAAGCTGGACGTGCCCGCCGCCACGGACAAGCTGCTGGCCGGCTGGGCCGACGGCGGCACGGTCGAGCTGCCGGTGGCCACCACCCCGGTCAAGACGACCAAGGAGAGCGTGCAGAAGGCGCTCGACGAGGTCGCCAAGCCCGCCACCGCCGCGCCGCTGATCATCCAGGGCGAGGGCAAGGACGCGACGCTCACGCCCGAGCAGCTGGCCACCGTGCTGGTGTTCGAGCCCGCCGAGGACGGCAGCCTGACCGCGAAGGTCGACAACGGCAAGGTCGTCGAGCACGCCGGTCCGCAGCTGAAGGACACGGAGAAGGAGGGCAAGGACGCCCAGATCGTGTTCGAGGGCGGCCGGCCCGTGGTGAAGGAGTCCGTCGACGGTCTCGGCATCGACTGGGACAAGTCGCTGGCCACCGCGCTCGACGTGCTCAAGCGTGACAACGAGCGCGCGATCAAGGCCGAGTACAAGCACACGCCCGCCAAGGTGACCACCGAGCAGGCGAACAAGATGGGCATCAAGGAGGTCATCGGCGAGTTCCAGACCGGTGGCTTCGTCGCCGCGTCCGGCACGAACATCCGCGTGGTGGCCGAGAAGGTCAACGGCGCGATCGTGAAGCCGGGCGAGACGTTCAGCCTCAACGGCCACACCGGCCCCCGCGGCACGGCGCAGGGCTACGTCGAGGCGGGCATCATCGAGGACGGCATCCCCGGCAAGGCGGTCGGCGGCGGCATCTCGCAGTTCGCCACCACGCTCTACAACGCCGCCTACCACGCGGGCATGAAGGACGCCGGGCACAAGGAGCACAGCTACTGGATCTCGCGCTACCCGAAGGGTCGCGAGGCCACCGTGTTCATGGACGGCGCGGGCAACAGCCTGATCGACATCAAGTTCACCAACCCGGACGAGACCGGCGTGGCGATCCAGACGATCTGGACCCCGTCCTCGATCAAGATCGTGTTGTGGGGCACCAAGAACTACGACGTGACCGGGTCCACCAGCGCCGAGTTCAACCCCACGCAGCCGCAGGAGCGCAAGATCAACAAGCCGGGCTGCCAGCCGAGCAACGGCGCGCCCGGGTTCTCGGTCACCGACACGCGCACCATCACCGACCGCCGCACCGGGCAGTCGCGCCAGGAGAGCCGGACGGTCAAGTACGACCCGCAGTTCAAGATCGTCTGCGAGCCGCCACCGGGCGGTTGAGCCCGCGGTCCACGGTTCGTGGTGGCCACGACTGGGTATCACCCGTTCGTGGCTACCACCGGGCAAGAGGTGCGAAGACATCCCGCCGTGCAGATCCTGGGGCGCGCCGGGATGGTCTGTTACGGGCTCGTCCACGTGCTCTTGGCGGCGTTGACGGCGCAAGTGGTCCTCGGTGACACCGGGGAGCGGACCGACCAGAAGGGCGCGGTCTCCGCGCTGGCCCAGACCGCGATCGGGCCGCTACTGCTGTGGGTGCTGGCGATCGGCCTGTTCGCGTTCGCGGTCTGGCAGCTGACCATGGCCGCCGGCGGCTACGGGTGGGTGACCAAGAAGCGCAAGCGCGTCTACCGCCGGTGCGGCTCGGTCGGCCGCGCCATCACCGGCACGGTCATCGGCATCGCCGCGATCAACTACGCGACCGGCACGTCCCAGAAGAGCGGCACCGAGCAGTCCCAGACGTGGACCGCCCGTGTGCTGGCGCTGCCGTTCGGCCAGATCCTCGTCGGGCTGGTGGCGGCGTTCGTCATCGGCCTCGGCGTCATGGTGGCGCGCAAGGGCGTCAAGCGGTCCTTCGAGGACGACCTGAACATGTCCGAGCTGCCCGCCGGCACCCGGATCTGGGTCGAGCGGCTGGGTCGGATCGGCTGGATCGGCAAGGGCGCGTCGTACGTGCTCATCGGCATCCTGGTCGCGTTCGCCGCGATCAACGCCGACCCGTCCGAGTCGGGCGGGATGGACAAGGCGCTGCACACGCTCGCCGCGCAGCCGTACGGCATCTTCGCGCTGGCCGTGATCGCGGTCGGCTTCCTGGGCTTCGGCGCGTACTGCTTCGCCGCTGCCAAGGCGCACAAGGGCTGATCCGCGCGGTCGTGAACGGCCGGGAGGCGGCACCCCCGCGGGTGCCGCCCCGCGTCGCTTGGCACCGCCCGGCACCGCCCGGTACCACCTCACACGGCCCGGTGCCGCGTGGTACCACCTGGTACGGCGTGGTGCCGCGTGGTACCGCCCGCAACGCAGAAGCAGGGGTCCCCGCCAAGGGGACCCCTGCTTTTATTCTGCCCGAAGGGTCTGACAATTCCGGGTCGTGCGTGCGGTCAGAACGAGGCCTCGTCGACGTCCATCAGGGAGTTGTCGGTGGCCTCGGTGATCTTGCGGCGGGCGGTCAGCTCCGGCAGCACGGACTTGGCGAAGAACGACGCCACCGCGACCTTGCCCTCGTAGAACGCCTTGTCCTTGGCCGAGACCTGACCGTCCAGCTTGGCCAGCGCCACGTCGGCCTGGCGCAGCAGCAGCCAGCCGACCAGTACGTCGCCCGCCGTCATCAGCAGCCGGACGGTGTTCTGGCCGACCTTGTACAGGTTGCGGACGTCCTCCTGCGAGCTGGTCAGGAAGCCGACCAGCGCGCCGAGCATGCCCTGGAGGTCTTCGAGCGCCCGCTTGAGCAACGCCCGCTCCTCCTTGAGGCGACCGTTGCCGCCCTCGTTGTCCAGGAACTTCTGGATCTCGCCGTTGATGAAGCCGAGCCCCTGGCCCTTGTCGCGGATGATCTTCCGGAAGAAGAAGTCCAGCGACTGGATGGCCGTGGTGCCCTCGTACAGCGAGTCGATCTTCGAGTCCCGGATGTACTGCTCGATCGGGTACTCCTGCAGGAAGCCGGAGCCGCCCAGCGTCTGCAACGACTGCGCCAGCTGCTCGTACGCCCGCTCGGAACCGACGCCCTTGACGATCGGCAGCAGCAGGTCGTTGACCTTCTCCGCCAGCTCCTTGTCCGGGCCGCCCAGCGCGATCTTGTCCTGCTGCGTGGCGGTGTACAGGTAGACCGCGCGCAGCCCCTCGGCGTAGGCCTTCTGCAGCATCAGGCTGCGGCGCACGTCCGGGTGGTGGGTGATGGTCACGCGCGGCGCGGTCTTGTCCGTCATCCGGGTCAGGTCGGCGCTCTGCACCCGCTCCTTGGCGTAGGCCAGGGCGTTGAGGTAGCCGGTCGACAGGGTGCCGATGGCCTTCGTGCCGACCATCATCCGGGCGTACTCGATGACCTGGAACATCTGCGCGATGCCGTCGTGCACCTCGCCGAGCAGCCAGCCCTTGGCGGGGACGCCGTGCTGGCCGAACGTCAGCTCGCACGTGGTGGACACCTTGAGGCCCATCTTGTGCTCGACGTTGGTGACGAAGGCGCCGTTGCGCTCCCCGGTCGACTCACCGGTCTCCGGGTCGAAGTGCCACTTCGGCACGAGGAACAGCGACAGGCCCTTGGTGCCCGGCTTCGGCTCGATGCCGGGGCCCTCGGGGCGCGCCAGCACCAGGTGCATGATGTTCTCGGTCATGTCCTGGTCGGCGGAGGTGATGAACCGCTTCACGCCGTCGATGTGCCAGGTGCCGTCGTCCTGCAGGGTGGCCTTGGTGCGGCCCGCGCCCACGTCGGACCCGGCGTCCGGCTCGGTCAGCACCATGGTGGCGCCCCAGCCGCGCTCGATCATGATCTCGGCCCAGCGCTGCTGCTGCTCGGTGCCGTTGCGGTAGACGACCGAGGCGAAGTTCGGGCCGGCCAGGTACATGTAGATGGCCGGGTTCGCGCCCAGGATCAGCTCGGAGGCCGCCCACTGGACCGACGGCGGGATGCCGAAGCCGCCCAGCTCGTTCGGCAGCGACAGGCGGTACCACTCGCCGTCCCAGATGGCCTGGTAGGACTTCTTGAACGATTCCGGCAGCGTGGCCGAGTGGGTCTTCGGGTCGAAGACCGGGGGGTTGCGGTCGGCGTCGGCGAAGGACTCCGCCAGCGGCCCGACGGCCAGGTTGTTGAGCTCGGCAAGCACGCCGCGCGCGGTGTCCTCGTCGGACTGCTCGAACGGCCCCGTGCCGAGGTGGTCCTGCACGTTGAAGACCTCGAACAGGTTGAATTCGAGGTCCCGGACGTTGCTCTTGTAGTGACCCATCTCGTCGCTCACTCCATGCTGGTCGGGGCGGTCCCCTACTGACCGGTAACAACAGGGTATTACCTGTCAGTAACCTCGGCAAGGCCGCTCACGCGGTTGTGGCGAATCAGACGCGTCTGAGCTGCCGTGTTCCCTATCGTTGACGGGTGCCCCGCCCCCACGTCAACCGGGTGGAGAACTCCGTCATCGGCGGTGACTCCATCCAGATCGGCCACGTCCACGGCGACGTCACGTTCGCCGCCGGGCGCGAAATCCCCCCACGTCACGTCGTCGTTCCCGTGCGCGAGGCCGATCCGCTGCGGTTGGGCGTGCACCGGCCGATCACTGTCGGCTCCGACACCTCGATGCCCCACTACGTGCCGCGCGACGTCGACGTCCGGCTTCGTGCCCTGATCGCGGAAGCGGCTGAGCGCGGTGGGTTCGTGTTGCTGGTCGGCGGGTCGTCGGTAGGCAAGACCCGGTCGTTGTTCGAGGCCGTCCGGCAAGTCGTGCCCGATCGGTCGTTGGTCCAGCCGACGACCGTGCGCGGGCTGGAGGGACTCGACCGAATCGTCCTCTGGCTGGACGAACTCCAATCGCACCTCGACGGCGAGCACGGTCTGAGCGCGTCGGTGGTGCGTGGCCTGCTGGCCAGGCAGGTGATCGTCGTGGCGACGCTGTGGCCCGACTACTACAACGCCTACACGGAGCAGGGCGAGCCCTTCAAGGACCGGTACGCGCCCGAGCGGGACCTGCTCAAGCTGACGAAGGTCGTGCATGTGGGCGCGGCGTTCACGACCGCCGAACGCTCGCGTGCGGAAGCCGCCGCGCCGCAGGACGAGCGACTGCGCGTCGCCTTGAAGTCCCGGGACTTCGGGCTGACGCAGGTGCTGGCCGCGGCTCCCCAACTCGTGCACCGGTGGGAGAGCGCGCACCCGTACGCACGAGCCGTCATGACGGCCGCCCTCGACGCCACGCGGCTGGGAGCACACTCGGCCCTCGCCACCGACTTCCTCGAAGCGGCGGCATCCGGTTACTGCACACCGGCGGAGCGCGCCTCCGCGCCTGCGGACTGGTTCCGACGAGCGCTGGACTACGCGACCAAGCGTCAACTCGGTGCCACCGCGCCGCTGGTGGCCATGGGCCAGGCGATGGGTGTGGTCGACGGCTACCGGGTCGCCGACTACCTCCTGCAGCACGCCGACCGGACGCGCCGCGCGACAGCACCGCCACAGGCGTTTTGGGACGCGTGCGCGTCACTTGTCGTGGACGACGGAGACGCGGCTCGGCTCGGCCGCGCGGCCTTGGAGCGGCGTCTCCACGGGTTCGCCCACACCCTGCTCGACCGAGCCGCGCGACCCGGCCTGCCTGCGGCGATGCACGACCTGGTGGAGCTGCACCGCACGACCGGTGACCGAGGCCAGGCCGCCGACGTGATCGAACGACTCGACGCCTCGGACCAACCGGATGCCGCCCTGTACCGGATGCTGGTGGACGCCTGGGACTTCGACGAGGTGGCCCGATTGGCGGCCGAGGGCAACGAGTACGCCGTCGGTCACCTGATCGAGTACGGCGATCCCGAGTACGCCATCGAGTTGTTGCTCGAGACCTTCGAGCCTGAAAAGCCGTGGTGTTGGCGGAAGCTGGCCGACCTGTACGAGGCGGTTGGGGAAACGGACAAGGCGATCGCGACGCACGAGGTCCTCCTGGCCCGCGGCGACGACGAGGAGATCGGTGCGCTCGCCGAACTGCTCAAGCAGGCGGACCGGCTCGACCGACTCCGCGAGCTGACCGACGAGGGTTACTTCGACGCCGCGTGCGCCTTTGCCGAAGCATTGGAGGAGAAGGGCGATGTCGGGGGCGCCCTGGAAGTCCTCCACAGGTTCGCCGGGCTTGGGAACCGCGAGATCGACTGGGTTCTGGCGGACCTGCTCGCCCGGCGTGGCCACCTCGACGCACTCGTGGCACTGGCCGAGGAGGGCGTGGGCGGCGCGGCCGACGAAGCCGCGAAGTTGCTGGTCAGCAGAGGTATGCGGACTGAAGCGGTTGCCCTGGCGAAGCGGCTGGGCGAAGCTGATCACCCGGTCGACGTGGCAATCCTGTCCGGCGACCCGGCGGATGTGGAAGCGGTTCGGGTGTTGGCCGACGGGCACGACGAGCGGGCCTCGCGGTTCATGGCTGAGCAGGCGCTGAGGCAGGGAGATCTGGACACGGCGACCCGGTACGCCGAGGCGACTGACACGACTTCGGACAAGATCGCGAAAGCGCTGGTCGAGGATGGCCAGGTGGACCGCGCGTTGGAATTCCTGCGGTCGAAGGTCGACGACGACGGCGGCCTGTCCTCGCTGCTCAACACGCTGCTCCGTGATCACGGCCGTGACCGCGAGTTGCGCGCACGAATCAGCACGGGCGACAAGTGGGCTTGGCTCCCCCTGCACGAGTTGCTGGTCGAGCAGGGCCGGACAGTGGAGGCCCAGCGTCTGCGCGAGTTCGGCCTTACCCCCGACGGCGAGATCGCCACCGGCTGAGCCGCTGTGGTCAGACCGGTCGCATCATGCCACCGGACAGCAGACCGGCCTGGTAGGCCAGTGACACCGCGTGCGTCCGGTCGCGGGCGCGGAGCTTGCGCAGGATGTTCTTCACGTGCGTGCGCACGGTCTCCACCGAGACGTACAGCTCGTTGGCCACCGCCTGGTTCTCCATGCCGTCCGCGATGAGCTGGAGCACCTCGTACTCCCGGCGGGACAGCGACCGGCGGCTGCCCGCCTCGGCGGTCGGCGTGAAACCGGCCGCCAGCGGCGCGAGGGTCGGGTCCAGGTACATCCGCTCGGCGTGCGTGCGGGCGACGGCCTGCATCACGTCGCAGACCTCCCCCTCCCGCGGCACCATCCCGCGCACGCCCGCGGCCAGCGCCGAGCGCACGAACTTCGCCGTCCGGTGCGGCTCGCGGACCAGGGACACCACGGCCAGCGCCGGGTCGCCGGCGGTGAGCAGCGTGGCCAGGTGTCCCTGCGGGTCGAGCAGGGAGTCCACCAGCAGCACGTCGGGCCGCAGCCGTTCGTGCAGCCGCACGGCCGTGTGCAGGTGCCCGGTGGCGCCCAGCCAGTGCATGGCGGGCGTGCGCCGGACCACGGCGGCCATCCCCTCGCGGAACATCGGCACGGGGTCCACCAGCGCGACCCCCGGACCGGGGGCAGGCGCGCGCCCGTCCCCGCCTGGTGTGAGCGGACGCGTGTTGAGGCCGGGTCGCATACGGGTGCGACCACCTCGGCCACCAGCCATGACGCGGATTTCGCGAACTACTTTCCGAACGGACGCGATCCACGCTCGGTCATGTATGTGAACAACAGTCACAAGTGTGACTCAATGCCCCCGCGTGGCCTTCCGCGAGGCGCAACAGCCTCGTAAGACGTACGTCACACACCCATGTGGAAGCCGCGCACCGCCGCCGCCCGAACACGCGCAGCCACCCGTGGGCCGGACACTCGTGGAGGCCTCATGGAAACCCTCGACTGGATCGTCGTCGGTGGGTACTTCTTCGTGATGGTGGCGATCGGCTACTGGTCACGCGGGCGGATCAAGAACATCGCGGACTTCTTCACCGCGGGCGGCCGGATGCCCTGGTGGCTGTCCGGCATCTCGCACCACATGTCCGGTTACAGCGCCGTCATGTTCGTGGCCTTCGCCGCCGAGGCCTACCGCCTCGGGCTGACCGTCTACATCTGGTGGGCGCTGACGATCGGTGTCGGTGTCGGCATCGGCGCGTTCCTGTGGGCGGGCACGTGGAACCGGCTGCGCTCCAAGCACGGCGTCAAGTCGCCGCTGGAGTACCTGGCCCGCCGCTACAACGTGCCGACCCAGCAGGTCATGGCGTGGGCGGGCGCGGCGCTGAAGGTCGTGGACATCGCGGCCAAGTGGGTCGCGGTCTCGCTGCTGCTCCAGGGCTTCGCGGGCGTGCCCATCTGGCTCGGCATCACGATCGTCGGCGCCGTCACGATGGTCTACTCGGTGCTGGGCGGCCTGTGGGCCGACGCGCTGACCGACTTCGGCCAGTTCATCATCCAGGGCGCGGCGGGCATCGCCATGTTCGTCGCGGTGGCCGCGCACTTCGGCGGCATCGACTTCATGTGGAAGATCTGGGACCAGCTGCCCGAGTCGCACTCCGAGCCGCTGTCCGGCAACTACACGTTGATCTTCTTCATGGCGCTGTTCCTGATCAAGACGCTGGAGTACAACGGCGGCATGTGGAACCTGGCGCAGCGCTACATGGCCGCGCCGTCCGGTGCCGCGGCCAAGCGGTCCGCCCTGCTGTCCAGCGCGCTGTGGCTGGTGTGGCCGCTGGTGCTGTTCTTCCCGATGTGGGCCGCGCCGCTGATCGTGCCGGGCATGGGTGCCAACGCCGAGCAGGCCTACGTGGAGATGGGCAAGCTCATGCTGCCCGCGGGCATGATCGGCCTGGTGCTGGCCGGCTTCTTCTCGCACACCATGGCGATGGTGTCCTCCGACGCCAACGTGATCTCCGCGGTCATCACCCGGGACATGCTGCCCCGGCTGTGGAAGGGCGTGCGGCGGTTCAGCGAGCCCGCGCAGCTGCAACTGGCGCGGGTCACCACGTTCCTGTTCATCGGGCTGAGCATGACGATCGCGTTGACCGCGGACACCAAGGGCTTCGTGCTCAAGGTCGTGATCGCCCTGGTGGCGGCCACGATGGGCCCGATCGCGATCCCGCTGATGCTCGGCATGCTGCCGTGGTTCAAGAAGGTCGGCCCGACCGCCGCGATGAGCTCGGTCGTCGGCGGCCTCGGCACGTGGGCCGTGCTGTACGTGATGCAGCTGAACAAGGTGGAGTTCGTCACCCAGGCGGTGATCGTGTCCTGGCCGCTGCTGGTGTCGCTGGTGCTCTACCTGGCGATCGGCCTGGTGATCAAGCCGGAGCCGTCGGCGGACCGCGAGGAGCTCGTCGACTCGCTGCAGTCCGACCCCGACGAGGAGAAGGTCGCCGCCCGCGCCTGAACCGCGTGCGGGTCGTCTCCGCTGTGCGGGCGCCTCCGTGCGCCCGCACAGCGGTAAACCGCTTGCCGCCGTTCATACGGTCGGGAAATGGACCGGGAGATCAGGGAGTTCTACGCGCAGGGGTTCGAGGACGAGCGGCTGCGCGTCGGCGGGAACGGGCGGTTGGAGTTCCTGCGCACGCAGGAGGTGGTGCGGCGGTTCGTCGGTGAGCGCAGTCGCGTGCTCGACGTCGGCGGGGCGACCGGCGTGCACGCGGGCTGGCTGGCGCAGGACGGGCACGACGTGCTCGTGGTCGACGCCATGCCGTCGCACGTGGAGGCGGCCGGCGCGCTGCCCGGGGTGTCCGCCGTCGTGGGCGACGCGCGTGACCTGCCGGTCGACGGGCCGTTCGACGTGGTGCTGCTGTTCGGGCCGCTCTACCACCTGACGGCGCGGGACGACCGGCTGCGGGCGTGGCGCGAGGCGTTGCGCGTGGTGCGGCCCGGCGGGGTGGTGCTGGGTGCGGTGATCGGGCGGTTCGCGGCGCTGCTCGACGGGCTGCGCAAGGACTTCGTGCTCGACGGGCGGTACCGGGACGTCGTGGCGCACGGCATGCGGACCGGGCGGCACCTGCCGCCGGCGGACACGCCCTGGTTCACCACCGCGTACCTGCACCACCCCTCGGAAGCGGCCGAGGAGGCGCGGGAGGCCGGGCTGGACGTGGTCGGCACGTTCGCGCTGGAGGGCGTGGCGTGGCTGCGGTCGAACGCCGACCTGGACGCCGCCTACGCCGACCCCGAGCTGCTGGACTACCTGGTGTGGGCGTTGCGCCAGGTCGAGCAGGAGGAGTCGGTGCTGGGCGCGTCGTCGCACCTGCTCACCGCGGCACGGCGGGCCGAGGTCCCGGACGAGGTGTAGTGTGTGCACTAATGATTAGTGCACAAAACGTCGAGGACCCGCTGGCCCTGGAACGGCAGGTCTGCTTCGCGTTGTCCGTCGCGTCCAGGAACGTGATCGCCGTCTACCGGCCGCTGTTGGAGCCGATGGGGCTGACCCACCCGCAGTACCTGGTGATGCTCGCCCTGTGGGGCAGCGCGCCGCTGTCGGTCAAGGAGCTGAGCCGCATGCTGGCGCTGGAACCCGCGACCCTGTCGCCGCTGCTCAAGCGGCTGGAGGCGATCGGGTACGTGACGCGGTCGCGGGACGCGGCGGACGAGCGGATGCTCGCCGTGACGCTCACGGAGAGCGGTGCGGCGCTGCGTGAGCGGGCGTTGGCCATCCCGCCCGCGGTGGTGGAGCGGCTGGGCATGTCGCTGGACGAGCTGCACGACCTGCACGCCGTGCTGACCGGGTTGATCTCCGCGACGGAGCGGACGTGAAGCCCGCCGTGCCGTTGCGGGTGTGGTACCTGCTCGGCGGCCGGTTGCCCCAGCGGCACCGGGAGTGGGTGTTCCGGCAGGCGACCAAGCCGTCGTGGCTGGCGTGGTTCACCGTGCGGATGTTCCTGCAGGTGCTGCCGTTGACGGTGGTGATCACGCTGGCGCTGGTGCTCGGCCTGGGCTCGCCGTTGCCGCTGGCGATCGCGTGCGGGTCGTTGGGGCTGGTGGTGGGCGTGTACTTCGGCGTGTCATACGCGATCGAGAGCACCGACCACCGGATGACGAAGTACGGCTACCCGGCCGGCGCGGCCGCCGCGGTGCGCAAGGAGCGGACGCGGCGGGACCAGGAGCGGTACGAGCGGGTGTGGCGCTCGACCGAAAACCAGGCCTGAAACCGCGGCCCGGTGCCCTAGCGTCCGGTGGCGTGGAGTGGCAGAGGGCGGTCGCGGCGGCGTTCGGGCTCGGTGACGTGGTCGAGCCGTGGACACCGGTGACGGGCGGGCGTTCGCACCTGGTGTGGCGCCTGCGCACGGCGCGGGGCACGTGGGCGGTCAAGCGGCTGAACCGGTCGCGCGAGGACTGGTGGCTGCGGGACTACCTGGTGTCCGCGGAGGTCCAGCTCGAAGCCTGGGCACGCGGTTTCCCCATGCCACGTCCGGTGCACCCGCTCGAACCGGCCGCGCCGCTGCTCGCCGACGTGCGGGTGGGTGACGAGGTCGCGAGCTACCTGGTGCACGAGTGGCACGACGGCGGCCCGGTGACGTCGGACGTGTCCGCGTGGGTCGGCCGAGTCCTCGCCTCCCTGCACCGCCCGCCCGCCGACGCGGCACCCGCCGATCCGCCGCACCCGGTCGCGGAGTGGCGGGAATGGCTGGACGAGGCGCCGAACGACTTCACCGACGCCGTCCGCGGCTACCTGCCCGACATCGCCGAGGCCGGGCTGATCGCGGCGGGAACCGACGACCTGACGCCGGTCGCCACGCATCGCGACGTGAAGCCGGACAACGTCCTGGAGACGCCCGGCGGCCCGTTGCTGCTGGACTGGGACAGCGCGGGGCCGGACCACGCGGAGTGGGAGCTGACCCGCGCGGCGCTGCACTTCAGCCGGCTCGGCGAGGACCGCGCCGCGTTCGACGCCGTGATCAAGTCCTACGAGGCGGCGGGAGGGCGGCGACCTCCGGCGTCACCGACGTCGTTCGCCGGCCTGCTGCGCGTCTACCTCGGTGGCGCGGCGTGGATGGTGTGGCGGGCGCTGGGCCACCGGCCGGTCACCGAACCCGAACGTGCGGCCGCGCACACGCACGCGCTGGAACTGCTGGCCGACCTGCGCACGTCCCTGCACCGCCTGGACGAGTGGGTCGACCGCCTGCGTTGATCGAACGGCCCCCACCCGGCTTCGAGTGGGGGCCGTCCGGGTGGTCGCACGTCCCGCTACGGCAGGGACTCGCAGGCCACGCCGTCGTTGTCGGCGTCGAGCTGCGCGACGTCGCCGTAGTACGGGTAGTACCGGTCGAACCACTCCTGCGCGTCACGCTGGTAGGCGAAGTCCGAGCAGTCCACGCTGTTGCCGGGGTTGCCGGGCGCTCCGCCGCCGCCTCCGACGACCTCCGGCCACGGGCTGCCGGCGGCGACCCACTCCTGGTAGCTGACGGCCCGGTGGAACGGGATGCCCTGGTAGTAGATCGTCGCGGTCCCGGCGTACTTGTAGAAGCGGTCGCCCGTGATCCGCTGCACGACCCGCGGCGTCGGGAAGGCCTGCGCGCTCCACTCGCCGTAGCCGATCGCGTAACCGGAACCGGTCGCCAGGTTGGACATCCGCATGATGTTCGACGCCCACGAGAGCTTCAGGAAACCTTCGTTGGAACGCCGGTCGAAGTCCCGGAAACCGGAAGCGGCCCACTCGTCGTAGGTGAGCTTGTGGTGCAGCCGGTCCTCGCCCTCGACGAAGATCTCACTGGCCGTGCCCCACTGGTAGTAGTAGCTGCCCTTGATCCACCCCGCCGTGCGCGGGTAGGGACTGCCGGAAGCGCGCCACTGCGCCTCGGTGAGCCGGTCCCAGTCCCACGTCGGGTCCGGGTTCCCCCAGAACGTGACCGCGTAGATGGTGGGCGACCAGGCGTACTTGACGTAGTCCGTCGGCGAGGGCGCGGGCTGGGGGAAGCCGGCGTTCGACCACTCGTCGTAGCTGATGCCGCGGGCCACGCCGTTGTCGACGCGCCACACCGTCGGGTCGAACGGCTGCTTGTAGTACCCGTTGGCCACCGCCGCGTCGGCGGGCGCCGCGATCGCGACCGCCAGTCCCAGCGCCAAGCCGGCACCTGTTAACGCCGCCGCCACCCGTGTGATCAGTTTCAATGACTCGCCTTCCGTCCCACCCCGAACCTGATGTCGGTGGGACTGTCGACCCCGGCCGTCAGTCGTTACGCAGAGAAGTCGAGATGGGCCGTAGTTACCCCGTTTGGCCGAAAGAACCAGGCAATTCAATGAGCATTCGTCACTAAACGTGCAATCCCGCAGGCCGTCTGGCCCGCCGCCCACACCGGCCGGTCCGCACCGACGACCCCGCGAGGATCGCCCCAACGACCACTCGCCCGGGACACGACCCCTGCGCTCAACGCGGTCGCGGGGCCGTCCTCGACCCGAGCACGACGAAGGCCCAGGTCAACCGGAGCTGACCTGGGCCTTCGGGACGAGCGGGTGACGGGAATCGAACCCGCCTCCACAGCCTGGGAACCCGATCTTTCCGTCCTGGTAGTGCGCCTGACCTGCGGCGAAAGGCAGTCATGAGTGGCCGGTATTGACCGCTGTTGACCAGTGCTTACAGCACGTGGACAGCATGGTCGACTTCCTTCCGGACGCAGACCTACATCAGCCCTACCTCGTACGCTCGGACGATCAAGGCCAATGCTCCACCCGCACCCGTAGCGGTACGCCAGACGAGTTTGAGCACTTTGAAAGCGTCCTCCCGCTGCTTGGCGCTACGGCCCGAGATGGCGACGTGAGCCGCGTAGAGGGCCAGGGCGGACGTGAAGAGCACGTAGCCGCCGATGAACCACATCCAGTCGATCATCGGTGATCGCCCCCGATGACGTTTCGGGAGGTCAAGGCGACACTCATGCCTTGTTGGGCCCTCGTGCATCCGTTGGACAGATATGCCGAGGTAGTCGGCGTTTGACTAGCCAGACCGATCACCATGGGGTGCGACTCGGCGCTGCGAACTGCCCCTTCGGCGCGGAGAGCCCGAGGTGGGGATGGTGGGCATGGGGTAGACGGACCTATCGTCGTCAACGACTGGCTCCTTCTGGTGGAAGACGGTCGTCGTGATCACGAAGCGAGGCAAGCGGACCTGATCACGACGGTTCGAGCTGCGAGGAGACGGTCGATCCATCGAGTTCGTGATGGATCTGATGGAGATGTCTGCGCCAACAGACATCCAATCCGCAACGGGCGGCCTCCTCGGGTGAGGAGCCGCCCGTTGTCGCGTCTTCAAGCGTGCGCCGTCGAGCCTAGGCACAGGAGGTCAACTGCGGGAAGTACCGATCGGCGAGGCTGATCGGCCCTGCCGATCACCACTGACCGTTTACCGTGAAGTGCCTTCCGGTCGGCGCTATAACGCACGCGTCTCGGCAGGATCGGGTGGACCGTTGCCCCGCAATTCCCAGCGAGGGGCTCGTGTCATCCCGCCGACCTGGCTCGCCCCAACCGCGCGTGTCAAGGGGGCACCTCTGTCCATTCTGGACGGTTGGGCTGGGTCTGCCCCCTTGACGCGTGTGGTTGCCCTCGTGGAGGTCGGCGGGATGGCACGAAACCCGGTCCCCGCTGGTTCGCGAGATGTCGACGGCTCCCGGTCATCCTGCTGGTCTGCCCGTCCGGCGAGGACATGATCTTTCGGCTTTGCGGACCCTGGCGGGGTCGGTCGGCCGCTGTCCCGCTCGCCCGGTCCCGGCCCTACCTCTCGTCGCCGGGCGCGGTGGGTGGCCGGAGGCCGGGCCCCGCCCGCTTGCCCGAGCGACACAGGAGCGGGGCCGATTAGGACCTGGCGAGCGGGGACAGCACAGTGCGGCCGAGCGGCCCCGCCAGCGGGTCGGGGCCTGGTCTACGGTCCGCCCAAGTCACGGGCTGGCCTGCGGTCTGTCGCGATCCCGGAGGCGATCAGGGCTGACCTGCTCGCTCACCTGGACGAGTTCACCGACTCGGCTCCTGACGCCTGGGTGTTCACCGGCCAACGTGGCAACCCGCTGCGACGGGGTGACTTCAACCCGCGTACCGGCTGGAAGAAGGCGGTCGCCGACATCGGTGTGCCTCACCTGCACTTCCACGACCTCCGGCACACCGGGAACACGCTCGCAGCTCGCACCAAGGCCAGCACGAGAGACCTGATGGCGCGGATGGGACACGACAGTCCTCGGGCAGCGTTGATCTACCAGCACGCGACTACGGAGGCGTCTCGGGAGATCGCGGCGGCCTTGAGCGGCCTGGTCGAGCGGGAGCGGGGCGGCGGAGGTGACGAGGATGACGGCTCGGCTGGCGTGCTGGTCCCGGTCGACTAACCGCACGTGGACAGCACGGTGACGCTGTAGATCCGAAACGACGAAGGCCCAGGTCAACCGGCTTACCGGCGCTGACCTGGGCCTTCGTTCACTTGAGCGGGTGACGGGAATCGAACCCGCCTCTACAGCTTGGGAAGCTGTCGTTCTACCAATGAACTACACCCGCGTGTTGCGTGCCCGATCATACACATAGGCTGTGGCCGTGCTGCTAAGTGACCGTGATCTGCGCAAAGAGGTCGAGTCCGGCCGGTTGGTGCTGGAGCCGTTCGACGACGTCATGGTGCAGCCGTCCAGCATCGACGTCCGGCTGGACCGGTTCTTCCGCGTCTTCAACAACACCCGCTACACCCACATCGACCCGGCCATGCAGCAGGACGACCTGACCTCGCTGGTCGAGCCGGCCGACGAAGAGCCGTTCGTGCTGCACCCCGGCGAGTTCGTGCTCGGCTCCACGTTCGAGCTCGTCACCCTGCCCGACGACCTGGCGGGCAGGCTGGAGGGCAAGTCGTCGCTGGGCCGCCTCGGCCTGCTCACCCACTCCACGGCGGGCTTCATCGACCCCGGCTTCTCCGGCCACATCACGCTGGAGCTGTCGAACGTCGCCAACCTGCCCATCACGCTCTGGCCCGGCATGAAGATCGGCCAGCTGTGCCTGTTCCGGCTCAGCAGCTCGGCCGAGCACCCGTACGGCTCGACCCAGGCGGGCTCGCGCTACCAGGGGCAGCGCGGCCCGACGCCGTCGCGCGCCCACCTCAACTTCCACCGCACCGACACCAAGCGCTAGAGCTTCACGTCCCCGTACCTGGCCAGCACCCGCGACCGCAGCTCCGGGTCGTTGCGCGGCACGGGCTCCAGGAACACCTCGTCCAGCTCGGCGTGCGCGGCGCGCAGTTCGGCGTCGATCCGCACGCACGCCCGCTCCAGCTCGGCCGCGCCCAACGCGTCGTCGAAGTCGAGCCGCGCGCACACCAGCACCCGGTCCGTGCCGACGGCCATCGTCAGCAGGTCCACCACCTGCTCGACCTCCGGCGCCTCCCGCAGCGCCGTCCACACCGCCCGCACCAGCACCGGGTCGGCCTGCCTGCCGATCAGCAGCCCCCGGTTGGTCGACGCCAACGTGTACGCGACGACCGCGAGCAGCACGCCGATCGCCAACGACGCCACGCCGTCCCACACCGACGACCCGGTCAGGTGGTGCAGCCCCAGCCCGCCGAACGCGAGCAGCAGCCCGACCAGCGCGGCCGAGTCCTCCAGGAACACGGTCTTCACCGTCGGGTCGTCGGACACCCGCAGGAACGCGAGCACCGACCGCCCCTCGGCCCGCGCCTCCCGCCGCACCTGCCGCACGGCCTGCGTCCACGACACCGACTCCAGCGCGAACGCGATGGCCAGCACCACGTACCCGACGACGGGGGCGCCCTGCTCCTGCGGCGCGCCGAACACCGTGCGGAAGCCCTCGTAGAACGCGAAGACCGCGCCGGACACGAAGATCGACACGGCGGCGAGCAGCGACCAGAAGTACCGGTCCTTGCCGTACCCGAACGGGTGCCTGCGGTCCGCGGGACGTGCCGATCGGCGCAACGCGGTCAGCAGCAGGGCCTCGGTGAACGTGTCGGCGACCGAGTGCGCCGCCTCCGCCATCATCGCCGCCGACCCGGTGATAACCCCGGCGATCCCCTTCATCACCGCGATGGCGAGGTTCACCGCCAGGGCGAGCAGGACGGTGAGCGTGCTCTCGCCGCCCTTGGGCCGCCCGTCCCCCGACTGCCCGCCCTCCGACTGCCCGCCCTCCGACCCCTCACCTGCCATGCCCCGACGTTAGGCCGGACCGCCATGATCCGCTCGACGTGACCCTGATCACGAAACGATCATGGTTCCGGTGGCGACGACGAAGTGACACATTCCGTCTTCGGGGGGACTTCCAGGTGCGAACCTTGACAGGTCGGCTCATGGCCATCATCGCGGCCGTGGGCGTGGCGGCACTGGCGAGCCCGCTCGCGGTGGCGCAGGACGACACCGTCACGCTGGAAGGCCTGGTGTGGTTCGACCGCGACGCCGACGGCGTGGTCGACGCGGGTGAGCCGCCGCTGGTCGACCGCCTTCCGGTGGAGGTCTACGACGCCTCGACCAAGGCGTTCGTCGGCGAGTACCGCACCGACGCGAACGGCCGCTACAAGGCCGTCGACCTGCCCGACGTCCCGCTCGCGATCTACAACCGCAACGCCGGGATCTTCGAGGCGACGACCCCGGCGACGGTCAACCCCGTCAACGGCGGTGGCACGTTCGACTTCGGCGTGCGCGGCGGGACCGTGCGCGGCTTCTCGTTCTTCGACCTCGACCGCGACGGCGTGCGGCAGACGCACGAGCCGGACGTGCCGGGCGCGCCGACGGTGCGGCTGATCCACGGCATCGTCGACGTGGCGCCCGCGACGCGCGGCGTGCGGGGCGAGTACGAGTTCACCGACGTGCCGGTCGGCTCGGACGTGTCGATCGTGGCCGACAACGCGCCGGAGCTGAAGCTGGCGCCACCGGTGTCCGAGCACGACATCGACCCCGCGACGCGGCAGAAGAAGGTCGTGGTGCGCGCGGGCGAGGCGACGCGCGTGGACGTCCGGTACACGTACCTGGACGCCGACTTCGTGGCCGGCGCGCCGCGCCTGGAGCCCGCGCGGGACGCCTACCGCGTGGGTGACGTCGTCACGCTGGTCGTGCCGGTGACCAACCGGGGCGAGGCGTCGGACAACCCGGACATGGTGGTGTTCGGGGCGACGCCGGAGTTCATCTCGGCGAACGACGTCGTCAAGGTGGTCTCGCCCGGCCAGGAGTTCAGCCTGCACCACCCGATCGCGGTCGGTGAGACCGTCGACGTGCGCTTGACCTACCGGCTGGACGACCCGGAGTTCGACCAGTTCCACCTGCTGATCCGGCCGTTCTCGGCGTTGGGGCACAAGGAGACCAACTTCGAGGACAACCACGCGAAGGTGCCTCTGAAGTACACGACCGGGGAGCAGACGACGACCACGTCCCCGACCGCGACCACCACGACGACGTCCGCGACCACGACCACCACCACGGCGGCCGTGGTGCAGGTGGCGGGCGGCAGCAGCGGGTTGGCGAGCACGGGCGCGTCACCGTCGTCGTTCCTGGCGATCGGCGTGCTGCTGCTCGGCGCAGGCGCGTTGACCTTCTTGGCGGCACGCAGGCGTCGCCGCGCCTGACCCGAACGGACCACCGCTGCCGTTAGCCTGCGGCATGGGCATTTTGGTGCACGTACTGCTGACGGCGGTGGCGGTCTGGATCGCCACGGTCATCCCGGGCATCGACCTGGAACAGGGCGCGTCGACGCCCGCGAAGATCGGCACGCTGATCGGCGTCGCCCTGCTCTTCGGCCTGGTCAACGCGGTCGTCAAGCCGTTGGTGAAGTTCTTCGGCTGCCTGTTCTACCTGGTCACGCTCGGGCTGATCGGCCTGGTGGTGAACGCCCTGCTGTTCTGGCTCACCGGCTGGCTGGCGGGCGAGCTGGGCCTGCCGTTCGACGTCACCGGCTTCTGGCCCGCGTTCTGGGGCGCGATCATCGTCGCCCTGACGAGCTGGGTCCTGAACATCGTCTACGACCGCATCACCGACTGAGGCACGACGAACGCCCCCCGGTCCACACCGGACCGGGGGGCGTTCGTCCACAACCGACTAGTTCGACGCGGCCTTGTCCTCGTCCGGCAGGGGGGTGCCGGTCGGCTTCTCGTCCGTCGGGATGTCGCCGCGCTCCAGCGCCAGGCCCCGGCGCACGGACGTCAGCAGCAGCTGCGCCACGTCCACGACCTCGACGTGCGAGCCCGCGGTGCCCTCGTTCTGCCGCGCCGTGACGCCGTCGGTCAGCATCACCCGGCAGAACGGGCAGCCCGTCGCGATCTTCGACGGCGCCGTGCCCAGCGCCTCGTCCACCCGGTCGAGGTTGATGCGCTTGCCGATCCGCTCCTCCATCCACATGCGAGCGCCACCGGCGCCGCAGCACATGGAGCGCTCCTCGTGGCGCGGCATCTCGCGCAGCGTCGCGCCCGACGCGCCGACCAGCTCACGCGGCGCCTCGTAGACCTTGTTGTGCCGGCCCAGGTAGCACGGGTCGTGGTAGGTGACGTCCTCCGCGACCTCGGCCACCGGCACCAGCCTGCGCTCGCGCACCAGCCGGTTGAGCAGCTGCGTGTGGTGCACGACCTCGAACTGGCCGCCCACCTGCGGGTACTCGTTGGCCAACGTGTTGAAGCAGTGCGCGCACGTCACCACGATCTTGCGCTGACCGGCGGGCCGGCCGTCGAACACGGTGTTGAGCACCTCGACGTTCTGCTGCGCCAGCATCTGGAACAGGAACTCGTTGCCCGCGCGCCGCGCCGGGTCGCCGGTGCAGGTCTCCTCCGGCCCGAGCACGGTGTACTTGACGTCCGCGGTGTGCAGCAGCTCGGCCACCGCCCGGGTGGTCTTCTTGGCCCGGTCCTCGAACGCGCCCGCGCAGCCGACCCAGAACAGGTACTCGGCGTCACCCAGCTCGCCGTCGAACACCGGCACCTCGAAGTCGAGGCCCTCGGTCCAGCTCAACCGGTCCTTGGCGTTCTGGCCCCAGGGGTTGCCCTTGTTCTCCAGGTTCTTGAACATGCCGCCCAGCTCGGACGGGAAGTTCGACTCGATCAGCACCTGGTAGCGGCGCATGTCGACGATGTGGTCGACGTGCTCGATGTCCACCGGGCACTGCTCGACGCACGCGCCGCACGTGGTGCAGGACCACAGCACCTCGGGGTCGATCACGCCGAGCTCGTCCGCGCCGCCGACGAGCGGCCGCTCGGACTCGGCCATCGCCAGCACGTCGATGGACTCCAGCCGCTTCTTGTAGTCCTCGTACTTGTCCTCGGTGAGCCCGACCTCGTCACCGGCCATGTCCCGCGAACCGCCGGCCAGCAGGTACGGCGCCTTGGCGAACGCGTGGTCGCGCAGCTGCGTGATGACGAGCTTGGGCGACAGCGGCTTGCCGGTGTTCCACGCGGGGCACTGTGACTGGCAGCGGCCGCACTCGGTGCAGGTGCTGAAGTCCAGCCAGCCCTTCCAGGAGAAGTCCTCGACCTTGCCGACGCCGAACACGTCCGTGTCGGGGTCGGCCTCCTCCAGGTCGAGCACCTTGCCGCCGCTCATCATCGGCTTCAACGCGCCGAGCGCGACGCCGCCGTCGTCCTCGCGCTTGAAGTAGATGTTGAAGAACGCGCTGAACCGGTGCCAGGCGACGCCCATGGTGAGGTTCTTCGACACGACGATCAGCCAGACCATGCCGGACAGCAGCTTGGTGACCGCCATGATCGAGACCCAGTCCGGGCTCGCGGGCAGGATGTTCGACAGCGGCGCGGTGACGAACGACGTCCACAGCGGCGGGTCCTCCAGGCCGGAGGCCTGCTTGAACGCCTTCACGCCGAGGATGCCGAGGCCCTCGATGATGACGACCGCTTCCACGAAGTACGCGGCCTTGAAGTCGGAGCCGGCGAACCTGGACACCCGGTCGGCGCGGCGCGGGTGGTTGAGCTGGCGGATGACCGCCAACGCCACGCCGCCGACCACGGTGCCGATGCCGAGCAGCTCGACCAGCAGCGACCACAGCGACCAGGTGCCGATCACCGGCCAGTGGAAACCGGGGTAGAAGACCTCGCCGTAGGCCTCGAACAGCACCGCGGAGCCGATGAGGAAGCCCCACATCACCATCCAGTGCCAGGGCGCGACCTTGCGGAACTTGGCCATCCGGGTGTGCGCGACGAACTCGACGACCAACGTCCGCAGGCGTGGTCCGAACGGCCCGTTGCGGGTCGCGTCCGGCTGGCCGAGGCGAATGATCTTGATCATCCGCAGGACACCGGCGACGAACAGACCCCAGGCGAACACGCTGACGGCGACGCCGATGGCGCCGAGGGTGAGCTGGAGGGCTCCCATTGTGGTGGCGGCCTTTCTACGTCCGTTCTCCTGGCTGGGCAGCCTACGCCCGATTACTGGCCGGTAACCACTTGGACGTGGTCGATCACATAGGGCCGGTAGACTAGTGGAACAGACGTTCAACTTGTCGGAGGCCGCCCGTGCTCGTGTACCTGGTGTTGGCCGTGGCGATCATCGGCGAGGTCACCGCCACCGTGTTCCTCAAGTTGTCCGAGGGGTTCAGCAAGCCGATCCCGTCCGCCGTGGTCATCGTGGGGTACGTGGTGGCGTTCGGCGCGTTGAGCAAGGTGCTGCAACTGGGCATGCCGATCGGCGTGGCGTACGCGATCTGGTGCGCCTTCGGGGTCGCTGCGGTCGCGGGCATCGGCGTGGTGCTGTTCGGGGAGCCGCTCAACGCCACGATGGTGGTCGGGCTGGCGCTCGTGGTCGCGGGCGTGGTGGCCATCGAGGTCGGCAGCGGTGCCGGCGCCTGACGGCAGGCGGGCCCGCGGCGACCGGCGTCGGCGGGCGATCCTGGAGGCGACGCTGCGGGTCGTGGAGCGCGACGGCGTGGCGGGCGTGAGCCACCGGTCCGTGGCCCGCGAGGCGGGCGTGCCGACGACGTCGACCACCTACTACTACGCGACGTTGGACGAGCTGCTGATCGCGACGCTCACGTGGTCGGCCGACCAGATGGCGGCGAGCTTCCGCGAGGTGCCCCTGACACCCGCGGCGGTGGCCCGGTTCATCGCGGACGCCGCCGGCGAGCACCGGGGGCGCACGCTCGCCGAGTACGAGCTGTACCTGTTGGCGGCACGCCGGCCGGAACTGCGGGCGGCGGCACGGCGGTGGACCTCGCTCATGGCCGAGGTCGCCGGCCCGCGCGACCCGGTGGCGCTGCGGGCCGTCCTGGCGGGCCTTGACGGGCTGCTGATCCAGGCCCTGATCGCGGATTTCCCCCCAATGGCGGAGGATTTGGAGCCGGTCGTGTCCCTTCTGATGCTCGGCGGATGACCTTCGCGCGGGACACTGGTGGCATGAGGTTCGCCGGTCGTGAGTCGTGGCAGGTGTCGCACGGGACGAATCAGACGGTCAACACCGCGCTGTTCGTCCGCGACACGCTCGCGCTCTCGGTCGAGACCGTGCCCGAGCTGCCCGGGCTCGACCCCTCGGTGCCGGTCGTGGTGCCGCCGGGGGTCGACCGCGCCGGTGCGGCCGAGGAGTGGCTCGGCTGGTGGGCCGACGTGCTCGACCACGCCCGCGCCGAACCGCCCGTCGGCGCGCCCGGTAGCACGCCCGCCGACCCGGCCGGATCGTCGTTGCAGGTCAGGCCCGCGCTCCGGGCGGCCGTGCTGGCGCTGCGCCAGGCGGCGGCCGAGTACGACCAGCGGTACGTCACCTCCCGCGGCGCGTTGCCGATCGGCGAGGTGGTGCGCGGCGTCGAGGGGCGGATCGGGCGGTACGTGCGGCCGTTCCGGTTGGTGATCACCGAGGTGCCGGTACAGGGCGTGGTGTGGGAGCGGATGACCGACACGCACGTGATCGCCTCGCAGCGCTTCCTGGTCGACCCGGCCCGCTCCGCCCCGGCCCTGCGCGCCGTGGTCGAGTCCCTGGCCTGACCGGCCGCCCCGCTGACCGATCGCTGACCGCGGGGGTAGGGACAGCCCCCGTATCGGGTCGGGGGCCTTCCTGGTGGGCCGGTCGGTCGAGTACCCCTAACTTGAACGTCGACAACCTTGACGTCCGAGGGGGCAGTGGTGGTTAAGCGGATCGCGTTGGTGGCCGGCGTGGCGGTGGTCGCGGCGCTGGCGCTCTCGTCGTGCGTGCGGCTCGTGCAGAACGGCTTCGACGACCAGCACTCGGTCTCCGACCAGGTGGCCGAGATCCGACTGCAGAACGGCTCCGGCAACGTCGTCGTCCGCAGCCGCGACGGCGCCGCGGAGACCGAGGTCCGCCGGCGCGTCGAGTACCCGAAGGACGCCGACAAGCCCAGCGGCGTGTCCCACCGCATGGAGGGCTCCACCCTCGTCCTCGACGGCTGCGGCAGCCGCTGCTCGGTGAACTACGAGGTCACCGTCCCGTCCAAGGACGTCCGGATCACCGGCGGGAACTCCTCCGGTGACGTCCGCCTCGAAGGCGTGGCCAGCGTCGAGGTCGAGGTCGGCTCGGGCGACACGACCGTCCGCGACGTGGCCGGCGTGGTGCGCGTCGACAACAGCTCGGGCGACCTGACCGTGGCCGACGTCGCCGGCGACTTCACCGGCAAGGTCGGGTCGGGCAGCACCAAGCTGTCGAACATGGGTGGCACGGTCACCATCGACAGCAGCTCCGGCGACGTGTCCGTGCAGCTGGCCACCGTGACGTCGGTGCGCGCGGACGTGGGCAGCGGCAGCCTGACCGTCGACGTCCCGCAGGGCCTGTACAAGGTCAACGTCGAGGCGGGCAGCGGCGACAAGGACATCAACGTCAAGAACGACCCGAACGCCTCCGCCGAGCTGGTCCTGCACGCGAGCAGCGGCGACGTGACCGTGCGCGCCGTCTAGGCGTTCTGCTCGTACGCCGCCACCAGCAACGCCTCCACCTCGCCGTCGAGCTCGTCGGCCCCGGTCAGCGACACCTTGTGCGTCGACTGGCCGGGGCCGCCCGGCGTCAACCGGTCGCTGTCGGGCACCTCGGTGAACCTCAGCCCCAGGTCGACCCGCGACGCCAACGCCCGCACGGCCGCGAACTGCCGACCCCGCACGAACGGCACGTAGGTCGCCCGCCCCTCGGCCCGCACGTCCTCGCCCAGCCCGAAGGCCAGCGTGGCGACGCGGTCGAACAGCGGGCGCAGCGCCTCCTTGCGCCCCGAGTACTGCGACTCGACGTACTCCGCGAACGTCGGCTCGGTCCACCCGGCCCGCCGCGCCGCCGCGTCCGCGATCGTCCACTGCGAGTTCTGCCCCACCCCGTGCACGTCCCGCAGCCACGCCCGGACGGCCTTCCGATCCACCGGGTCGAGTGGGCTCGCCTCGACCAGCGCGACCCATTCCTCCAGCGTGCGCCCGGTGCGGGCGGCCATGGAGGCGGTGATGGCGGACATCATGTCGGCGGGTGACTCCATCCGTTGAGTGTCCCGGATCACCCTCGGCCGGGAACACCCGAACGGCCCCGTCCGTTGGACGAGGCAGAAAGATTGAGCCTGGTGGACTCAAGTCCGCCGGGGCCGGCTAAACTTGAGTCGGTACCGCTCAACGCGGGGCTCTTACACACGCACTACCAGGAGGAATCCAATGGCGCGAGCGGTCGGCATCGACCTGGGGACGACCAACTCCGTCGTCGCGGTTCTCGAGGGTGGCGAGCCGACGGTGATCGCCAACTCCGAGGGGTCGCGCACCACCCCGTCCATCGTGGCCTTCGCCAAGAACGGCGAGGTGCTCACCGGTCAGCCCGCCAAGAACCAGGCGGTGACCAACGTCGACCGGACCATCCGGTCCGTCAAGCGCCACATCGGCACGGACTGGAAGACGCCGGACGTCGACGGCAAGGCCTACACGCCGCAGGAGATCAGCGCGCGCGTGCTGATGAAGCTCAAGCGCGACGCCGAGGCCTACCTGGGCGAGGAGATCACCGACGCGGTGATCACCGTCCCCGCCTACTTCGAGGACGCCCAGCGGCAGGCCACCAAGGAGGCCGGCCAGATCGCGGGCCTCAACGTGCTGCGCATCGTCAACGAGCCCACCTCCGCCGCCCTGGCCTACGGCCTGGACAAGGGCGACAAGGAGCAGACCATCCTGGTCTTCGACCTCGGTGGCGGCACGTTCGACGTCTCCCTGCTGGAGCTCGCCGAGGGCGTGGTCGAGGTCAAGGCGACCTCCGGCGACAACCACCTCGGTGGCGACGACTGGGACCAGCGCATCGTCGACTGGCTGGTCGAGCGGTTCAAGCAGACCAACGGCATCGACCTGACCAAGGACAAGATGGCGTTGCAGCGCATCCGCGAGGCGGCGGAGAAGGCGAAGATCGAGCTGTCCAGCTCGAACAACGCCTCCATCAACCTGCCCTACATCACCGTGGACGCGGACAAGAACCCGCTGTTCATGGACGAGACGCTGTCGCGCGCCGAGTTCCAGCGCATCACCAACGACCTGCTGGAGCGCACCCGCGCACCGTTCAACAACGTGATCAAGGACGCCGGCACCAGCGTCGGCGACATCGACCACGTTGTGCTGGTCGGCGGTTCCACCCGCATGCCCGCGGTGGCCGAGCTGGTCAAGGAGCTGACCGGCGGCCGTGAGCCGAACAAGGGCGTGAACCCGGACGAGGTCGTCGCGGTCGGCGCGGCGCTGCAGGCCGGTGTGCTGAAGGGCGAGGTCAAGGACGTCCTGCTGCTCGACGTCACCCCGCTGTCCCTGGGCATCGAGACCAAGGGCGGCGTGATGACCAAGCTCATCGAGCGCAACACCACGATCCCGACCAAGCGCTCGGAGATCTTCACCACCGCCGACGACAACCAGCCGTCCGTGCAGATCCAGGTCTTCCAGGGTGAGCGCGAGTTCGCCCGGGACAACAAGAAGCTCGGCATGTTCGAGCTGACCGGCCTGCCGCCCGCGCCGCGCGGCGTCCCGCAGATCGAGGTCACCTTCGACATCGACGCGAACGGCATCGTGCACGTGTCCGCCAAGGACATGGGCACGGGCAAGGAGCAGCGGATGACGATCACCGGTGGCTCCGCGCTGCCGAAGGACGACATCGAGCGGATGATCAAGGACGCCGAGGCGCACGCGGAGGAGGACAAGCGCCGCCGCGACGAGGCCGAGGTCCGCAACCAGGCCGAGACGCTGGTCTACCAGACGGAGAAGGTCCTCCAGGAGAACGAGGACAAGATCCCGGCCGAGGTCAAGGAGAAGGTCACCGCGGCCGTCGCCGAGACCACCGAGGCGCTCAAGGGCGAGGACATCGCCAAGATCCGCACCGCGGTGGAGAAGCTCGCCACGGAGTCCCAGGCCATCGGCCAGTCCCTGTACGCCAACGCACCCACGGCCGACGCCGCGGGCGCCACCGGTGGCACCACCGCCGGTGACGCGCCGAAGGCCGACGACGTGGTGGACGCGGAGATCGTCGACGAGGACGAGAAGAAGTGACCAGGCCCGAGGAGCAGCCCCACGTGGTGGTGCGGGACCGCAGGCGCATCGACCCGGACACGGGTCAGGTGCGGCAGGCCCCCGCCGACGAGAACGGGCCGGCCGAGGCGTCGCAGGCCGACGCCCCGGTCGAGCCGGACACCGGTTCGACCGGCCCGGTCGGTCCGGGTGGCCCGGCCGGCTCGGCCGGTGTGCCCGAGGCCGGTTCGGAGGGCGGCGGCAAGCACGCCCTGCCCGAGCCGCCCGACGAGCCGCCGGCCGTGGCCGTCGACCCGACGGTCGAGCTGAAGGCGCAGCTGGACGAGCGGACCGCCGACCTGCAGCGGTTGACCGCGGAGTACGCCAACTACCGCAAGCGGGTCGACCGCGACCGGGAACTGGTGATCACCACGGCCAAGGCGCAGGTGGCCGGCGAGCTGCTCGGCGTGCTCGACGACATCGAGCGGGCCGGCGCGCACGGCGACCTCACCGGCGCGTTCAAGGCGGTGGCCGACAAGCTGGTCAGCGCCCTGCACGGCACCGGCCTGGAGGCGTTCGGGCACGAGGGCGAGGAGTTCGACCCGTCCGTCCACGAGGCCGTGCAGCACAGCACGTCCCCGGACGTCAGCGGGCCGACCGTCACCGCCGTGCTGCGCCGCGGCTACCGGTACGGCGAGCGCGTGCTCAGGCCCGCGCTGGTCGCGGTGACCGACCACGAGCCGGCCGCCGAGCAGCCCGTCGCCGGGCAGTCGGTCCCGGCGGGGACGGCCGACGAGGCCGTCGAGAAGCCGGTGGAAGAGCAGCAGCAGGACTGAGAGAGGGGGCGGCGTCCGTTGAGCGCTCGCGACTGGATCGAGAAGGACTTCTACCGCGAGCTGGGCGTCACCTCCGACGCCTCGGCCGACGAGATCAAGAAGGCGTACCGGAAGTTGGCGCGGGAACTGCACCCCGACGCCAACCCCGGTGACGCCAAGGCCGAGGCGCGGTTCAAGGCGGTGTCCGAGGCGTACGGAGTGCTGTCGGACACCGCCAAGCGCAAGCAGTACGACGAGGCCCGCCGCCTCTTCTCCGGTGGCGGCGGGTTCCCCGGCGGGTTCGGCGCCGGTGCCGGCGGGTTCGACGTGGGCGACCTGTTCAGCCGCCAGGGCGGTGCGCAGCCCGGCGGCATGGGCGGGCTCGGCGACCTGCTCGGCGGGCTGTTCAACCGCCGGGGCGGCACGTCGACGTCGGCGACCAGACCGCGGCGCGGCGAGGACGTCGAGACCGACGTCCGGATCGACTTCACCGAGGCCGTCAAGGGCGCGACCGTGCCCATGCGGCTGTCCAGCCCGGCGTCCTGCGGCACGTGCGCGGGTTCCGGCGCGCGTCCCGGCACGTCACCGCGGACGTGCACGAACTGCGGCGGCGCCGGCCTGGTGACCCGCAGCCAGGGCGCGTTCGCGTTCTCCGAGCCGTGCGCGGACTGCCGCGGCACCGGGCGGATCGTGGACGACCCGTGCCCGGAGTGCGGCGGCGACGGCGTGAGCACGAAGACCCGGACGCTGACCATCCGCATCCCGCCCGGGGTGGACGACGGCCAGCGGATCAGGCTGGCGGGACAGGGCGAGCCGGGGCGCAACAGCGGGCCCGCGGGCGACCTGTTCGTGCGCGTGCACGTCAACCCGCACGCGCTGTTCGGCCGGTCGGGCAACGACCTGACCGTGACCGTGCCGGTGACCTTCCCCGAGCTGGCGCTCGGCACGACGTTGACCGTGCCGACCCTTGAGGGCAAGGTGACGTTGAAGGTGCCCGCGGGCACGGCCAGCGGCCGGGTGCTGCGGGCCAAGGGCAAGGGCATCGCCAAGCGGGACGGCCAGGTCGGAGACCTGCTCATCACGCTGAACGTGGCCGTGCCGAACAACATGGACGCCGCTGCTCGTGAGGCGTTGGAGAACTACGCGTCGGCCACGGCGAAGCACGACCCGCGCGCGGAGCTCAACGCCCTTGTGGAGAAGAGGTCGGTGTGAGCTTCCCGTTCCCGCCCGGCACCGACGAGGACACGCCGTTCTTCGTCATCTCCGTGGCGGCCCAGCTGTCCGGTCTGCACGCGCAGACGCTCCGGGCCTACGACCGGCTGGGCCTCGTGTCGCCCGGCCGCACCTCCGGCGGCGGGCGCCGGTACTCGATGCGCGACATCGTGCTGCTGCGGGAGGTGCAACGCCTCTCGCAGGAGGAGGGCGTGAACCTCGCGGGCATCAAGCGCATCATCGAGCTGGAGAACGAGGTCGGCGCGCTGCGCGCCAAGGTGCAGGAGCTGAGCGAGCAGGTGGCCTCCGCCATGGCCGCGGCCGAGCACGCCGCCGCGTCGGTGCACGCGTCGTACCGCCGCGACCTGGTGCCGGTGCGCCACGAGACGGCCCTGGTCGTCTGGAAGCCGAACCCGAAGCGCTGACGTCGTGCCGCCGGGCCGCTGTGTAACTCAATAGGGTGATCATGGCCGGAAAATGTACGGAAACACTGTTCCCGTACCTCGGTTAGCCATGAGGAACCCCGCGACGCCGAACCCGCGCCAGACTGGACCCCGTGGACTACGTCTTCGTGCACGGCACCACCCAGTCGCCGGCCGCCTGGCGCCCGGTCGAGGAGCTGCTCCGCCGACGCGGCCACCGCACCGTGGCCGTCGACCTGCCCACCGACCGCCCCGAGCTGCGCGCCGTCGACTACGCCGCGATCGCCCGCGCCCAAGCGGGCGACGCGTTGGCCCCCGTCCTGGTGGGCCACTCCGGCGCGGGCCTGCTGATGCCCGCCATCGCGCGCGCCGTCGGCGCGTCCCACCTGGCCTGGGTCGCCGCGATGATCCCCGGCCCGGTCTCGCTGGCCGACGAGCTCGCCGTCGAGACGGGCGAGATGTTCAACCCCGAGTGGCGAGCGCTCACGGAGCCGCCCACCGCGGACCCCGTGGTGGCCTCGTACTTCCTGTTCCACGACTGCGACCTCGCCGGTGTCCGCGCGGGCCTGCGAACGCTGCGCCTGTTCTACCCCGCCGCGACGTACCGCGAGGTGCACGACCTGCCGGACCTGCCGTCGACCTACGTCCTGCCGCGCGACGACCGCACGCTGCGGCCGTCGTGGATGCGCCGCGCCGCGCGCGAACGGCTCGGGGTCGAGGCGATCGAGGTCGACGGCGGGCACTGCCCGCAGACCAGCCGGCCCGAGACGCTGGCGGCCGTGCTGGGCGCGGCCCGGCCAGGGCCGCCGTGACGCGGGCAGACCGCCGCGAGCGCTAGCCGCGGCAGAACGTGAAGAATTTTCAGGAAGTAGCTCAGTCCAGCGTGAACGGGTCGTACTTGATCCGGTCGAGCGGGGTGCCGGCGACCAGCATCCGCGACACGGTCGCCCGGATCATGGACGGCGAGCCGCACACCAGCACGTCCCGGTCCTCCCACGCCCCGTAGCGGGTGACCACGTCCGCCAAGGTGCCCTGCTCGATCCCGCGCGCACCGGGGTCGGACTCCAGCACCGGCACCACGGTCAGCCACGGGTTCGTCATGGCGAACCGCTGGAGGTTGTCCAGGTCGTACAGGTCCTCGCGGGTCCGCCCACCCATGAACAGGTGCACGCGCGGGTTCTCGCCCCACTGCGCCATCTCGTCGATGATCGCGTGCATGGGCGCGACACCGGTCCCGCCGGCGACCATCAGCACGTCCCGCCCGGACTTGCGGTCGACGCTGAGCCGACCCATCGGCGGGCCGATGCGCCACACGTCACCGGGCTGGGTGTGGCCGACGATCGACCGGCTGACCCACCCGCCCTCGACCGACCGGATGTGGAACTCGATGATGCCGTCGTCGCGCGGCGCGTTCGCGGGCGAGTAGTACCGCCACAGCCGCGCGCGCTGCGGCGTCTCGACGCTCACGTACTGCCCGGCGCGGTACCCGACGGGGTGGTCGGGTTGCAGCCGCACGACCGCGAGGTCCCAGCTCACCCGCTGGTGGTCCAGCACGGTGGCGTGCCAGTAGGCGGGGCCGTCGTCGGCCGCCGCGGCCTCCTGCATGGCCCGCGCCATGATCGTGTACGCCTCGGCCCACGCCATCTCGACCTTGGGCGTCCACGCGGGCCCGGCGAACTTCTTCACCGCCGCCAGCAACGCCATGCCGACGGACTCGTAGTGCACGTTGACCACGCCGAACTTGCGGTGGTCGCGCCCGAGTTGGCGCAGGAACGGGATCAGGTCGTCCGGTCTGTCCACCATCTGGACGACGTGGACGAGGGCGCGCAGCAGTCGGCTGCGCTGGACCTCCATGTTCGCGGGGAACATCTCACGGGTCGCCGGCGCGAGGCTGAAGAGCATGCCGTAGAAGAACTTGGCTACCTCTTCGGCGCGCGGCTCCACCACCGCGAAGCTCTCCCGGATCATCCGCACCATAGCGGTGACACCAGGAGGAGGTTCTCGGTGTGGCGGGCTCGGGATGGGGCTCAACACGGCGTTCGCAGTCATGGTCCGGGCGCAGTCTCCACGTTTCTGGCGGCGCCAGCAAGGGCGCTACGTCCTCGTCAAGCTTCCATCCCCGACGAGGGGACACTAACCCGCCAACTGGCCGATCGACTCCTTGATGCCACCTTCGAGTGCAGTGCGGTTACGGACGGTCGCAGACCGCTCCCGCAAACGAGTGGACATTCCCTACCACGTATACCGAACTCGGTGCTTGTGGCCCACCGCCAGACGCGCACCCCCTCACGGGATGTGGGCCACGCCGCACGTCATCGACCCGTCCGGGTCCGCCGCCACGCCCGGCGGCGGGACCTCGGGACCACGTTTCACCCCAGTGGCGGCCGGCAGACCGCACCGGTGCGGTGGGCCGCAGTCGCCTGTGGATTCCCACCTGCGGATTGTGGACAACTCGAGTACCGGTGTGGACAACCGGCTGCGACATGTGGGTGACGTGCGTCAGGCCTGGGCGGACCGCTCGGCTGCGCTGCGTTCAACGCAGAACTCGTTGCCCTCGGGATCGGCCAGCACGACCCAGCCCTTGCCGTCGGGGCGGCGCATGTCCGACACGAGCGTGGCGCCGATCCCGAGCAGCCGTTCGACTTCGGCGTCCCGCGTGCTGTCGGGCTGCAGGTCGAGGTGGACCCGGTTCTTCACCGACTTGCCCTCGGGTACCTGGATGAACAGCAACCCCGGCCCTTCGGGCAGCTCGACCAGTGCTTCGGGGTCGCCGGGTTCGTCGTGCTCGGAGATCGGCCGTCCGGTCACCCGGCTCCAGAAGCCGGCCAGCTCGTAGGCGTCCTTGCAGTCGATCGTGATGTGGTGCACGAGTGAGGTCATCCGCTGATCGTCGCGGCCGGGCCGATCGGGCGCACCCGACTTTCGTCCGGGTGGCCCACGCCACACCGGTTCGAGTAGGTTGAGCGGAACAGGCTCAACTTTTCTGACGTTGATCCGGGTGACGGCTGGTGCGACGAGCCGGCCCTTGCGCACGAACACCCGACCGAGGTGAGGAATGGACGCTTTCAACCCGACCACGAAGACGCAACAGGCCGTGTCGGCCGCCGTGCAGGCGGCGACCATCGCGGGAAACCCCGACGTCGGCCCGGTCCACCTCCTCGGCGCCCTCCTGGCCCAGGGCGACGGCCTGACCGCGCCCCTGCTCGCCGCCGTGGGCGCGGACCCGAAGCAGGTGCACAAGGAGCTGGACCAGCTGGCCAGGGCGCTGCCCGCGGCCAGCGGGTCGTCCGTGTCGGCGCCCCAGTTCTCCCGCGACGCGGTCCGCGTGCTGAGCAAGGCGCAGGAGCTCGCCACCGAGATGGGCGACGAGTACGTCTCCACCGAACACCTGCTGGTCGGCCTCGCCCACCACGGCGGCCAGGTCGCCGACCTGCTCCGCCGCCACGGCGCGAACCCGGAGGCGCTGAAGGAGGCGTTCGGCAAGGTGCGCGGCTCGGCGCGGGTCACCAGCCCGGACCCCGAGGGCACCTACAAGGCGCTGGAGAAGTACGGCGTCGACCTGACCGAACGCGCCCGCAAGGGCGAGCTGGACCCGGTCATCGGCCGCAACACCGAGATCCGCCGCGTGGTGCAGGTGCTGTCGCGCCGCACGAAGAACAACCCGGTCCTGATCGGCGAGCCCGGCGTGGGCAAGACCGCCATCGTGGAGGGCCTGGCCCAGCGCATCGTGGCCGGTGACGTGCCCGAGAGCCTGCGCGGGAAGAAGGTCGTCGCGCTCGACCTCGGGGCGATGGTCGCGGGCGCGAAGTACCGCGGCGAGTTCGAGGAGCGGCTCAAGGCCGTGCTGAAGGAGATCACCGACTCCGCCGGCCAGGTCATCACGTTCATCGACGAGCTGCACACGATCGTCGGCGCGGGCGCGACCGGCGAGTCCGCCATGGACGCGGGCAACATGATCAAGCCCATGCTGGCCCGCGGCGAGCTGCGCATGGTCGGCGCGACCACGCTGGACGAGTACCGCGAGCACATCGAGAAGGACGCCGCCCTGGAGCGCCGCTTCCAGCAGGTCTTCGTCGGCGAGCCGTCGGTCGAGGACACGATCGGCATCCTGCGCGGCCTCAAGGACCGCTACGAGGTGCACCACGGCGTGCGCATCACCGACGCCGCCCTGGTCGCCGCCGCCACCCTGTCCGACCGGTACATCACCGCCCGCTTCCTCCCGGACAAGGCCATCGACCTGGTGGACGAGTCCGCGTCCCGGCTGCGCATGGAGATCGACTCCCGGCCGGTCGAGATCGACGAGGTCGAGCGCGCGGTGCGCCGGCTGGAGATCGAGGAGATGGCGCTGGCCAAGGAGTCGGACCCGGCCTCGGTGGAACGCCTGGCCGGGCTGCGCGCCGAGCTGGCCGAGCAGCGCGAGACCCTGGCCGGGCTGACCGCGCGCTGGCAGAACGAGAAGGGTTCGATCGAGAAGGTCCGCGACCTCAAGGAGCAGCTGGAGCAGCTGCGCGGCGAGTCGGAGCGGGCCGAGCGGGACGGTGACCTGGGCCGGGCCGCGGAGCTGCGGTACGGGCGCATCCCGGCGTTGGAGAAGGAGCTGGAGGCGGCGACCCGCACCACGCAGGACGCCGCCGTGATGCTGAAGGAGGAGGTCGGCCCGGACGACGTGGCCGACGTGGTCTCCGCCTGGACGGGCATCCCGGCGGGTCGGCTGCTCGAAGGCGAGACGGCGAAGCTGCTGCGCATGGAGGACGAGCTGGCCAAGCGCGTGGTGGGCCAGGCGGAGGCGGTCCGGGTGGTCTCGGACGCCGTCCGGCGCACCCGGGCGGGCGTGGCGGACCCGGACCGGCCGACCGGCTCGTTCCTGTTCCTCGGGCCGACCGGCGTCGGCAAGACGGAGCTGGCCAAGGCGCTGGCGGAGTTCCTGTTCGACGACGAGCGGGCGATGATCCGGATCGACATGAGCGAGTACTCCGAGAAGCACTCGGTGGCCAGGCTCGTCGGCGCGCCCCCCGGTTACGTCGGCTACGACCAGGGCGGGCAGCTCACCGAGTCGGTCCGCCGCCGCCCGTACTCGGTGGTGCTGCTGGACGAGGTCGAAAAAGCTCACCCGGACGTGTTCGACGTGCTGTTGCAGGTGCTCGACGACGGCAGGCTCACCGACGGCCAGGGCCGCACGGTCGACTTCCGCAACACCATCCTGGTGCTGACCTCGAACCTCGGCTCGCACGTCATCGCGGACGCGGCCCTGGACGAGCGGCAGCGCGACGACGCCGTCATGTCGATCGTGCGGACGCACTTCAAGCCGGAGTTCCTCAACCGGCTGGACGACGTGGTGGTGTTCCACTCGCTGGCCACCGAGGAGCTCACCTCCATCGTGGACATCCAGGTGGACCGGCTCGCCCGGCGCCTCGCGCAGCGGCGGCTGGTGCTGGACGTCACCCCCGCCGCCCGCGAGTGGCTCGCGCTCAACGGCTTCGACCCGGTCTACGGCGCCCGCCCGCTGCGGCGGCTGGTGCAGTCGTCCATCGGCGACCAGCTGGCGAAGGAGCTGCTGGCCGGCGAGGTGCGCGACGGGGACACGGTCAAGGTGGAGGTGCTGGACGACAACTCGGGCCTGATCGTCGGCCGGTCCTGAGCCCGCAGGGGTCCCCCCGACCGGGGGACCCCTGATCTTCACTCTGCCGGCGAGCACCGACACCGGGCGGGTGGCCGGGCCGTGCCTGTGGACAGGGCCGGAGCCTGTGGATAAGTGCAAGTCGGGGCGCCTCGACGGGGCGTGACGGCCACCGCGACGGACCGGCGGCCCCACCCGCGATCCGGGTAACAGCTTGATCCGTTCGCGCGAGCCACGCCCCAAGTGATCTTCGTTTGTTCCCCGCCGCCCGCTACTCTCGCACCGTGGGCATACCGGCGTGGGTCTGGTTCACCGTCGCCGCGGTAGCGGGCGTCGCGGGGTTCGCCCTGCTCGCGACCGACCGGGCACAACGAACCGCGCGTAACCGCGAACGCCGCCGCTGGGCGGCGCTGCGCGGCTGGCAGTTCGAGGAGACCGACCACGTGCTGCCCACCCGCTGGGAGAGCGGCGCGATCGCCTACTACGGCAGCGGCGTGGCCAAGGACGTGGTCGCGGGCTCGACCTTCACCGCCGACGGCCGCCGACAGGTCTACGTGCTCGACCACGAGACCAGCGGCAAGGTCAACTCCGTGCTGGTCGGCGTGCGCTGCCGCCGGGCGTTGTCCGTGGTCATCGAGCTGTGGCTGCCCAGCGTGCCGTTCCAACGCGACCAGATGCCCGACCTGCTCGGCCCGGTCGGCTCGCGCTACGCGTTCGTCAGCGAACTGCCCGCCGCGCGCAAGCTCATCACCCCCGACCTGGTCGACGCCGCCGAGGAGATCGGCGCGGACGTCACCGTCGTCTGGCTGGAGGACGACTGGGTGCTGGCCGCCGCACCGCCGAACTCCACCCCGGCCCGCCTGGAACGGCTGCTGCGCGACCTCGGCGAGCTGGCCGACGTGATCGACCCGTTCGAGGCCGACCCCGAGTCCGACACCGGTGGCGAGGTCCACCGCCCGCAGTTCGGGCGCAAGCAGTGACGCCGCCGACCGCCCTGGTGACCGGCGCGTCGTCCGGCATCGGCGCCGCGTTCGCCCGCCGGCTCGCCGCCGAGGGCCACGACCTGGTGCTCGTCGCCCGCGACGAGCGGCGGCTGGAGGAGACGGCGGCCAAGCTGCGCGCCGCGCACGGCATCACCGCCGAGGTGCTGCCCGCCGACCTGGCCACCGACGAGGGCCGCGGCAGGGTCGCGGACCTCCTGGCCGGACGCGAGGTCGACCTGCTGGTCAACAACGCGGGCTTCGCCATCTCGGCCGAGTTCGTCGCCGCCGAACCGGCCGACCTGCAGTCCCAGTTGGACGTGAACGTGACGAGCGTGCTGCGGCTGACCCGCGCGGCGCTGCCCGGCATGGTGGCGCGCGGGCGCGGCGCGGTGGTCAACGTGTCCAGCGTGGCGGGTTTCCTGCCCGGGCGCGGCACGACCTACAGCGCGGACAAGGCGTGGGTAACCGCGTTCTCCGAAGGCATGGCGATGGCCACGGCCGGCACGGGCGTGCGCGTGCTGGCGCTGTGCCCCGGCTTCGTGCGCACCGAGTTCCACCAGCGGGCCCGGATCGACATGTCCAAGACGCCCGACGTGCTCTACCTCGACGCCGACCGGGTGGTGCACGACTGCCTCGCCGACCTGCGCGCGGGCAAGGTGCTGTCGGTGCCGGGCGCGCAGTACAAGGCCATCACGTTGTTCGCCCGCCTGGTTCCGCGCGCGCTGGTCAGGCGGATAGCCTCCCGCGCGGCGGGTGGACGAGGTCGCACGTAAGAGCAGGGAACCCGAACCCGCTCCGGTCCGTCCCACTCCACTAGTTGGAACAGGGAGGAACCGTCCATGGGCGAGCAGTTCAGAGTGGAGCCCCCGGAGCTCCGCGGGTACGGGGAGTTGCTGACGCGCAACGCGCAGCACTTCATGACGATCAAGGACCACGCGATCACCAAGGGTGGCGACACCTCGGGGTTCACCGGTCTGCTCTCCCTGTTGCAGCCCATCGTCACCGGTGTGGCGTCCCTGTACGGGGAGACCCTCGACTTCGCGAACCAGATGATGGTCAAGGAGGCGGAGAGCCTGAACAAGGCCGCCGACATGTACGAGAAGAACGAGGAGATGGTCATGGGCATCCTCGATCGGGTGCTCGCCCAGCTGCACGCCGTGGCCGAGGCCCCGTCGCTCGGGGGTGGCGGCCGATGACCGCGTACGCGGACGTCGAGGACCCGTCGGTCGCGCTGAGCGCCGCCGCGGAGGACCGACCCGGTCGGCAGACGACCAAGGAGCTCATCGAGAAGGCCGGCTGGAAGATCCAGGGCGTCAACTGGATCTACGAGAAGGTCACCGGCGAGAACCTGCTGGACGCGCTGATCAAGCCGCTGCTCGGCGACTTCGAGAAGATCGACGAGAACGCCAACGCGTGGGACCGGGTCGCCAAGGCGCTGGACTCCGTGCGGCACAACGTGGATGCGGGCGCCGAGCAACTGTCGTCGCACTGGGACGGTGACGCGGCCAAGGCGTTCGAGACGCGCATGGGCACCATGTGGGTGATCGCCATCGAGGCGGACTCGCAGATCGCGCGGATCATCGGCAACAAGTTCCGGTCGACGGCCAGCACCTGCCGCACCGCGTGCGGCCTGGCGTTGACGCTGCTGGACATGCTGGTCGGCAAGCTGATGGAAGCCGCGATGACGGCGTGGATCCCGGTCGTCGGCTGGGGCCGTGCGGTGTGGATGGTCTACGACGCGATCCAGATCGTGGACGCCATCCGCAAGATCATCATTTCCATCCAGACGCTGATCGAGGGCGTCCAGGGCATGATCGACGGCATCGTCGCCATGGGTACCGCGCTGTCCAAGCTCAAGGACGTGCGCGACGTCGGCGACCTGCTCGACGTGGTCGACGGGTACCAGGACGGCAAGGAGAAGTTCGACAACGGCATGTCCGCGGCGAAGTCCGGTGCGCTCGGCGTCGGCCTGGGCGCGTACGGCCTCGGCAAGGCGGGGGTCGCCGCGAACGGCCGCTACACCCAGCCGCCGCCGACAGCGCCGACACCGCCGCCCGCACCGGCTCCGGCCGCCTCGGGTTCGGGTGGGGGTGGCGGGCAGTGACGTTCCCCTACGACAAGGCACGGCTCGACGCGCTGGTCGCCGACGTGGACAAGCGCATGGCCGACGTCGAGCAGACCGCGCGTGCGGCGAGCCAGGTGCAGCTGCGGTCGCGCGGGTTGACGCAGGCCGACTTCGCCGAGATCTCGCGGTTCGCCAACAGCCCCGGCGCGCCCCGGGAGCTGAAGGAGTTGGCGCGGCGGGTCGACGCGGGCGAGATGTCCTGGGAGGACATCGCGTCCGGGCGCGCGGTCGACGACGAGGGCGTGCAGCGGGCGATGCAGACCGGTGTGCCGGACCTGCAACGCGCGTACACGGCGATCCAGGAGGGCAACGACCCGGAGGACGTCATCTCGGCGGGCTCGCCGAGGCCCGGTGGTCGCGGCCCCGATGACGACGACGAGCCGAACAAGTTCACCGAGGACGCCTGGTAGGCGGATCGGCACGCGGTCAGGTCCGGCCACGGCGGTTCACCCCGCCCGCCGCCGGTTGTCCACAGGCCCGGACGTTGTCCACAGGCCCGGACCTGACCACCCCGATCCGTCAGACCGTTGGGGCAGAATAAAAGCAGGGGTCCCCTTGGCGGGGACGCCTGCGCAGCCCTTGGTCCTTTGGCTTGAGCCGCAGTGGGCCACGCCGCCCCGCGCCGCGGTCGGTCGTGACGCGGACGGCGCGCCGCAGTCGGCAGTCGGGCCGTCCGTGCGGCGTCGGTCGTGGGTCCGGCCGTGCCGTGTCGGCTGTGGGTCCGGTCGGGCCGCGGTGCAGCGAGACCGAGCCCCGCCGTGGCGCCGCGGTCAGGTCAACGTGGGGAAGTCGAACGCGCCGCCGCTGGTGTGGTTCGTCCCGACCCCGCGCACCACGTCGTACGCCACGGCCGCGGCGATCACCAGCGAGCGCACCGGGTCCGGTGTGCCCGGTCGGATGTTCAGCACGTCCCGCCGCACCCGCCGCCCGTCCCGCTTCGCGATCGTGCCCGGGCTGAACGACGCCACCTCGTGCAGCAGGCAGAGCCGCTGCCCACCCGCGTCGAGCAGCCCGTACGCGCCACGCCCCTCGTGCCGCACCGAGCCGACCACCGCGCCGTTCGGCCACGTCACCCGCGTCGGCGGCTTGCCCGCGCCCTTGCGGATCATCAGCAGCTGCTGCCCCCGGTCGGCCAGGACCAGGTCGAACGTGGTGCGCCCGGAGAACGCCGTGGCGCGCAACAACTTCCGCAACGGCCCGAGGAACCCGCGCTCCGACACCGCGGCGACCGGCGTGCCGTGCCCGTCGTAGACGTCGTTGCGGTACCGGGTGCCCAGCAGGTGGCGCAGCGCGCCCCAGGGCTGCTCGATGATCAAGGTGTCGGTGCCGGGGAGGGTCACGGTGTGCCAGCGTACGGCGCGATGTGACACTCTTGGGACCCGTGGGAACAGATGTGGTCATCGACGCCGCGGCCAAGGCCGAACTGGCGCGGTTGGTGAGCGAGTTGGCCGTCGTGCACGGCAAGGTGACGCTGGCGTCCGGGACCGAGGCCGACTACTACGTCGACCTGCGCCGCGCGACGTTGCACCACGCGGCCGCGCCGCTGATCGGCAGGCTGCTCCGGCAGCTCACCGCCGACTGGGACTACGTCGCCGCGGGCGGGCTGACGTTGGGCGCCGACCCGGTGGCGTGCGCGATGCTGCACGCCGCGGCGGGCGCCGGTCAGGTGCTGGACGCGTTCGTGGTGCGCAAGGCGACCAAGCAGCACGGCCTGCAGCGCCGGATCGAGGGCGTCGAGGTCGCGGGCCGGCGGGTCCTGGCGGTCGAGGACACCTCCACCACGGGTGGCAGCGTGCTGGAGGCCGTCAACGCCCTCCGCGAGGGCGGCGCCACGGTGATCGGCGTCGTGACGGTCGTGGACCGCGGCACGGGCGCGCGCGAGGTGATCGAGGCGGCCGGGCTGCCGTACCGGTACCTGCTCGACCTCGCCGACCTGGGTCTGGCGTGACATGGTCTCGCTGATCCTGCTGCTGGTGATCGTGGCGATCCTCGGTGTCGGGGTGGCCGTGGGGTTGTCGCGCCGCAAGCGCAACCCGTTCACGAACCAGCAGTTCGTGAGCCAGTGGGAGCAGCAGATGCGCGCCCTGGAGGCCGCGCTGGGTTGGCGGTTCGTCGCCGAGGACCAGGGCTTCCAGGAACGCGTGCCGCAGATCGGCCGGATGCTGGAGGCCGACCGGAGCCGGGTCAAGTTCCAGCTCGTCGGCCACTGGCGCGGTGTGCCGGTGCTGGCGGTCGAGGTCGTCTTCCGCGCCGACAACGTGGCGACCTCCGAGTACCGCACCTACACGGTGGTGGTCGTGCCGCGCCCGATGCCGGGGCCGTGGGTGCTGATCAGCCCGCGCAACGACAGCGTGTGGGGCCTGTTCGAGCAGTTCGTGGAGACCGGCGACCCGGTGTTCGACAGCCGTTACGAGGTGCGCCGCCGCAACCCCGCGTTCGCGACGGCACTGTTCGGCTCGGGTCTCACGCAGGCGTTGTTGCAGGACCCGAGGGCGAACGGCGTCGCGATCGCGTTCGACGAGCACAACCTCGCCGCCGCCGTGCCGGGCCCGCTGCTCCAGGCACCGCTGGCGCACCTGACCGACCTGCTGCTGGACGTGGCGGGCCGGGTGCCGTGGCAGGCCCTGCCCCGGGGCTGACCGCGCCGGCGGGATCCGGCCGTCGGCGAAAATGCCGGGCGGGTGATCGCCTGTCGGCCTAGGCTGGTCGCAGGGAGGTCGCTATGGTCGCGCGCGCGTTCGCCGAGCTCGTCATGGTGGTGCACTTCGGCGTCTTGATCTTCCTGCTGGTCGGGGGCTTCCTCGCCTGGCGGTGGCCGCGGGTGCTGTACTTCCACCTGGCGATGGCCACCTGGGGCCTGCTGATCGTGCTGTTCCCCATCGCCTGCCCGCTGACGTGGCTGGAGAACGAACTCCGCGCCGCCGCCGGCCGGCCACGACTCCCGACCGGCTTCATCGACACCTACATCGACGGCGTCCTCTACCCGGACTCCGCGGCACGCCTGGTGCAGGTCTTCGTCGCACTCGTCGTAGTCGCCTCGTGGACCGGCTACTACCTCAAACGCCGCGATGAACAGACCTCGCCGACGCACACCGAAGCTTGTCGCTGAACCGGTCCAACCATGTGATCGGCTGTTCGAGCTACACCACCGCCGAACGCCATTCCCCAGTCGTACTCTGCGACCCGAGGGGGTGACGTGGTGGACTGGTTCCGTCGTCGGAGGAAAGCGTGGAGCGCCGACCTCCATTCAAGTCTGCTGGCGTATTACTGTGACTTGATCGAAATGGAACACGGGAAGCACTGGCGGGTTCAGGCGTGGCTGCAGGAAGTCCGCGTCAGTGAGAACGGCGACGTGCACCAGCGGATGAGCTTCACCGTTGTGGCCGAGTGCGACCGGTTGGACTTCGTGAGCCTGCACGACGGGGTCAACTGGGACTGGCCCGAGAAATACCGGGACAGGGTGCGGGTCGAGGTCCGCACGCCAGAACGGCACGGCGTCGGCGGCACGCGCCTGGACGTCACCCATCGCTGGATCCGCAAAGGTCAGATCAAGGCGTTCGTCCACCTCGACCGGCCGATCTTCCGGGGAGAGGAATTCACGTTGGTGGCCGATGTGTTCTGGCCGGAGAAGTGCCTGCCCTTCGTGCGCGGTGACGGGCCCGACAGCTTTCTCGTGTCGTTCGGCGACATCACGCACCAGGTCGAATTCCGGATCGTGCTGCCGAAGCGGTGGGCGGTGAACTTCGAACACCTCGGACTCACGCCTGGTCGGGACGATTACGCCTTGACCGCATCCGTGAACCGGGAAGGGAGCATGGTCGCCTCGCTCACGGTGCGGGACCTGCCCGGCTACCGGAAGGTCGGCGTGAAGCTCGACACGCCTTCCGCACCGGCATGACTAGGATCGCCTCGGTCTTCCAGCGCCGGGGGTGACGTGGTCCAGCGAGTGGTCCTCGAAGGGTTTCACGCGGTCAAGCACGCGGTTCGGTTCGGGGCCGCGGTGGAACCGGTGGTGGTGCTGGACCGGGAGAAGGCGGTCGGGTTGGCCAGGTCGCACGCGCCCGACCTGGTGGAGGTCTTCGAGCGCCGGGCCGAGGTGGTGGGCGTGGCGGAGTTCGAGCGGGTGATCGGGCGGTCGCACCCGACGGGGGTCGGAGGGTTGGCCGAACGGCCCGTGGTCGACCTGGCGGCGGTGCCGCGGAGCGCGCCGCTGGTGCTGCTGGACAACCCGCGCAACCTGGGCAACTTCGGCGCGGTGATCCGGGTGGCCGCCGGGCTCGGCGCCGGCGGGGTCCTGTCGCTCGGTGACGTCGACCCCTGGCACCCGAACGTGCTGCGCGGCAGCGCGGGGCTGCACTTCGCGCTGCCGGTCGGGCGGCTGGGCGGTGTCGACGACGTCCGCGGCACGGTGATCGCCTTCGACGCCGACGGGCAGGACCTGCGGGACGTGCGGATCGCCGACGACGCCGTGCTCGCCTTCGGTTCGGAACGGCACGGCCTGTCGCCCGACCTGCGGAAACGTGCCGATCTCCGGGTCTCGCTGCCCATGCGGCCGAAGGTCTCCAGCTACAACCTGACCACCAGCGTGGCCATGGGCCTGTACCACTGGGAGTTGTTCCGACAAGCTTCTTGAACGGTTCAGTGGGCACCCTGGTGAGGTGACCACGCCCAAGCTGCTCTCCGCGCGCGCCGGTGTCGCCGAACGCGCGGTCGAGTCCCGGCACCTGCGCCGGGTCTGGGGAGTGCCGGGCACGGTCCTCGGCGCGGCCGCCTGGCCGCTCGACTGGCCCGGCCGGCTGCACGTCCGGTTCGGCTACTGGTGGCAGGCGCACCTGCTCGACTGCGTCCTCGACGCCCAGCTCCGCTCACCCCGGGCCGCACGGCTGGCGCTGCTCAAGCGGCTCGTGCGCGGCATCCGGGTGCGCAACCTGGTCGGCTGGACCAACGACTACTACGACGACGTGGCGTGGCTCGGGCTGGCGCTGCTGCGCGCCGAGCGGGAAGCCGGGATCGCCAAGCCGAAGGCCGTCGCCGCCATCGCCGACCGGCTGCGCGCCGGTTGGACCGACCACGGCGGCGGCGGGATCTGGTGGCGGCGCAACGACGACTTCAAGAACGTCCCGGCCAACGGCCCGGCCGCGATCCTGTTCGCCAGGCTCGGCGAGCGGGCCGACCTCGGCCGCGCCCGGTCCATCGTGGACTGGATCGAGGACAGCCTGGTCGACCCGGACACCGGGTTGGCGTGGGACGGGCTGCACGTCCGCCCGGACGGTTCGGTCCGCGAGGTCGAGAAGAACTTCTACACCTACTGCCAGGGCGTGCTGCTCGGCGCGTGCGTGGAGCTGGGTTCCGCGCGCTACCGCGACAAGGCGGCCCGGATCGTGGCCGCCGTCGACAAGCACCTCGCCACCGACGGCGTGCTGCGCGGGCACGGCGGCGGTGACGGCGGCCTGTTCGGCGGCATCCTCACCCGGTACCTGGCGCAGGCCGCGCTGCGGCTGGACCGGCCGGAGGCGGCGCGGGCGGCCGACATGGTGTTCAGCTCGGCGAACGCGGTGTGGGCGAACCGGACCGCGGTGGTCAGCGGGCCGCTGTTCGGTCCGGAGTGGACGCGGCCGGCGGTCAAGCCGTCCGGTCGCGAGCCGGAGCGCGACCTGTCCGTCCAACTGGGCGGGTGGATGGCGTTGGAGGCCGCGGCCCTGTTGGAGCGCAGCGGGATCACGCCGCCGCCGACCTGAACCCCCGGCAGGACGACGTCAGTGGCAGCCGCAGGACCCGCGGTGCCGCAGCACCGGCGGCAGCCGGATCGTCTCCGGCGGCCGGGTCGGGTCTTCGATGCGGGACAGCAGCAGCCGCACCGCCGTGCGGCCGATCTCCTCGACCGGCTGCGCCATCGCGGTCAACGGCGGGTCGACCAGCTCGGCCCACTCCACCTCGTCGTAGGTCACCAGCGCCAGGTCCGACCCGATCCGCACGCCGTGCGCCCGCGCCGTGCGCAGCACGTCCACCAGCACCTGGTGGTCGTTCACCACGACGCCGGTGACCTGCCCGAGCAGCGGGTCCAACGACGGCCGCACCAGGTCCTCGTCCCACGCCAACCCCGCCCGACCGAGGCCGAGCCGGTAGCCGAGCACGCGCTCGTCGGTGGTCGCCAGTCCCGGCTGGCCCGACACCAGCCCGATCCGCCGGTGCCCCTGGTCCGCGAGGTGCCGGACCAGGGTGGAGGTGGCCTGCACGTTCTCCGGGCCGACCTGGTCCACGTCCTGCGCCACGGTGAGCCGGTCCACCAGCACCGTCGGCACGCCGAGCCGGCGCAGCTCGGGCGACGCGGCCGAGCCGGACGTCGGCGTGAGCAGCACCCCGTCCACCCGCCGTGAGCGCAGCATCCGCACCGCGGCCTGCTCGGACTCGGCGGTGTCGCGGGTGTCGATGAGCACCAGCGTGTAGCCGGCCCTGGTGGCTTCGCCCTCGATCGCCGCGATCAGCTCGGCGAAGTACGGGTGCGAGACGAGCGACACGGCGAGGCCGAGGGACTTCGTGCCGCCCGTGACCAGCGAGCGCGCGATGGCGTCACCGGTGTAGCCGGTCTCCTCGATGGCCTTGAGCACACGCTCCTTGGTGGCCGGTGCGACCGGCCTGGTCTCGTTGATCACGTGTGAGACCGTGGTGATGGAGACGCCGGCGAGACTGGCGACCTCCCGCATGGTGACCATGGACTCGTCCCCGTTCGGGCTTGCGCAAGCGATTGCGGGGGACTCTACCTGCTAGGAGTGACGTGCCGTGGCTTCGGTGCTGTGTGTCGGGCTGACGACCGTGGACGTGAGCCAGCGGGTGGCCGAGTTCCCGGAGCCCGGGCAGAAGGTGCAGTCGCTCGGCGTGGACCTGGCGCCCGGCGGTCCGGCCGCGAACGCGGCGCGCGCGGTGGCGGCGCTGGGGCACCGGGCGGTGCTGGTGACGGCGTTGGGCGGCGAGCTCGGCGAGTTCGCCCGGTCCCGGCTGCACCCCGTGGAGGTGCACTCGGTCGGGGCGGGCGGACCGGCGCTGAGCATGGTCGCGGTGCGCGAGCGCGACGGCGAGCGGACCGTGATCTCGCGCAACGCGGTCGGCTTCGAGGTGGCCGCCGAGGTGGACTCGGCGCTGGTCGAGGCGGCGGACGTGGTCCTGGTCGACGGCCACCTCGGTCCGTCGGCACTGGCCGCCGCACGTCACGCGAAACGCGCCGGTGTGCCCGTGGTGCTGGACGCGGGCAGCTGGAAACCCGTGCTGCACGACCTGCTGCCGCTCGTGGACGTCGCCGCGTGCTCGGCCGCGTTCGAGCTGTCCGAGGCCGAGGTGCACGCCCGCGGTGTGCCGCTGGTCATCCGCACGCACGGCCCGCGTCCCGTCACCTGGTCGTCCGGTGGTGTCACGGGCTCCCGACAGGTACCTGTTGTCGAGGTGCGTGACACCAACGGCGCGGGCGACGTGTGGCACGGTGCGCTTGCGGTCGCGGTCGCCGACGGGCTGGCGGTGGACGACGCCGTCCGGTGGGCGAACGAGGTCGCCGCGGTGCGCGTGCGCCACACCGCGTGGGACTGGGTGGAGGAGCTGGGACGGTGGCGGGACAGCGGGTGAAGTTCGACGAGCTGGTCGACCGGGCGCGGTTGCTGGTGGACACCGGCGAGCGCAGGCTGCTCGGCCTCGGCGGCGCGCCGGGCTCGGGCAAGTCGACGCTGGCGCGCCGGCTGGTCGACGCGCTGGGCGACGAGGCCGTGCTGGTCGGCATGGACGGCTTCCACCTGGCCCAGCAGGAGCTGGCGCGCCTGGGCATCGCCGACCGCAAGGGCGCGCCGGACACGTTCGACGTCCCCGGCTACGTCGACCTGCTCGGCCGGTTGAAGGCGCGCGGGCCGGACGTGGTGTACGCGCCGGAGTTCCGCCGCGAGATCGAGGAGCCGGTCGCGTGCGCGGTACCGGTAGACCCGTCCGTGCCGCTGGTGGTCACCGAGGGCAACTACCTGCTGCTGCCGTACGACAAGTGGAAGCGCGTGCGGGTGGTGCTGGACGAAGCGTGGTTCCTCATGATCGACGAGGACCTCCGGGTGGCGCGGCTGATCGACCGGCACGTCCGGTACGGCCGGTCGGTCGAGGACGCGCGCGAACGCGTGCTGCACGGCACGGACCACGTGAACGCGCTCATGGTGAACGCGTCCCAGTCCGCCCCCGACCTGCTGATCACCGAGGTGCTGTGACCACCGTCACGGTGCCGCGGTGACCTCTTCGTCCACCGGCTTGCGCATCTCCTGCCGGTACCGGATCAGGCCGTAGGCCGTGCCGCCGACGAAGAACGCGATGCTGAGGATCACCGCCGCCGTCTCCAGCCACGGCACGGAGGTCAACAGGCCCGCGCCGTAGTAGCCGGCCAGCACCAGCGTCGGCACCCACGCGATCGCGCCGATGGTCGTGGCGAGCATGAACCGCTTCGGATCCATCCGCGCCGCGCCCGCGATCATCGGCGCCAGCGTGCGCACCCACGGGATCCAGCGGGCCAGCACGATCGCCCAGAAGCCCCGTCGGTCGAGGAAGTCGCGGGCCTTGGCGAGGTTCTCCTTGTTGAGCACCTTGCCGCCGCGGCGGGCCAGCAGACGCGTGCCGGTGTGCCTGCCGATGTAGTACCCGATCTGGTTGCCGACGACGGCCACGACCAGCGCGACCCCCGACAGCAGCCAGGCGGACAGCTCGGCCTCGTGCGAGGCGAGCACCACACCGGCGGCGAACAGCAACGAGTCGCCGGGCAGGAACAAGCCGAAGATGAACGCGCACTCGAAGAAGATGAAGCTCAGCGTGATCAGCCACACGGCCAACGGGCCTGCGGAATCGAGCTGAACGAATGCGACAGCCTCGGACGATGCGGACAACACCACGAGATGCAGCCTACGTGGGACCACGGCGTCGCCTGGGCGACATGGGGATAACGCCTTGCCGAAGCCTCGGCGTCGTCGCGGTTCGCGCACGTCCGGGCACGTGGTGCAGCGATCCTGCGCGATCGGCGTGCCGGCGTCCGCGGCTACGGCATCCCGCAACCCGGGCAGTCCGGGTACGAGGAGGCCCCCGCGGGCACGTTGCCCGCGGGGACCTCGACCGCGACCGGCTCAGGCGGGCAGGACGGAGATGGCGTCCACCTGGACCCAGCTCTCACCGCCCGGGCCCCAGTAGCCGACGAAGACGGTCATCTCCCCGTTCGGACCCGGGTTGAACGGGATCTCGACCAGCCGGTACTGGGCGTGGTTCGCGGCGGCGAAGTGGCGCTCGGTGTGCGGTGCCGCACCGGTGCCGGCGCGCACGCCGAAGTAGCCACCCGTGACGTTGCCGCTGGTCCGGACCCACCCGCGCAGCACGTGGTCGCGGTGGGGATGGACGGGGACGACCTGGGTGAGCGCGTTCCAGGTGCGGCCGGCCGACCAGAGGAACCCGTTCTTGCGGCCCGACTGCTGCAACCCGAGGTTGATGTCGACGCCCTTCGGATCCGGGCCCTCGGCGCGCCACGGCGCGGACAGGCCGCGGGCGGGTTGGCCCTCGAAACCGCCGTCGAGGACCTTGTCGACGCGGGCGGTGAACGGGCGGTTCTCCCCGGTGAACCGGACCAGCGGCGTGCCGGACGCCTCGTACAGCGTCGTCGCGGTGCCGGCCGGGCGGACGGCCAAGCGGTCGACGTTCCAGTTGTCACCGCCGAGACCGCCGCCGAACGTGGTGGCCAGTGTGACTCCTGTCACGTCACCGATCGGGTAGGCCATCGGCAGCGGCAGCAGGACCACCTGGTCGTAGTGGTTGATCCAGCGCGCGCTGCGGTTGATGTTGGGGATGACGACCGGGTCGTGCGAGCGGAAGTGGACGGTGGCGTTGACGTTGTCCTGCCCGCCGCGCAGGTCGTCACTGCCGGTGCGCACGTGGAGCTGCAACCGGGTGGTCCGGTCGCCGCTCGGCGGCACCACGTCGGGGAACGCGGGAGGCGTCGCGGCCCGGTACCTGCGGTCCACGAAGTAGGTCTGCCAGGTCTGCTCCGGGTGCTCCAGGTACTGGTAGGAGGTGGTCGCCGGGCGCGGGACCATCGTGATGACCTCGTTGGGGAAGTTCGGGTCGTACACGAAGATCTTCAGGTCCTCCTTGAACGCGCCCAGGTCACCGGTGTAGCGGCCCATGTCGTAGCCGATGGCGACGACCTGGTGGTGCGGCCGGACCCCGCCGTTGCCGTTCTTGAACAACCCGAGCGGCGCGGGCCGGCCGGCGTCGATCTCGCGGCGCAACTCCTCCAACCGGCCGCCGTTGAAGCCCTGCAGGCCCCAGTTGAAGAATTCCGTCGTGCGCCACCCGAACGGGTTGGCGATCAGTTCCAGCCACTTGTCGGCGTTGTCCTTCAGCGACGTTTCCTGGCGTTGGTAGATGTAGTTGTAGAGGGGCGACCCGGTCGCGGGGAGGGTGGTCTGGCGGGGCGTCCGCTTTCCGGTGAAGAAGTGGTCGAGCGCCGCGTAGGACATGCCGCCGCACAGGCCGCCGAAGCGCCAGTCGGGCAGACCCACGTTCTGGAACGGCGCGGTCTGGAACTGGTTGGAGAACTGGAAACCGTGCACCCGCGGGTCGAACGACGTCATCCGCGCGGTGCCCGGTGCGGCGGACGCGGACGGCGCGAGGAGCGCCGACAGCAGGGTGGTCAACAGGAGCAGGACGGCGGAGACGACGCCGGGGCGTCGGTGCCTGGCCTTCGGGTTCATGCTCGCTCCGATCGGGGCGTTGGGACGTTGCCCGACCAGTCGTACGGCGGCGGGAATTGATCAGGAAGACATGTCGGGAAGCCCTGGTCAACCAGTCAATGAGCGGGGTGTTTCCGCAGGTGGGCGGGTTGCCGCGGCTCAATTGGGTGAATGACCGGGCGTTCACGGACCTGGCTCGGTCGGTTGCCACATAATCTGCCGGTCGGTCGGGCGAGAGGAGCGGGATGAGCAGCCGCGCGGTCGGTCGTCCGGAGGAGCCGCTCGACCCGGGGGCGGGGCCGGTGCAGGCGTTCGCCCACGAGCTGCGGGCGTTGCGCAAGGAGTCCGGGCTGACCTATCGCGCGATGGCGCCGCTGGCCAACTACTCGTACGCGGCGTTGCAGGCGGCCACGGCCGGGAAGGCGTTGCCGACCTGGGAGGTCACCAAGGCGTTCGTCTCGGCCTGCGGCGGGGACGTCGTCGGGTGGCGGGAGAAGTGGGAACGGGCGGCGGACCCGCGTTCTCCGGAATCGCCGGAAGAGGAACCGGCGGAAGAGATGCCGTCGGAAGAGGAACCGTCAGAAGGGGTGCAACCGGGGCCGGAGCCCGCGGTTCTCGAGGTCATCGAGGAGCCGGTAAAGGGCAAGCGGCGGATGCTCGTGATTCCCGCGGTGGCGGCGTTGGTGGTCGGCATCGTGCTCGTTTCGTGGGAAGTGGCCGGGAAGCAGCGGGCGATGCCCACGGTCACGGTGACCACCGGTGCGACGGCGATGCCGCTACCGGCGACGTTCGGTTCCTCGGCCCCGTCGAGCCCGGTCCCCACGTCGGCCGGGGCGCCGCCGTCGCAACCGGGCCGCACGACCGTGCCGACGGGAGCCGGGCAACCGCCGACGATCACGGGAACGCCCGGGACGACGCGGACCACCACGCCCACGACGGACGACCGGGTTCCGACCGAGGATCCCGGCCGGTACGACGGCGTCCAGGAGCAGCGCACCGTCGAGCTGGTCCGGCAGCAGGGCTACAACTGGGTGGACATCGAGTACTGGCGGCACGACGCGGACACGCCCGGTGAGCTCCAGATCGACGCGTCGAGCGTCTTCACGGCCTACGGGGCGCGGCTCGCGGTCATCCCCGACAGCCCGGCGCCCGACCGCGCCCGGTGCGCCCAGGTCACCCAGTGGCGCGACCGCGTGGGGTTCGACGAGCTGCACGTCGGCAGCCGGCTCTGCGCGCGCAGCAAGGTCGGCCGCTACGCGTCCCTCGAAGTGCGTGCCCTGCCCTCGACCGGCGGCTCGTTCATCTTCTACGGGATCACGTGGTACTGACCCCTGCTCCTGGGTCCGCGAAACGGTTAGCGTGGAGCGATGGAGGCTCTGCTCGCCGAACTCCGGTCCGCCGTCGGCGCCGACGCGGTGCTGACCGACGTCGACGTCACCGCGAGCTACCAGCGCGACATGATGCCGCTGGCGCCCTACGGGCAGCCGTTGGCGGTGGTGCTGCCGACGTCGACCGAACAGGTGCAGGCGGTCGTGCGGGCCTGTGCGGCGGCGCGGACGCCGATCGTGCCGCGCGGCGCGGGTAGCGGGCTCTCGGGCGCGGCGAACGCGATCGAGGGCTGCGTGGTGCTGGTGACCACCAAGATGAACGCCATCGTGGAGATCGACCCGGACAACCGGTTGGCCGTGGTCGAGCCCGGGGTGGTGAACCTCGACCTGCGCGGCGCGGTGGAGAAGCACGGGCTGTTCTACCCACCGGACCCGTCCAGCTACGACTGGTGCACGATCGGCGGGAACCTCTCCACCAACGCGGGCGGGCTGTGCTGCGTGAAGTACGGCGTGACCACGGACTCCGTGCTCGGGCTCGACGTGGTGCTCGCGGACGGCGAGCTGCTGCGGACCGGTCGGCGCACGGTCAAGGGCGTGGCCGGGTACGACCTCACCAAGCTGTTCGTCGGCAGCGAGGGCACGCTCGGCGTGATCACCCGCGCGACCCTGGCGCTGCGACCGATGCCGCAGGCGCCCGCCACGCTGGTGGCCGCGTTCACCAGCACGGCGGCCGCGGGCGTGGCGGTGAGCCGGGTGGTGACCGAGGGCATCGTGCCGTCGTTGATGGAGATCATGGACCGCACGTCCATCCGGGCGGTCGAGCAGTACCTGAAGACCGACCTGAACGCCGGTGCGGCGCTGCTGCTGTGCCAGTCCGACTCGGGCGGTGAGGCGGGACGGCAGGAGCTGGCCGCGATCGAGCAGGCGTGCGTGGCGGCGGGCGCCGAGCTCGTCTACGCGACCGAGGACCTCGGCGAGGGCCGTGACCTGCTCACCGCGCGGCGGTCCGTGCTGCCCGCGCTGGAGCTCTACGGCGCGTGGCTGACCGACGACGTGTGCGTGCCCCGGACGAAGGTCGCGGACCTGATCGCCGGGTGCGAGCGGATCAGCGAGTCGGTGGGGCTGCGGATCGCCGTGGTCGGCCACGCCGGTGACGGCAACATGCACCCGACGATCGTCTACGACCCGGCGTCGGCGGACGAGTTCGCGGCGGCGCGGCGGGCGTTCGACGAGATCCTGGAGCTGGGCCTGGCGCTGGGCGGCACGGTCACCGGCGAGCACGGCATCGGCAAGATCAAGCGCGAGTGGCTGGCCCGGGAGATCGGGCCGGTCGGCCTGCGGGTCCACCGCGAGATCAAGCGGGCGCTGGACCCGGAGAACCTGTTCAACCCCGGCTCGATGTTCGGCGTCTGATTGCCGCTGCTCCGCAGACGGCGGGCTCGGTCGCCCGGAAGTCGGTCGTCCGGCGCCGATCCCGCGCCGATCGAAAAGCGTGATCGCCGCGGGATGGGCACCGGACGACCGACGCGACCTCGCGGGGCGTGGTGAGAGGGGAGGGGTCAGTCGATGCGGCGGATCTGCTGAGTCTCGTCCATCCGGTCGTCCACGAAGTCGATGACCTCGGTGATGTCGGCCGCCTCCTGGGCGAGCAGCGTCTTCTTCTCCCGCCGCGCCTTGATGATCTCGATGACGATCGGGATGACCGAGATCAGCACGATCAGGATCAGGATCATTTCCAGGTTGTCGCGCACGAACTGGATCTGGCCGAGGAAGTAGCCCAGCACCGTGAGGCCCGCGGCCCACGCGACGCCGCCGATCAGGGAGTACGTGAAGTACTTGCGCGGGTCCATCCGGCCCACGCCCGCCATCGCGGTGATGAACGTGCGCACGATCGGCACGAACCGCGCCATGACGATCGCACGGGCGCCGTACTTGTCGAAGAACTCGTGCGTCTTGTCGACGTACTCCTTCTTGAAGATCTTCGACTCGGGCTTGTTGAACAGCGCGGGTCCGGCCCGGTAACCGATCCAGTAGCCGACCACGTTGCCCGCCAGCGCGCACGCCGTGAGCAGCAGGCACACCAGCCACAGCGGGTACTCCAGCAGCCCCGAGGCCACGAACAGGCCCGCGGTGAACAGCAGGGAGTCGCCGGGCAGGAAGAAGCCGACCAGCAGGCCGCACTCCGCGAAGACGATGAAGCACAGCCCGACCAGCATGTACGGCCCGAGTCCTTGGAGCAGGACCTGCGGGTCGAGCCATTCGGGGCCGAGGGCAATCGTGGAGGTGGGGGCGACCGTCACGGCGCCCACGGTACAGGCACTACCTGAGCGTCATGACCGCCACGACCGTGCCGGCGGCCAGCCCGAGCAGCACGGCGAGCAGCAGCACCCACCCCGCGCCCAGCGACGGGCGTGCCTGCCGCGCGGGCACGGGGGCGTGCGCCCCGGTGCTGGTGGCCTGGGCGCGCAACGCGTCGGCCACCAGCTTCTCGTGGTCTTCCGGCACTTGGTCAGTCTTTCACCCACGCGCCCCGGCACATCACCTCGCGCGGCCTCAGTTCGGTGTCCAGCACCACGATGTCGGCCGCCAGACCGGCGCGCAGCTCACCCGTGCGGTCCTGCAGGCCGAGCAGCCGGGCGGGACGGGTGGACGTGGCGTGCACGGCTTCGGTGACGGTCAGGCCGCACGACTGCACCGCGTTGCGGAACGCGGCGTCCATGGTCAGCGTGCTGCCCGCGAGGGACGCGCCGCCGGCGAGCGTCGGCACGCCGTCCACCACCCGCACTTCGAGGCCGCCCACGTCGTAGACGCCGTCGCCGACGCCCGCCGCCGCGATCGCGTCGGTGACCAGGACGGTCCGGTGCACGCCCGCGTGCCGCGCGGCGAGGCGGACCGCGGTGGGGTGCAGGTGCACCAGGTCGCAGATCAGCTCGACGGTGACGCGTTCGTCGTCCAGCAGGGCGCCGATCGGGCCCGGCTCGCGGTGGTGCAGCGGGCGCATCCCGTTGAACAGGTGCGTGGCGACGGTCGCGCCCGCCTCGACCGCCGGGCGGATCTGCGCCTCGGTCGCGTCGGTGTGGCCGATCGCGGCCAGGACGTCGTTGTCCACGAGGTGGCGGACCGCGTCCACGCCGTGCTCCAGCTCCGGCGCGACGGTGATCATGCGGATCGCGCCGTCGCCCGCGTCGAGCAGCTTGTCGATCGAGCCGCGGTCGGGCGGGCGGAGGATGGCCGGGTCGTGCGCGCCGCAGCGCGCGGCGGACAGGAACGGGCCCTCCAGGTGGATGCCCGCGACGACGTTGTCCCGCACGAGCTCGGTCAGCGCCTTGACCTGGTCGGCCAGTTCCGGGACGGGCCTGGACACCAGGCTCGCCAGCAGCGTGGTCGTGCCGTGCCTGCGGTGCGCGTTCGCCGCCTTGATCACCCGGGTCGGGTCGGCGCTGGTGAACGCCTCACCGCCGCCACCGTGGCAGTGGATGTCCACGAAGCCCGGCACCAGCCAACCACCGCCGACGTCCGTGGTCGGGCCGTCCGGCGGCGCCCCCTCGCCGACGGCCGCGATCAGCCCGTCCCGGACCGCGACCCACCCCTGTTCGAGCACCCCGTCGGGCGTGACGACCCGACCACCGGTCAGGGTCACGTCCACGGGTCCACCCCACGTGCTCATCTGTCCTCCAGCATGTCGATGGCCAGCAGCGCGGCCCCGAGGCACCCGGCCTCGTCGCCCAACGCCGCCAACCGCAGTTCCGGGCGTCGCTGGAACGTGATCAGCTCGTCCAGTCGTCCGCCCAGCGGATCCGTCAGCTCCGGACCCGCCAGTGCCAGGCCACCGCCCAGCACCACGGCTTGCGGACCCAGCAGTGCCGCTATCAGCAGGATGCCCTTCGCGAGCGCGTCCACCGCCTCCCGCCACACCTCGGCCGCGTCGGCGTCACCCTCGGTGAGCAGCCTCGCCACCTCCGCCGCGCCGTCGACGTGGCGGTTCGCGCGCTCGGTGTAGCGGCGGGCGATCGCGGCGCTGCTCGCCCGCGCCTCCACGCACCCCGTCTGGCCGCAGCCGCACGGGTCGCCGTGGCCCACGTCCACGTGCCCGACCTCGCCCGGCGCGGCCGAGACCCGGCCGTCCAGGACGAGGGCGGCGGCGATGCCGGTGCCGATCGGCATGATCACCGCGTCGGTCAGGCCGCGGGCGTTGCCCTGGCGCAGTTCGGCCAGGCCGCCGGCCCGGACGTCGTGGCCGAACGCGGTGCGCAGGCCCGTGGCGGCTTCGACCCGGGTGCGGAACGGGTAGTCGGCCCAGCGCAGGTTCGCGGAGTACACACCGGTGCCGGTCACCTCGTCCACGATGCCCGGGACGACGAGCCCGATCGCGTCGATTGGGTGCGCCGAGGCGGCGCGCAGCTCCTCGACCAGCTCGGCCACGTCCTCGACCACGGCGTCCCCGCCGGGCCTGGTCGGCCGCCGCAGCCGCGTCACCGCCCGCACCCCGCCGGGACCGCCGCCGACCAGGGCCGCCTTGGTCGCGGTTCCGCCGACGTCGACGGCTATCACGTGTCTTGTGCGCACCACGAGGACCGATACTGCGGCATCCGACCGTCATTGGTCTATACCAAGTGTCCGATTGGGTCGGTCCGCTGTGGCCGCGCGCGTGCCGGAACCCCGCTTGAGCCCTGCCGCAGGCCCGCTTGAGCCCGCCGCAGCCCTGCTGGAGCCCTGCCCGTCCGCCCGGCGCGAGTTGTCCACAGGCTGCGGTCGGCGAGGCGGTTCTGTCGGTGTGAGGTGGCAGGATCAAGAACAGGGATCCCCTGGGCGGGGACCCCTGCGAAGCGAACGCCCAAGCTGGTGGGCGGCCGGGCAGGTGGCCGGCCGAGCTGGTGGGCGACGGGCTAGTTGCCGGCCATGATCTTCTGCAGGGCGTCCAGCGCACGGCTGGCGGTGCTCTTCACCGTGCCCTTGCTGATGCCGGTGGCCTCGGCGATCTCGGCCTCCGAGAGGTCGCCGTAGTACCGCAGCACGAGCACCTCGCGCTGCCGCGGCGGCAGCTGGGACAGCGCCGCCACCACCGCCTGGTGCTCGGCGGTCAGCATGGCCAGGCTCTCCGCCGACCTCGCGTTGGCCACGTGCGGAGGGGTGTAGTCGCGGGCCGTCTTGCGTCGCCGCAGCACGCTGCGCGAGCCGTTGACCACGGCGGTCCGCAGGTAGCCGACGGCGGCCTGCGCGTCCCGCAGGTTCTTCCAGTTGCGGTGCAGGCCGGTGAACGCCTCCTGCACCACGTCCTCCGCCGTGGCGGGCTCGTCGACCAGCAGCAGCGCCAGCCGGACCAGCCGCATGCGGTGCTGGCGGTAGAGGTCCTCCAGCGTCAGCGGGCCGGTCGGGGCCGGTGCCGCGCCGTCCTGGATCCGCAGGTTCGTCAGCGTGTCCTGCACACGCGCGATGCCGCCGCTGTTCCGATCGGGACCGACCACGGAAATGACGTTACCTCCTCACCGGGTAGCTTCGGCGCGGCGCTGCACAACGGAGGTGGGCTTTCGATGGCTCGGTTCGCGGTCGAGTTGGTGTTCGGGGACAACCAGGACGAGCGGCTGGCGGTCCGGCCCGCGCACCGCGAGTACCTGGCGACGCTGGTGGAGCGGGGTGTGCTGCTCGTGTCCGGCCCCTACGCCGACCAGTCCGGCGCCCTGCTGGTCTACGAGGTCGCCGACGAGGCCGAGTTGCGAGAGGTCCTCGCCGCCGACCCGTACACGCGCGCCGGCGTGGTGGCCGGGACGCGCGTGCACGAGTGGCAGACGTTGATGGGCGCCTGGGTCTAGCGCTCCGCCGGGTCTAGCGCTTCTTGGCGGCGGCCGTCCCGCCCGGTCCGACCAGGCCGGACAGGTCGTTCGCGGCCATCTCGCGGTCGGCGGCGGGCACCGACCTGGGCGCCTGCCGGTCGACGACCTTCGGGGTGAACGCGCGGAAGACCTTCAGGCCGCCGACCCACCCCGGCACGTGCACGGCCCTGGACCGCCGGGTGATCGCGCGGACCACCGCCTTGCCGACGTCGGAGACCGGGTACTTCTTGCCCGCCAGGCCCGGCATGCCGCGGCGCAGCGGGCCGAAGACCGGGTGTTCGTCGGCGCTCTCGACCATGTCGGTGGAGATCCACGAGAAGTACGCCACACCGACGTCCACGCCCAGGTGCCGCACCTCGGCGCGCAGGCTGTCCGCGAACGCCTCGCAGCCCGCCTTCGCGGCGGAGTAGGCCGCGTTGCCCGGGATGTGCACGATCGCCGCCAGCGACGACACGACCAGGCAGTAGCCCCGGCTCGCGATCAGGTGCGGCAGGCAGGTCCGGACCGTGCGCCACACGCCGAGCAGGTTGACCTCGATGACCCGTTCGAACGCGGCGGGGTCCATCGACCGGATGAAGCCCGTGGCGGCGATGCCCGCGTTGGCCACGACCACGTCGATGCGGCCGTAGTGGTCGACCACACCCTCGACCGCGGCCTCCAAGGCCTCCCAGTCGGTGACGTCGGCCTCCCACGCCCGGCCGCCGCACTGCTCGGCGACCTGCCGCAGCTGCTCGCCCTCCAGGCCGACCAGTGCCAGCCGCGCGCCCTTCGCGGCCAGACGCCGCGCCACCTCGGCGCCGATGCCCCTCGCCGCGCCTGTGATCAGGACGACCTTGCCCGCAACGTCCACGGTGACCTCCTCAGCCGGTCGGAGCCAGGGAGGTCACCGTAACGCAACTTACCGCGAGTAAGCTACTGGAGAGTTAAACTCGTGCGGCGGCGGTCAGGGCCGCCACCTCGTCCGCCTTGAGCTCCAGCCGCAGGGCCGGGAGCAGGTCGGCCAGCTGCGCCGCGGTGCGGGCCGACGCGATCGGCGCGGCCACCGTCGGCTGCTCCGCCAGCCACGCCAGGGCGACCGCCGCCTGGGTGGTGTCGTGGGCCTCCGCGACCTCGTCCAGCGCCGCGAGGATGCGCAGGCCGCGTTCGTCGAGGTACTTCGACGCGGCCGCGGCCCGTGCGCTCTCGACCGTGACGCCCGGCCGGTACTTGCCGGTCAGGAACCCCTTCGCGAGGCCCCAGTAGGGCGCGGACGCCAGCCCGTGGTCGGCGACCGCGCGGGACAGCTCGCCCTCGTAGGAGCGGTCCACGAGGTTGTAGGCCTGCTGGAGCGCGACGAACTTGGCGAAACCCTCGCGCTCGGCCACGGCGAGCGCGGACGTGAGCCGCTCGGCCGAGTAGTTGGACGCGCCGACGTGCCGCACCTTGCCGGCGGCGACCAGGCGGTCGAACGCGGCCAGCGTCTCCTCCTGGGACGTGCCCGGGTCGTCCCGGTGCGCGTAGTACAGGTCGATGTGGTCCACGCCCAGTCGGCGCAGGGAGTCCTCGGCGGCCCGCTCGATCGTGGCGGCCTTGAGGTCGTCCAGGCCCCGCAGCATGCCGACCTTGGTCGCGACCACGACCGCGTCCCGGTCGCCGCGGCGGCGCAGCCACTTCCCGATGATCGTCTCCGACTCGCCGCCGGTGTGCCCCTCGGCCCACGCCGAGTACGAGTCGGCGGTGTCCACGAAGTTGCCGCCGGCGTCCGCGAAGGCGTCCAGCACGGCGAACGAGGCGTCCTCGTCGGCGGTCCAGCCGAACACGTTGCCACCCAGGCACAGGCGCGACACGTCGAGGTCGCTGGTTCCGAGTTTCGTCATGTCGCGAAGCTAGGGCGGGTGGTCCATTCGCGCCGAATGGAGAAGTCAGGACTAAATGGTGGCGCCGGGCGGTTGCCAGTCGTCAGCACCTAGTTCGCGGAGAGACGAAATGACGGTCGAGTTGGGCAGGTACGGCGTGTGGGACCAGGCCGCGCGGTGGGACGGGCGCGGCGAGGACGCGGCGGAACTGGAAGAGCTCGGCTTCGGTGCGCTGTGGCTGGGCGGCTCGCCCGACGGCAGCGTGATGGCCACGGTCTCCGAGCTCCTGGACGCCACCGAGAAGATCACCGTGGCCACCGCCGTGATGAACGTCTGGACGACCCCGGCCGGCGAGGTCAACGACGGCTACCGGGCGTTGGCCTGGACCGACCGGTTCCTGGTGGGCATCGGCGCCGGGCACCGCGAGCTGGTGGGTGAGGTGTATCACAGCCCTTACCAGAAGTTGATCCACTACCTGGACGAGCTGGACGTGCCGCGCGACCGCCTGGCGCTGGCCGCGCTCGGGCCGCGGGTGCTCCGGCTCGCGGCCGCCCGGACCAGCGTCGCCCACCCCTACCTGGTGACGCCCGAGTACACGGCGCGGGCGCGCGAGGCCGTCGGCGCCGGCGTGCTGCTCGCCCCCGAGCAGCACGTGGTGCTGGAGGAGGACCCGGCGCGGGCCCGTGAGCTGGGACGTCAGGCGCTGGCCCGGTACTTGGCACTGCCCAACCACACCCGCACCTGGCTGCGGCACGGGTTCACCGAGGAGGACCTGGCGGACGGCGGCAGCGACCGGCTGGTCGACGCGCTGGTGGCGTGGGGTCCGGTCGAACGGGTCGCGCGGCGCCTGCGCGAGCACCACGAGGCCGGCGCCGACCACGTGGCCGTCCAGGTGGTCGGCGCCGTCGACGCCCAACAGGCGTTGCGCGACATCGCGGCCGCCGTGCGGGACCGGGTCCCCGTCGCCGACTGACCGGGTCGGGGACCGGTCGGGGGCCTAGTCGGCGGAGACCTCGACGCCCTTCCAGAACGCGACGTGGTCCTTGATGTTGGCCGCGGCCGACTTGGGCTCCGGGTAGTACCAGGCGGCGTCGGGGTTGTCCTCACCCCTCACGTGCAGGGTGTAGTAGCTCGCCGTGCCCTTCCAGGCGCAGACCGACGTCGTGTCCGACGGCCTGAGGTACTGGGCGTGCACAGACTCCAGGGGGAAGTAGTGATTCCCCTCCACGATCTCGGTCTTGTCACTCTCGGCGATGATCTCGCCGTTCCACCGTGCGGTCGCCATGACACCACTATGCCGTTGATCATCTTCTTCCGTCGGGCCGTGGCCGTAGGATGCTGCCGACACCGCGTTCCGGGCACCCGAGGAGGACCCACCGATGCCCATCGCAACCCCCGAGGTCTACGCCGAGATGCTCGACCGCGCGAAGGCGAACGAGTTCGCCTACCCCGCGATCAACGTCACCTCGTCCGAGACCCTCAACGCGGCCCTGCGTGGTTTCGCAGAAGCCGAGAGCGACGGGATCATCCAGGTCTCGACCGGTGGTGCCGAGTTCGCCTCGGGCACCAAGGTCAAGGACATGGTGACCGGCGCGGTTGCGCTGGCGGAGTTCGCGCACGTGGTCGCCGAGAAGTACCCGGTGAACATCGCGCTGCACACCGACCACTGCCCGAAGGACAAGCTCGACGGCTACGTCCGGCCGCTCGTCGCGATCAGCCAGGAGCGGGTGGACCGCGGGCTCAACCCGCTGTTCCAGTCGCACATGTGGGACGGCTCGGCCGTGCCGCTCGACGAGAACCTGAAGATCGCTTCGGAGCTGCTCGACCTCACCGCCAAGGCGAAGATCATCCTCGAGATCGAGGTCGGCGTCGTCGGCGGCGAGGAGGACGGCGTCGCGCACGAGATCAACGAGAAGCTGTACACCTCCCCCGAGGACTACCTGAAGACGGTGGAGGCCCTCGGCTCCGGCGAGAAGGGCCGCTACCTGGTCGCGGCCACGTTCGGCAACGTGCACGGCGTGTACAAGCCGGGCAACGTGAAGCTGCGCCCGGAGATCCTCAAGCAGGGTCAGGACGTGGTGGCCGAGAAGCTGGGCCTGCCGGCCGGTTCCAAGCCGTTCGACCTGGTCTTCCACGGCGGCTCCGGCTCGCTGCTGGAGGAGATCCACGAGGCGCTGACCTACGGCGTGATCAAGATGAACATCGACACGGACACGCAGTACGCGTTCACCCGTCCGATCGTGGGTCACTTCTTCCAGAACTACGACGGCGTGCTGAAGGTGGACGGCGAGGTCGGCAACAAGAAGGCCTACGACCCGCGCTCCTACCTCAAGGCCGCCGAGCAGGGCATGGCCGCCCGCATCGCCCAGGCGTGCGAGCACCTGAAGTCGTCCGGTCGCATGATCGCCGGCTGAGACGCCCCGGTACGGCGAACGGCCCCCTCCGGCTCTCGGAGGGGGCCGTTCCGCTTGGTCACCTGCCGTACATGCGGCAGACGGCCGCGGTGAAGAGCTCCAGCTCGATCTCGTTGTTCTCGGGGGCGAAGCGCTGTATCCGGGTGGTGAGGACGGTGACGTTCCGGGTGCCCGTGCGGTCGCTGAAGCTGTAGCTGGAGTAGCCCGGCAGGCCACCGGTGTGACCCCAGACCGTGCCGCACCGGGTGGCGGCCTCCATCACGCCGAGGCCGTGGCGGACCGGGCCCGAGCCCTGCGGGACGGTGTCGAGCATGGCCTTGAGCTGGTCGCGCGGCAGCAGCCGGCCGGAGAGCAGGGCGGACTGGAAGCGCTGCCAGTCGCGGGTCGTGGAGGTCATGCCCGCCGCCGCCCACATCGGGCTGATGTCGATGTCGGTGACGTCCACGTGGTCGTGGTGCTCCGGACCGGCGAAACCGAGGCCGGGCGGGGCGCCGGGCGGCAGGTGCGGCGCCAGGTGCTCGGCGTCCGGCTCGTACCCGTGGGCGTGGCGGCCGGGGAACGTCGCGTCGGTGGGCAGGCGGGTGTCGGTGAGCCGCAGCGGCCCGGTGACGCGCCGTCGCACCAGCTCGCCGTAGGTCTGGCCGGTCGCGCGCTCCAGGACCATGCCGATGAGCGTGTAGTTGGTGTTGCTGTAGTCCCAGCGCTCGCCCGGCGCGAACAGCGGCGGGCGGGAGGTGGCGACGGCGACCAGCTCCGCGGGCGCCCAGTGGCGCGGCTGCTGCCCGGTGACCAGGCCGAACAGGCGCGGGTCGTCGAGGAAGTCGGCCAGGCCGCTGGTGTGCCTGAGCAGCATCTCCAGCGTGATGGCCCGACCGTTCGGGACGACGCCCGGCAGCCACTTCTCCACCGGGTCCGCCGGCGCGAGGACGTCCTCGGCGACCAGCTGGAGGGCGATCGTGGCGGTCACCGTCTTGGTGTTCGAGGCGACCCGGAACTGGTCGGTGGGCCGCAGGCGGTGGTCGCGGAGCGTCCAGCGCGCCTGGCGGACCAGTTCGGTGACCCGGCGGCCGTCGTCGACCCGGACGACGACGCCCGGCGCGCCCGCCGCGACGAGCTCGTCGGCCAGGCCGGTGAGCTCGTCGGTGGCGGACGCGGTGACGGCTCCGGCACCCACCAGCGCGACGGCGGCGACGGCCGCCGTCGCGGTGCGTAAGAGTGTCCGCATGGGATTCCCCCTCGGGATCGGGACTGGCCCGGTCGATCCTCGGGGGAAGCGGGGCGCGGCGGAATCGGTCCGCCACTAGTGTTCCGCGGGGGGTTGACCCCACCACGGACCGGTGAACGGCCGGTCGGGACGCGTCCCCTCGGGTGCTACTCGCCGTACATGCGGCAGACGGCGGCGTCCACCAACTCCTGCTGCGCCGCGGCCGCGTCGGGAGCGCCGAGGGCGAACACCGTCGTCATCAGCACGGTGACGGTGCGGGTGCCGGTGGTGTCGGTGTAGTTGTGGCTGCGGTAGCCGGGGAAGCCCCCGGAGTGGCCCCAGACCGTCCCGCAGGACGTCTTCACCTCCATGACGCCCAGGCCGTAGCCGTTGGCGCTGCCGCCGCCCTGGGGCACCGCGTCACGCATCTCCGCGAGCAGGTGCCGCGGGATCAGGCGGCCGGACATGAGGGCGGTGAGGAACCGGTTCCAGTCCTTCGCCGTGGACACCAGGCCGCCCGCGGCCCACGCGGGGCTGAGGTCGATCCCGGTCACGTCGACGTGCTCGTGGTGCTGCGGGCCGGCGAAGCCGTCACCGACGGGCGTGCCGGGCGGGAGCAGCGGAGCCAGGTGCGCGGCGTCGGGCTCGTACCCGTGGGCGTGCCTGCCGCGGAACCCCGTGGCGGTGAGGAGGTAGGTGTCCCGCAGGCCGAGCGGCCGGATGACCCGCTGCTCGACCAGGTCGGCGTAGGACCGGCCGGTCGCGGCCTCCAGGACCATGCCGATGAGCGTGTAGTTGGTGTTGCTGTAGTCCCACCGCTCGCCGGGCGCGAACAGCGGCGGGTGCGCCGCGGCCACCGCGATCAGGTCGGCCGGCGGCCACGGCCGGGGGTGCTGCCCGGTGAGCAGGCCGAGCAGGCGCGGGTCGTCGAGGTAGTCGAACAGGCCGCTGGTCTGGTTGAGCAGCATCCTCAGCGTGATCGCCGAGCCGTTGGGCACCGCGCCCGGCAGCCACCGCTCGACCGGGTCGTCCAGGCGCAGTCGGCGCTCGGCGACCAGTTGCAGCACCAGGGTCGCGGACGCGGTCTTGGTGTTGGACGCCATCTTGAACTCGTCGCCGGACCGCAGCCGGTGGTCCGACAGCGTCCAGCCCGCCTGCCGGACGGCCTCCACCGGGCGGCCCCGACCGTCGTCCACCCGGACGACGACCCCCGGCACGCCCGCCGCCAAGGCCTGGTCGACCGCTTGGGCCAGCCGGTTCGGCGTGGCGGTGGCGAGGCCCGCGGTGGTCGCCGTCAGGGACAGGGCGAGTGCCCCGGCCACGGTTGCGCGCAGTAGTCGGCGCATGAAATTCCCCCCAAGGATTCGGGTTGTACCCGGTTGATCCTCAGGGGGAATGGGGTCGATCGGAATCAGGCGGTCACCAGTGGTCGTCGGGGGGCTGACCCCACCATGAGCCGGTGGACGGCCAGCCACAGGGCGGTGAGCACCACGAACGTCACCGCCGCCGACGGGTAGAGGATCGGCGGTGCGGCGTCCAGCGCCTGCTGCGCCCAGATCCCGCCGTAGCCCAGGCCCGTGACGGCGGCCGAGCCGAGCACCGCGGCCACCGGCGCGGGCACCCGGCCCAGGTGGGCGGCGTCCACCGCCAGGCCGATGAGCAGCAGGAACATCGGCACGGTCGACAGCGGGAAGTCGGCGACCCCGAGCAGGGGCCAGATCAGCAGGCGGTAGGCGACGTAGCCGCCCGCCACCGCCGTCGCGGCCCACGGCGTGCCGATCGTGCGCCGGGCGACGACCAGCACGATGGCCGCCGCGACCAAGCCCCACACCGGGTAGACCCAGTCGGGGATGGGCAGCGAGAACTGGACGATCGACTCGCGGTCGACCGGGCGGCCGATCTGGTCGGCGGCGAACTGCAGCAGGCTCGGTTCGGCGTACGGGTCGCCGCGGTCCCAGGAGGCGATCTCCAGCACCCCGTACTCCTGGTGCTGGTTGGGGAACCACATGTTCTCCAGGAAGAAGAACCACAGCCCGGCCAGGCCGAGCACCCGCCACCGGCCGCCCGCCGGGTAGAGCTTGAGCCAACCCCGGATCGCGCCCGCGAGCATGATCGCGGTGCCCAGGTACAGCAGGGCGTGCGACCCGCTCCACGACGTGATGTCCAGGCCGTTGAGCCGGTGGTTGATCAGGTCGATGGGCAGCGCGACCAGGAAGACGCCGGTGCCCCACTGCATCAGCCGCAGCGCGGTCTTGTCCGCGCCGTAGCCGGTGTAGGTGTGGAACAGCGTCAACCCGACCACGATCACCGTGCCCAGGGTGTTGATCAGGTGCGGTGGCGCCAGTTCGTCGCGCAGCCACTTGAAGTGCCAAGCCACGTCCCAGGAGGAGCCGATGAGCTTGAGCAGCAGACCGACGAGCCAGAGCCGGTAGAGCGAGGCGACGAGAGCGGGCGGCGTCTCGCGCCCCGGCTCGCCGCGCTCCCAGTACTGGTCCCGGAAACGCGCGACGCGGTTGGTTACCCCCATGTTCACCCGCCCATGATGCGTCTCGACCCGAGCGGCTGGAAGGGTGACCCGCCCTGGTATTTCCGGGGACTTCCCCTAAGGGGCGCGATGAGCAGCGATTTCCCGGCTGGGCTCATGCTAACAGGTGATGTTCGTTGCTCCGAATGGTCGCAAGCGGAAAGGTGCGGCCTGAGAGTTCACTGAGAGCCCGAGGAGTGCGTTCATGGGCAAGAAGGTCGTGGCGGGCGTCATCGTCACCGCGTTGGTGCTGGCACTGGTCGCTACCGTGGCGCGGGTATTCCTAAGCTGACGGCATGGAGAACCTGCTCGGTCCCGAACCCACGTTGCTGCCGGACCGCCCGGAGGCGCAGGCCGCCGCCGAGGCCGGCACCGACCCGGCCAAGATCGTCCGCGCCTACCCCGACTTCAGCGAGGCGTGGGCGCTGCTCGCCGAGCGGGCGTTGCAGACCGGCGACCCGGTCGCCGGCTACGCGTTCGCCCGCACCGGCTACCACCGCGGCCTCGACCAGCTGCGCCGCTCGGGCTGGAAGGGCCACGGCCCCGTGCCCTGGTCGCACCGCGCCAACCAGGGCTTCCTGCGCGCCCTGGCGGCCCTGGCGCGGGCCGCCGACGAGATCGGCGAGACCGAGGAGTACGAGCGCTGCAAGAAGTTCCTCGGCGACAGCGACCCCGCGGCACCCGCCGCACTCGGCCTGAGCTGAGCACGTGGGAGCCGTGCGCGACGAGGTGGCGCGCAGGCTGAAGCGGTGGCGGAGCACGGCCTTGCCGATCGGCCAGGCCGCGCTCGCCGCCGGGCTGTCCTGGTTGGTCGCCACCGAGGTGGTCGGCCACGCGCACCCGTTCTTCGCGCCGATCGCCGCGGTGGTGTGCCTCGGCGTGTCGCTGGGGCAGCGGCTGCGGCGCGTCGTGGAGCTGGTCGTCGGCGTGTCGGTCGGCGTGGGCGTCGGCGACGTGCTGATCTCGCTGATCGGCTCCGGGCCGTGGCAGATCGCGCTGGTGGTGGCCTTGGCCATGTCCACGGCGGTTCTGCTGGACGGTGGCGCGGTGATCGCGTTGCAGTCCGGGTCGTCGGCCGTGCTGGTCGCCACGCTGCTGCCGCCGAGCGCCGGTGGCGGACTGGACCGGATGGTGGACGCGCTGGTCGGCGGGCTGGTGGGGCTGGCCGTGACGGCGCTGCTGCCGGCGAACCCGCTGACCGTGGCGCACCGGCAGGCGAAGGTGGTGCTGGGCGAGCTGACCGAGGCGTTGCGCGGGGTGGCGACGGCGGTGTCCGAGCACGACGCCGTGCAGGCCGCCGGGGTGCTGGCGCGGTTGCGCGACAGCCAGGAGGCGGTGGACGAGTTCGCGTCGGCGTTGAAGACCGGCAGCGAGATCGCGACCATCGCGCCGATCCGCTGGCGCAGGCGGCACGAGCTGGGCCGGTACGAGACGGCCGCGGTGCCGGTGGACTACGCGCTGCGCAACACCAGGGTGCTGGCCCGGCGGGCGCTGGCCGCGCTGAGGGACGGCGAGCGGATGCCGGACGTGCTGCCCGACGTGCTGCGGCGGTACGCCGACGCGGTGGACGTGCTGCGGGCGGAGCTGGGGCGCGGCGAGGAACCGAAGCGGGCCCGTGCGGCGATCTGCGAAGCAGCGGCCTGCGCCACGGCCCAGCACCTGGGCGGCGAGGGTTTCTCCACGAAGGTCGTGCTGGCCCAGGTTCGTTCGGTGGCGGTCGACCTGTTGCAGGCCACCGGCCTGTCCCGGTCGGACGCCGCAGGCTCGTTGCCGTCGCTGCGTTGAATTGCCGCTGCTCCGCAGACGGCGGCTCGGTCGCCGGGAAGTCGGTCGTTCGCGTCCTCATTCCCCGACGATCGAAAAGCGTGATCGTCGGGGAATGAGGACG